>NZ_BDSM01000007.1:0-223449 GCF_003112475.1 Microcystis sp. 0824 | reverse complement strand
GGAAAGGATGAGTATAAAAACCTTCAAATACTACACCGCCACTGTCACGACGAAAAATCAGCTTCCGATGGAAGCCTCGATATAACCACAAGGAAATTATCACAGGCAACCACAGAGAAGTCAAGCGGTATCCTTAACAAGGGAACAGTCAAACTAGGAGCCGTGTGAGGTGAAAGTCTCACGCACGGTTCTGAATGGGAGGGGAGGTCGGTGACGACCTTCTCGACCCCTAATCTTACCCAGACAACATTCTCAATCCCCCAACCCTTTCTGACTTTCTCAATTTGTCCGCTTAAAGTAGCACCTTCTGAGGTGTTTCCTTCAAATACTTCTAATGCTATCGGACAACCCTTAGCTGAACATAACAAACCAAAAACTATCTGAGTTTCCCCTTTCTTTTTATCTCGATTATAACTATATTTTTCCAGTTCACAACCATTGCCTTCTAGGTAAGTAGAAGTGACATCATACAAGACTAATGTGCCTGATTCTAAGTGTTTAAGTGCTAGGTGTTTCTCAATTTTCTCTTGTTTTTCTAATAACCAATCTAAGGCGTTATATAATTCCTCTTCATCGGCTTTTTCTAAGTCTAACAATTGTCCTAAACTCTGACTGCCAGTCTCACTATTAAACCCTCTCGCTGTGGCTAGTTTCGATTTAGGATTGATGATTCTTGCCACAATCATCGCCACCACTAAGTTTCTGATTCGTGAGGATTTTTCACTGATTATTTTATCTAAACCCAATTTTTTAATCGTCTCTAAAATAGCCATTACATGACCATGAGGAAGACTTCTAATCACTTCAAAATTATTGGGAATGCCTTCATTCATGGACAGTGTTGCCCCTTTAAGAGCCAGTTTTAGATTGTCGATAATATCATCGGGTAATTTTGAGAGATTGGCCAGGGTTCTTTTTTTGACTTGATCTCCTTCTCGGTAGGACTCCCGAAGAAGAACGGCGGGGGGAGAATTACGGTTAGGAACTTTTTCTATATACATGACTACTATTCTAGCAAATGGAGAGAATTCTTGTCCATTAAAAAATGTTACAAATTACATGGGTACATTAAGAAAAGTTAAGGGGGTGCATCCATTGATGGATAAGGGTTTTCGGCTATTATGGTATATATGTATGGGGGAAGTTCAGATATAATAGGACAAAAAGTAAATAATCCCAATTGCTAAAACTCCCATAGTTCCCCCAGTTCAAAAATTTAGGAGGCTTGAAAAAAATGCCGATTGGTGTGGCTGAATTTGTCGAAAATCAGGAAAATCGCTGTCCTGTGGTATTACTACTAGATACGTCTGGTTCAATGGAAGGGGAACCGATTAAGGCTCTCAATGATGGTATCAAAACCTTTCAGGAGGATGTGATGCGGGATATGCAAGCGACGTTGAGCGTAGAAACCGCTATTGTTACCTTTGGTAATGGAGGGGTTAAAACCGTGCAAGATTTTGTCGGAATTCACCAATTTACGCCACCTACTTTAACCGCAGGAGACTTAACTACCATGGGAAAAGCGATTGAATTGGCCTTAGATTTAATCGAAGATCGTAAAGCGATTTATAGAAATAATGGTATCCAATATTATCGCCCCTGGATATTTTTAAGTAGGTGGGTGGAATTAAATATAAAATGAACGTAGGTTGGGTTGAAGCATGAAACCCAACGCCCGCATGGGTTACGCTACCGCTAACCCATCCTACAAATAATTGTGCCTACCTACTTAACCCATTTCTAGCAACAATTAGAAAGAAAAAAATTTTAACCTCAGATAAGATGCGTTACCTTTGATTAATGCAGCCTACAAGATCTACAAGGTGGAGAGCCGACTATAAACCCAAACGTTTATTTTCTAGTTGTCTCATCTCTGTTTAGGCGTTTTCGGTTTACCATAGTCAAAGTGTGCTTTCTAGGCTAATGACTTTGACTAAAACCCCCGTGAGCAGAAACCGTCGTTTTTCCCTACGCAATCTCTTTGAGACTTGCATGGCCCTATTGGTATTATGTAATTATATTCTGGTTATTTTCGATTTAACCTATATTCCCCTGCGAGATTTTTGGTTACAGGGACGCTTGCAAATAACTTTGTTAAGATTTAATGAACCAATAAAACTCGGGCCGATTGCCTTTCAAGAATTACAAATACCTCCCGACAAACCCCTAGAAATTCCCTTTGTTAGAGGAATCGCTAAGTATGATGTGGTGAAAGGAATTAAACCCTATCGTAGTACCAGTGAATATTTAGATACGGTTAATAAACTTAATCAAATAATTAATCAAAAGCTCTTTAAACCAGAGTTTAATCTGCAAGAATATCGCCAAGAGATTGAGAAAGTTTTAGATAATTTGCGCCAAAAAAGTGTCAATATGGTCGATAATAATCCCTTTGCCTCGGCGGAGAAAACTGGAACTTTAGAGAAGATTAAAAATAAAATGCGCTTGCGGGTTTTTAAAACAGAAAATGTTTCTGCAAAAGCAGCCTTTCAGAAGTTTTGGACTTGGGATTATCTCAGTCAAAATGGCTGGGAAAAAGAGTTGAAGTTTTTTAATCAAGAAATTCAACCTTTAATAGAAACTAATTATTTTCGTCCCCTAGGAGAAGATGGGAGACCGATAGATAACTTTGAGGCGATCGATTTTTTCTTTGGAACCATCTTTTTCTGGGAATTTATGCTGAGAACTTGGTGGATTGCTCGCACTCATAAAGGTCTGCGTTGGCGCGAGGCTATGTTATGGCGATGGTATGATATTTTTCTGTTTATTCCTATCTGGAGATGGTTGCGATTTATTCCTACCGGTATTCGCCTAGATCAAGTTAAAATTATTAACTTAAGGTTGATTAAAGAACAGGCAGTTAAAGGCTTAGTTGCGCTAATTTCTAAAGATATTACTGAGATAATTCTCCTGAGAATCATTAATAAAATTCAGGAATATATCCGACGGGGACAAGTGGAGAAATTTCTCGATAAATCCCTTAATGGTGGCTATAATAATCTCAATGATATTAATGAAGTTATCGAAATTTTTCGGTTAGTAGTTAATAGCACCGTTGACAAGGTTTTACCGCAAGTTAAACCAGAAGCAGAAGCTTTAATTAAATACAATATCGAGAAAATTCTCAGTCAAACTCCCGCTTATCAGAGCTTATTGCGATTACCCGGCATGAAAGGGTTAAAAACTGACTTGAGCAATCGCTTATCTAGTCAATTGTATCAATCCTTTGTTAACATAGCTGAAAAGATTACCCAGGAAGACGAAGTTTTTGAGCGTTTATTACAGCAATTAGTCCAGCGTTTCGGGCAATCTCTCGCCGGGGAATTACAATCCCGTCACAGTCTAGAAAGAATCGAGATGTTATTAATTATCTTCCTAGAAGAAGTCAAATTAAACTATGTACAAGAATTCTCGGATGAAGACTTAGAAACTATCCTCGAACAAACTCGCTTACTCCACTCTAAAAGTGCAGAAATTACCCCAGGAGAAACCATGAATCCCCGTCGTCTTCCCTAAAAATTAAGTAGCTGGTTATAATTAAATTAAAAATGGATTTTAGGTTCGATCCCCCCTGCCCCCCTTGATAAGGGGGGTGCCGATAGGCGGGGGGATCTCCCAGCTTGATAAGGGGAGTGTCTGATAATTTTTAACGCCTACCTACTTAGTGATCATTAATTAGGTAATCTTGCTTGATCTTTTGATCACTTTTCTACTAAAATATGTGCTGAAGACCCGATTACTAAATTATCCTAATTATCTACTCCCATGTTAACAAAAATTATTCTCGGTTTACTTTGGTTATGCTTCGGATTATACGCTTTTTTACTAGCACCCCCCGACCAACCAGATACAATGAATTTAATTATCAATCTTTCCACTGGCAAATGGCAAGATATTAACCCGTTAATTATCGCTCTTTTCAACCTGATGGGAGTTTGGCCACTTATCTACACTAGCCTTTTAATTATCGATGGTCGTGACCAAAAAATCATCGCTTGGCCCTTTGCTTTTGCCTCCTTTGCTGTGGGTGCTTTCGCCATTTTACCCTATCTAACCCTCCGTCAACCCAACAGCAATTTTACTGGTAAAAAAAATCTGGTCATTAAACTTTTAGACTCACCTTTGTTAGGAGTAATTGCCCTAATTACTGCGGCAATTTTAATCGCTTACGGATTAATCAACGGCAATTGGTCTGATTTTTGGTATCAGTGGCAAACTAGCCGTTTTATTAATGTTATGAGTTTAGATTTCTGTCTTTTAACCCTATTATGTCCAATTTTGCTGCAAGATGATCTAACCCGACGGGGATTAAAAAATCCTTTCCTGTTGCCGGTAATTTCCCTATTGCCGCTAGTCGGTGCAGCAATTTATTTAATTATTCGTCCTCGCTTAGGGGAGAATTAAGGGTAAATTGCCTTGGGGAAACTCGGCCTAGTTATCAGTTGTTTTTTCACTATTTATTGACAAGAGAAGTTCATATTTAACAGAAATTATGCTGAGGTTCCCCTAAAATACGAGGAAAGAGATTAATGTCCAGATTAGAAGGAGTGTTTAACCTTGTTAGAGAGTCAAAAACCACCTCGGATTTACTGCTTTCAAGCTGATTATCTTGCCTCCCAACAATTTAACCCCCAAGAGATTCCCGCTTGGTTATCCTTAGAGGTAAACTGGCAGGGTTATAGAATTCATACCCTACCTTGGGTAGCAGACGTAGCTAGGGTATTAGGATTATTAGCGATCGAAGATACTCCCCAAGGGTGGCAAGATTATTTAGAAAGCTTGGGATTAGCCAAAATTAGGTTAATGGACAGCGAGGAGTTTTTTGAGGATAAATCTTTATCGGGATGTTAAAAATGCCCTATAATTGGCAATTTAGTGATGATTCTACCGGTCAATTTATGCCCTATAAACTACTCTTCGTCTGTTTAGGAAATATCTGTCGTTCTCCCGCTGCCGAGAATATCATGACTTATCTGATTGAACAAGAAGGATTAAGTAATAAAATCCTCTGTGATTCTGCGGGGACTGCCGGTTATCATATCGGTTCTCCTCCCGATTCTCGCATGAATACGGCGGCCAAAAAACGCGGTATTCCTCTGCAAGGGACAGCCAGACAATTTACCCGCGAAGATTTCGAGAATTTTGATCTAATCTTAGCCATGGATAAAGCCAATTATCAAGATATTTTATCCCTAGATCGGACAGGAAAATATCAAGAAAAGGTCAAGTTAATGTGTGACTATGCTCGTTATCACCCAGAAAAAGAAGTTCCCGATCCCTACTACGGTGGTCGTGAAGGTTTTGACCGCGTAATCGAGCTACTTTTAGACTCCTGTGGCAGTCTTTTAGAGGAAGTAAAAAACAAAATTTAAGTTTTTTATTTCAGCTAATCGATTAATCTATGTTCGAGGGAAAAACGAACCAATTCGGCGCGATTGTTAGTAATTGTTTTTCTGAGTAAACTACTAACATATTTCTCGATCGTGCGAGAACTAAGATGCAGTTTTTGCCCAATTTCACTATTAGAAAGTCCCCGGGCTAAATGTTCTAACACTTCCCGCTCGCGATTAGTTAACTTAAAATCGTCCTGTAAAGAAGAAGTTAAAACATCCCTAGTTTTGGGGCTTTCTTCTGGTTTTAATTTCTGATATTGACGTTCACTTTGCACCATTTGCGATCGCTCTAAAAGATTGCGAATAACCGCTTTTAATTCCTCCATCTCAAAAGGTTTAGGCAGATAGATATCACAACCCACTTGATAACCGCGAATTCTTTCCTCTGTTGACCCTCTTTCGGTTAAAAAAATTACCGGCAATAACCTAAATTCTGGCTGTTGCCGCACCTTAGTCACCAAAGAATAACCGTCTAAACGCGGCATTTTGATATCCGATACCAAAAGATGGGGATGATAGGTATCCAATAAATTCAAAGCTTCCAAACCATTACTCGCCGCTACCACACTATAACCTGCTAATTCTAAATAGTCTTTGACCGCTAGGCGGATACCGGGGTCATCATCGGCAATTAGAATCAAAAGAGGCATAGAAATTAATAGGACAAGGTTTTTTCGGTATTGATAGCCTAGCACCCTCCGCTCGTCACAATTGTCCATCAAGCTACAGAGGCCGTTGTAACTGATATTATACTAGCAGTTAGCAATCAGCTTTTTCAGTAATCAGTAATCAGATGTGAGTTTTCAGCTTTTTCTCCCCAACTCCGGCACTCCCACACTCCCAACCCCTTTTTTACTTTTTACTTTGAAGATCATTTTTGAGTTATAGCGTTTCTTATAAGTATGAAGTATAACTGGATTGGGCATCGTCTCCTGATTCCTGACTCCTGACTTCTGGCTCCTGACTCCCGAAACCGAAAACTTTGTACCTCACTATTAAGATAATTGCCATAACATGACAGATTATTTAGTTTCCCTGACAATTTGGGCGGGTATTTATGCGATTTTTGCCCTCGGTTTAAATCTACAATGGGGATTTACTGGCTTAATTAACTTTGGTCAGGTTGCTTTTGCCACTTTAGGGGCTTATGCAACGGTTTTATTAACTTTACAGGGTGTACCGATGATTTTTGCCGCCATTGTCGGGGCGCTCCTAGGGGCATTGTTGGGATTAGCCATCGGTTTTTCCACCCTGAGATTAAGAGCCGATTATCTAGCGATTGTCACCATCGGGGTGTCTGAGTTAATTCGTTTGCTGGTGCTTAACGAGGATTGGTTAACGAAAGGCAGTTTCGGACTACAACGTTATCCCCTACCTTTGGATATAAATCCCAGTTTTCCCCTCAAATTATTAATTATTGCCCTGTTTACCCTGCTTGCTATCTTTGCTCTCTGGCAATTGGGGCGCAATCTGCAACGACAATGGCGCGAAGCTGGGCAAATTAGCGGCAAAAGCTATCAACCGACGCAAAAGAGAGCTTTAATCTTTTGGGGGTTGTTAGGGGCGATAATACTGCTTTTTCTGTACATAAACGGTGTAATTGCCTTGAATGACTATAATTACAAAGCCGGGCTGATGGTGGTAGTTTTAGTCCTCCTCGCTCTCGTTTATACTGGTTTAGAATTACTTTTGCGATCGCCTTGGGGACGCATCCTCAAAGCTATCCGCGAAGATGAAGAAATTCCCCGGGCCTTGGGAAAAAATGTCTTTTGGTATAAGTTACAATCTTTGATGTTAGGCGGTGCGATCGCTGGTTTAGCTGGGGCTTTTTTAGCATGGCAATTAACCACCATTTACCCGACTAATTTTGAACCGTTATTGACTTTTAACGCTTGGATTATTATTATTCTCGGTGGCTCTGGTAGCAATGCCGGCACCTTACTAGGAGCAGTAATTTTCTGGGCTTACGATTCCCTAACTCGCTTTATTCTACCCCAATTAGATATTTTTAATGATAGCCAATTAGGGGCTTTAAGGATTATGATTATCGGTCTGCTGCTCATGGTTTTAATGATCTGGCGACCCCAGGGTATCCTCGGCAAAAAAGAGGAGTTAACTTTGGGAAAATAATTTCAGTTATCAGTTATCAGTTATCAGTTCATCGATTACTGTTCACTGAAAACACTTCCCACTTCATAATTCATAATTCATAATTTATATATGTTACTTTCTGCCAAAGGATTATCGAAAAGTTTTGGAGGCATTCGCGCCGTCAATAATGCTTATTTGGATGTGCCGCAGGGCAGTATCACCGGGTTAATCGGACCAAATGGAGCCGGAAAAACTACACTTTTTAACCTTTTATCTAATTTTATTCGCCCGGATAAAGGGGAAGTTTTTCTTGATGGTCAGCCCATTCATCAGCTGCCTCCCTATCAAATTGCCCTAAAAGGATGTGTAAGAACTTTTCAAGTCGCCAGGGTATTATCCCGATTAACGGTGTTAGAAAATATGCTCTTAGCTAGTCCGGGACAAACGGGCGAAAATTTTCTCAAAGTCTGGTTTCAGGGGGCAAAAATTCGCCAACAGGAACAGGAAAATCGTGCCAAAGCTTTGGAGATATTAGATTCGATCGGTCTGGGGGAAAAAGCGCACGATTATGCGGGAGCTTTATCGGGAGGACAGCGGAAATTATTAGAGATTGGCCGAGCGCTAATGACCGAGCCAAAATTAATTTTATTAGATGAACCTGCCGCCGGAGTTAATCCCACTTTAATCGGTCAAATCAGCGACCATATTATCGAATGGAATCGTCAGGGAATCACCTTTTTGATTATCGAGCATAATATGGATGTGATTATGTCCCTTTGTCACCACGTTTGGGTATTAGCAGAAGGGACAAATTTAGCCGATGGCATTCCCAGCGAAATCCAAAAAAACGAGCGGGTTTTAAAGGCTTATTTAGGAGACTAAAGCTAATTTTTGCACCTGTTGAACAAAGTTAGCCAGAATTTTTAAGCCATTAGTCGAGGATTTCTCCGGGTGAAACTGCACCGCTACCAAACGATCACGAGCGATCGCTGCCGTCACCGTTTGACTGCCATGGGTGACGGTGGCGGCAGTCAGATGACTATCAAGGGGATCGACATAATAGGAATGGACAAAATAGACGTGAGGGTGCGGGGGTAATCCCTGCCAAAGAGCATGATCCGGCTGGGTGAAGTCTAATTGATTCCAACCCATGTGGGGAATGGTAATGCCAGGTTCGGAGCGAAAACGGCGCACTGTCCCCGGAATAATCCCTAAACCCGCCTCTTGTCCTTCCTCTGATGAGTCAAAGAGAATTTGTAAACCGAGACAGATACCGAGAAAGGGTTTACCATTAGCGATCGCCGCTTTGATCGGTTTTTCGAGATGACGGCTGCGAATTTGCCGGACAGCAGGATCAAAAGAACCGACTCCGGGTAAGACAATAGCGTCAGCTTTTTCGAGATCTAGGGGAGAATCGGTAATTTTCGGCACTGCACCCACGGTTTCCAGTCCTTTACAGGCAGAGTGCAGATTTCCCATGTCATAATCGATGACAGCGATTAAGGTCATTGCTATATACTGATTGGGCGATGACCTTATTTTAGAACAATCACACTACTAAATTAGCCCTTGACTCAAAAGTTGTTAAATGGGATTTGAACCCGCAACCGGCTACTTACAAATCAGCCCTGCATAATTGATAAAACCCTTTTCCCACAACAAACACAGGGCTATCTCAATCCTTGACAATCGCTTTCGCCAGAATTACAGCCAGGCCAGAGATTGTCGTCCCTAGTCAATGAACCTCTGGTTAAACTTCATCTTGATCAGAAAAGCTGTCACACAAATAAAGTTTTTAAATTGAATAATCGATAACTTTCTCACTTTTATTGTCAAAATCAGTGAGTAGGGTCGCTTTTCTCGGTTTTAAATGTACCGTTTGTTCTGGTTGTAACTGTAATTGTTTGTATTCCTCTCGATTGAGATAAGCTACCACCATTTCCCCATCGACTAACATTAATTCTACTTGTATTTCCCAGCCTAAATGAATAACTCTTTTCACCACTGCCCAACTATTCAACCCATCTTGATTGGGCATAATTTCGAGGTCGTGGGGACGGATAAAAACGGTGGAATTATGACCCGGATGATGTCCATTTCCTAATCCTGCTAAACTGGGTAAGATATTCACTTCCCCAATAAACTGCATCACAAAAGGTGTGGCTGGATGATCATAAATTTCGGCAGGAGAACCCACCTGTTCAATTCTACCATGATTCATCACAACAATCGTATCGGCCACTTCCATTGCTTCCTCTTGATCGTGGGTAACAAAAACACTGGTAACGTGAACTTCTTCGTGTAAATTTCTCAGCCATACCCTTAATTCTTTTCTAACTTTTGCATCTAAAGCTCCAAAAGGTTCATCTAATAATAATACATTCGGTTGAATGGCTAAAGCGCGGGCTAAAGCTACTCTTTGCCGTTGTCCTCCCGATAATTGGGCGGGATAACGATCGCCTAATCCTTGTAATTGAATTAATTCTAATAGTTCCTCAACTTTTTTCTTAATTACTGGCGATTTTTGCTGGCGAATTTCTAGACCAAAAGCAATATTTTGACGAACAGTTAAATGTTTAAATAGGGCATAATGTTGGAAAACAAAGCCTATATTTCTCCGTCTAGGATCCAGATGGGTGGTATCTTGTCCGTTAATGATAATTGCGCCACTATCGGGAGTTTCTAATCCCGCAATTGAACGTAATAAGGTGGATTTTCCCGATCCCGATGGTCCGAGAAGGGCGACTAATTTGCCTTCAGGAATGGTTAAACTGATATTATCTAAAGCTTGAAAATTGCCGAAACGTTTGGAAACTTGCTGGATAGTAATACTCATATTTTTAGATTTTTTGTAGTTAAGTAGTGTGAATTTTGTGGGCGGTTTTACGTTCGAGAATTTCTTTGATAATTAAAGTAACTCCCGCTAGTAAGGCGAGAATAGCCGCCGCACTAAAAGCGGCAGGAGTGAGATAATTTTTATAAGCCTGTTCTACGAAAATTGGCAGGGTGGCAGTTCTCCCTAAAATACTGCCAGAAACCACAGAAACTGCCCCAAATTCTCCCATCGCCCGGGCATTAGTTAACAGCACTCCGTACATCAACCCCCAACGAATATTGGGTAAAGTGACGCGCCAGAAAATCTGCCAATCATTTGCCCCTAAAGTGCGCCCCGCTTCCTCTTGTTCCAAGCCAATTTCTTCTAAGACTGGGATAACTTCCCTAGCCACAAAAGGCATAGTAACAAATATAGTTGCTAATACCATTCCGGGTAAAGCAAAAAGTATTTTTATACTGAAAAGTTCTAAAAAAGAACCTAACCAACCATTGCGCCCATAGAGCAGTACAATCATTAAACCGGCTACCACGGGAGAAACGGCAAAAGGTAAGTCAATTAAACTAATTAATAAAGTTTTGCCACGAAATTGATTGCGAGCAATTACCCAAGCGGCACAAAGTCCGAAAATTGTGTTTAAAGGTACAGTAATTAGGGCAATAATGACTGTTAATCTTACCGCTTCGATAAAGTCAGAAGTTCCCGCCGCTTCTAAAAAAGCTTGGAATCCATTGCGAAAAGCATAGTAAAATACTGCCGCTGCTGGAATAAATAATAATAGTGCCAGATAGACGAGGGCGATGATAATTAGTAGGGGTTTGTAATCCCACTCTTTCGGTTTAGTTGATTTTTTTAGACTCAGCATTTTTGATCTGTCTCCAGTCATACTCTAATATTTTTTACTCTTTACTTAACTCTGTATTTTTGCCCCCATTGCTGCAGGAAATTAATTACTACTAACATGAACAAAGAAACCAGTAATAAAACCATGCCGATTACTGTCGCCCCTGTGTAATCATATTCCTCTAGTCTTTGAAAGATTAAAACTGGGGCAATTAAATCCTTAAAGGGAATATTAGAGGAGATAATAACTACGGAACCATATTCACCGATCGCTCTGGCAAAACCGAGGGCAACTCCTGTTAAAATAGCGGGTAGTATTGTGGGAAAAATAACTCGCCAAAAGATTTGCCAAGAGGAAGCACCGAGGGATAAAGCCGCTTCTTCTACCTCTTTTTCCATTTCCTGTAAAACTGGCTGTAAGGTGCGGACAATGAAGGGTAAAGCGATAAATAACATCGCCACAAAAACCCCTAAAATGGTAAAGGATATCTTAATGCCAAAAGGGGCAAAAAATTGACCGAGCCAACCCTTATCACTGTAAACTGTGGCTAGGACTAAACCAGCAACAGAAGTGGGTAAAGCAAAGGGCAAATCTACACAAGCATCGACAATTTTTTTACCCGGGAATCGATAACGCACTAACACCCAAGCGATAATAGTGCCAAAAACTCCGTCAATTAATCCAGCGATTAACGAAGTAAAAAAAGTGACTTGGTAAGCGGATAAAGAAATCGGTAAAGTGGCAACACGCCAAAATTCAGCAAAACCAAGAGTTAGGGATTTAGCAAATAGTGCCGCTGCTGGTAAAACCAACAAAACCACTAGATAACTAATGGTAATTACCCAAGGAATAGAAACTTTTTTCAGGGGTTGACTGGGAGATAAAGATAATTGTGGGTTAGCCATTGTTAATTATTGCTAGAGATTACCAATTGTCCGCTTCTTCAAGAACTTGTGCTGAATCATACCAAACTTCTACATCTAAATCTGCCAGATAGGAAAGGGCATTTTCTATAGCTTGGCAGTTGCCTTGTAGTTGTAGATCAAACCAGCCATCTTGATTATTATTGGCAGCTAACAAAGCGGAAAATATATTCACTTTTAGACCGGGAAAAGACCCTAAACGTGCTATAATTGGCTCGTTAATATATTGTTTAGGAACCCGAATTTTTATTCGTCGGGAAGTGGGGCGATCGAGTCCAGATTGATCGAGATGTAAGTCACTTTGGGGATGATTAATAGTTTGCCATTGGGGTTGATTATCCATGGTTTTTCTCCTTAGGATTTACCAGCTTTAGTCAGAATTTTATCGAACAAGCCTCCATCATCAAAAAATTGCTTTTGTACCTTATCCCAACCGCCTAAATCCTGCACGGTAAAGAGATTTTTTATCTGAGGAAATTTACTCTCAAACTCTTTAGCTACCGTCGGTTCAACAGGACGAAAACCCACTTTAGCAAATTCTCTTTGTGCCTCTGGGGTAAATAAAAACTGCACAAAAGCTTCGGACACTTTTCTCGTACCCTTTTTATCCACATTGGCATCAACAACCGCCACGGGATTATCCACAGAAATATTATAATCGGTGGGAACAGTATAGGCTAAATTCTCACCTTTTTGGTTAGCGAGAATCATCTCGTTTTCGTAATTAATTAGCACATTTCCCTGGCCCTGTTTAAAAAATACATCACTAGATTCGCGAGCATCTCTAGGTAAAACTGGCACATTTTTAAACACTTTTTCGACAAAAGTTTGCGCCTCTTGTTCACTGCCTCCCGCTTGCGTCACCGAACCCCAAAGAGCGAGAAAATTCCAGCGCGCTCCGCCAGAAGTCTTGGGATTAGCGGTAATAACTTTAATATTATCCTTGGCTAAATCTGACCATTTATTAATTTTAATATTGGCATCACGAGGAACAAAAGCCACTACAGACTTATGAACAATAGAGTCATTGGGCGCTTCTTTTTCCCAACCAGGTTGAATTAATCCCGCTTGCTCAATTTTCTTGGTATCCAAAGCTAAAGCCAACGCTACCACATCCGCTTCTAAACCATCGATAACGGCGCGAGTTTGGGAACCAGAACCGCCATAACTCTGTTCAAAAGTTACTTTTTGCCCCGTTTTTTCTTGCCATTCCTCGACAAATTTAGGAATGATTTTTTCGTAGGCACTTTGGGTGACAGCATAGGAAACAAGCGTCACAGTCAGGGGTTTTTGGCTGTCATTGCCGCTATTGGTGGGGGATGGGGTGCAAGATACCAGCATTCCCCCTGTCAGGACAGTTGCCATGAGTAGGGACAAACAAGACTGGGATGACTGCATCGGCGGCGCTCCTAAAATTTACTCTGAGGTTGTATCTGTTTTCAGGCGTGTTTTAATCCTACAGCACAGGAAACAAAATTTCAATACATTTATAAAATAAACTTGAAGCAAGATGATAACAGGGGAAACTGTGAGAAGATAAAATCAGTGCTACATCTAGGTTTGAGACTATGGGCAAGAGCGTCAAAGCCAAAAAAACAACCCTCCTACAACAACTGATTAACCAGAGTTTTCTCTTTCGCGGACTAGAGGAAGCTTGGTTAAGTCACTATCTCGATGCCGACAATCTCAAGCTAGAGACGCTATTTTCCAATCGTCCCGTCTATACGGCTTTTCTCCCCGATGAATTTCTAGATGTTTTGTATGTGATTTTAGATGAGGGTGTAATCGTCGTCCGCAGCACTCCCCTCGACCGGATTATTGCCATTACCTACCCCGGTGGCTGTTTTGGTATGAGGAGTTTACCCTTTAGTTATGGTTTAGCCAGTCGCGCTTTTCCCTGTTTGGTGGAATCCTATAAAACTGCCCACGTCCTGAAAATTCCCTTATCGGCACTAGAAAAGATTTACAACGATAACGAAAGTTTTCGTCAACGGTACTGTTTTTTATTTGAATTACAGCAAAAATTCGAGTATCATTTGCTTAATTGCAGTAGCTATCCACCCCAAGCTGTAGCCACTTTACTGAGAGCTTTAATCTATCAAGAAAGAGAATTAGGCAGTCAACCCAGTGCTGAAAATATCTATACTTTTGATCTATCCGTAGATGTGATTGCTCGCGCTTGTCAACTCAATCAACGCACCGTCGAACAGGTATTAAAAGGATTGCAAACCGTGGGATTAATTGCCTCAGAATCGACGGGGGATTTAATTCGGGTACTGGATGCCGAGGGTTTAAAAGAAGTGTACAGTGCCACCAGAGATAAAGTTAATTGGTGGCCCCTAAGATAAGTAGGTTTGGCCCTATTTACTAAGTAGTCGTGCAAAATTAATTTCTTGGTTAGGATAGGCACTCATGCAATAGGCAATAGGCAAAAGCTTTATCGAAATGTGTAATTAATTTTGCTTAGGTACTTATTGCCATTGACAGCGCTTTAAAGCATCTTCGGCAGCCGCTTTGGTGGCATCCTGTTTCCGTTTACCTTTACCTGTACCGTAGAGAAGATGATTAACCCGCACTTCGGCAGTAAATTCTCTGGCGTGGGGCGGTCCTGTAACATCGATGATCGCATATTCTGGATTAGAGGCAAAATTGGCCAGGGCCCACTGTTGAAAGAGATTTTTAGCATCGATAAAAGATGACGATTCCGATTGTTGAGAGACTAAATGAGAGGCTACAGGGATAAAAAGCCCGTGCAGATAGTTTTTAACCGCATTTAACCCCGAATCTAGATAATAAGCCCCAATTATCGCTTCAAAAGTGTCCGCTAATAGGGTAGGATTTGATCGCCCCCGATCTTTAATTGCCCCCTTACCTAAACGCATTAACTCCCCCAGGCCGATTTCAAGGCCCAATTGCGCTAATTGTTCTTCTTTGACCAAATTTGACCGCAAACGGGTTAATTCTGCCTCGTTCATGGCGGGATATTTTTGATACAACAGTTCGCCCACCAAAAAAGCCAAAATCGCATCGCCCAAAAATTCTAGGCGCTCGTTATTTTCCGTCAATTCGGACTGTTCATTGACATAGGAACGATGGGTTAAAGCTTGGGTGAGAAGGAGAGCATTTTGAAAAGGAGGCAAACAAGACATTACAGAAATGATCAAGTCAAGAGCATTTCTTATCTTAATCCGACCCCACCCCGAATAGATGAGACGAACGATCCTTTTTTTACTGTTTTTTCCAGCTAGTTTAGGCATAATCTCCCAAATCTTCTCACCGGAAAACCTATCCGCTGCTATTCTTGCCCTAGGGACCCTGGTGATGTGCATGGAACAGGCACGCATGGCGGCGGTGGACTTGGGAGAAATTGCCCAATTTCAGCAAAAAACCAGCGATCCTCGCCTCGATCGCTTTTTTATGGTCACAATTAGTACAATTGTTTTAGAATTATCGGGCTTTTATGTGGCTGCCCTCTGGATAGGATGGGGAGCTTTAATAGTTTTAGTCAGTCAAATTTGGTTTCATTGTTTAGCCAAAATTCAACTGCAGCCAAGCACGGGAAAAATTATTGACCATGGCATAGGGCCACGTTTACCCATCTTACTCGCTGACGGAATCGGCATAATCTTCGTGGCTTTCTGGTTAGCCAAAATCGCCCCCCTAATTATGGCCATGACTTTAACGACAATGTTATTAATCTACGGCTCTATTAAGTATCTTTTCAGAACTGGGGAGGGGGGAGAAAGTAACCTCCAGAGGCGGCAATCCCTATAAATGGGCGCTCAGAGACTCTGACGCAGTTTAAATTCAGTACAGCTTACCACAACCGACAGGGAGGCGAGTGGCACCGGCGGGTATTTTATCGAATAAAAAAGATATTTCAGGTTAAAAATGAAATAAAAAGCGTAAATAAGCTTAAATATGCTCTTTAATGCCTAATTATAGGCTTGTTTAAGTGATGACAAGCTAATTATCCTCTAGTCTTCGTTAAAAACTAATTAATAATTATTCTCAATTATTTGAGAAGATTACTCTAGCTGCGATCCAAGATTCATGCTGAAAAGCCTTGATTTTCAAAGGCTAAACCGGCTAAAAATACTGATGTATCAAAGGATACCGAGCAACTGTAACAATTCTTAACTTGATTTTATTGAGAATTATTCTAGACTAAGACTTAAAGCTTATTGCATATTATTATCAATAAGCTTGGTTCTATTTTCGTTAAAAGATGCCATGCAGACCCACGACAATCCTCAGATCAAGTACGACTGGTGGGCAGGAAATGCCCGTTTTGCCGATAAATCAGGCTTATTTATCGTTGCCCACGTTGCCCAAGCTGCTTTAATCGCTTTTTGGGCAGGAGCCTTCACCTTATTTGAAATTTCCCAGTATCGCCCCGATATAGCCATGGCAGAACAGGGCTTAATTTTACTGCCGCACCTGGCCACTTTAGGCTTTGGAGTCGGAGAAAAGGGGCAAATCATCGATATCTATCCCTTTTTCGTGATTGGCTCAATTCATCTGATTTCTTCGGCAGTTTTGGGAGCAGGAGCCTTATTTCACCTGTTAAGAGTCCCAGAAACCTTGAAAGATTCCTCCAGTCCGGGGAAAAAATTCCATTTCGATTGGAGTGAACCCCGACAATTAGGAGTTATTCTCGGTCATCACCTGCTCTTTTTAGGTATAGCTGCATTATTATTAGTGGCCAAAGCTATGTACTGGGGGGGATTATACGACGCAACTATCGGCGCTGTCCGAGTCGTTAGTGAACCAACCCTCGATCCTTGGGTTATCTATGGCTATCAAACCCACTTCGCTACTGTGGACAATCTCGAAGATTTAGTCGGTGGTCATATCTACGTCGGTTTAATGTTAATTGGGGGCGGTATCTGGCATATTATCGTTCCCCCGCTCAAATGGGCGAGAAATGTGCTGATTTTCTCCGGAGAAGCCATTTTATCCTATTCTTTGGGCGGAATTGCCCTCGCTGGTTTCGTGGCCGCCTATTTCTGTGGGGTAAATACCCTCGCTTATCCAGTCGAATTTTACGGGCCAATTTTAGAAGTGAAGTTAGGAATTGCTCCCTACTTTGCCGACACGGTGAAATTGCCCTTTGGAGTACATACGGCGCGCTGTTGGTTAGCTAATGCCCACTTTTTTCTCGCTTTCTTCTTTTTACAAGGTCATCTCTGGCACGCTTTACGCGCGATGGGTTTTGACTTTAAACGAGTAGAAAAAGCCTTAAATGCGATAGAAGCCTAGTTTTTTCAAGGAAGATTAGGATAAATTATCGATTTTCCTAATTTTCCCCGCTGATCAATCTTTCTAACTGTCCCTTATGCCTTACTGTACCTGTTGTAACACCAAATTGCTGCATCACATTGGACGCTCTCGCTCTTATTGGTACTGTAGTTCTTGCCGGCAGGAAATGCCAGTTTCAGAGGTCGAAAACTGTAATCAGGGGCTTTATTCCCTATCAAGGAGAATTAAGAGTTAAACTCACTTATTTCGCAACAAGGACAAATTTTATGGCAAAAATTGGCTTATTTTTTGGCACGCAAACCGGCAAAACCGAAACGGTGGCGGAAATGATTCAGAAAGAATTTGGAGGTGAGGCAATTGTAGAATTACACGATATCTCCTCCGCTTCTACCGAGGATTTTGCCCCCTACGATGCCCTGATTATCGGTTGTCCCACATGGAATATCGGCGAATTACAAAGCGATTGGGAGGGTTTTTACGATGAATTGGATGACATTGATTTCGTCTCCAAAAAGGTCGCTTATTTCGGGATGGGGGATCAAATCGGTTATGCGGATAACTTTCAAGATGCTCTGGGGATACTGGAAGAAAAAATCGCCTCCCTAGGGGGTAAAACCGTCGGTTACTGGCCGACAGAAGGTTACGATTTTAACGAGTCGAAAGCCCTAAAAAATGGCAAATTTGTCGGTTTAGCCCTCGATGAAGACAACCAATCCGATTTAACTGAACAACGGATCAAAACCTGGGTCGCGGGACTTAAGGGCGAATTTGGCGTTTAGTTAGCTATCAATCAGTTATCAGTTATCAGTTACCAGTGAATAGTATTAAGTGGCTAGTTCGCAGCTTTCTTTTCACCGATTACTGATTACTGTTTACTGGACGGCTACGCCGTGCCTTTGGCAACACTGAAAAATCCCCTATCTCCTTGATTATTATGTCTCGATTACCTGATGCAGTTTGGATTAATGTTAACCCCAGTTTTCGCCGTTTTGATCGCCCGGTGTTGGATTTTTTAGCCAGGGAAATTGCGATCGCTGATTGGCAATACTGTCAATCTCTTGATGAGCCAGCTTCTCTTGATATTGCCTTGGTATTACTACAAGATTACCTGAAACAATGTGATCGACCGCTGCATTTAGTCGGCCACGGCACGGGGGGATTAGTAGGATTACTGTATGCGCGTCGTTATCCGGAAAGGGTAAAATCCTTAACTTTGCTCTCTGTGGGAGTCTATCCGGCGATCGATTGGCAAGCTCATTATTATGTGCTATCAAAATTACTGCCTTGTTCTCGTCAAACTCTGCTCAATCAATCGGTTCACAATCTTTTTGGTCATCAATCCTGCGCTTTAACCCAAGAATATCGCTATCTCTTGGAAGAGGATTTATTATTGTCCCTTTCTCCCCATAATCTCTATCAGAATGCCCATTTCGCCCCGGGGACAGTTCCCGTACCCCTGTTAGTCTGTGGGGGAGATATCGATACGATTATCGATCAGCATTTATTGCAGGGATGGCAGCCCTGGTTAAAGTCAGGCGATCGCATTTGGAGTTGTCACAAAGGGCGTTATTTTTTCCACTATTCCCACCCCTACAGCGTCAGTCAAGAGATTTTTAGTTTCTGGCGATCGCTAATCCGACAGGAATTCCTTTCTGAGCAAACTGTAATTATTCCTTAATTGACAAAAATCGAGATTTATGTTAAGGCTAATACCGCTCTTTTGTCCGATCGCGATCTGGATAACGCTGCTGTTCTTTTTTACTGCCCTTTTTCTTGCTGTTGCCCAAGGGCGCCGGCAGTTGCAAAAGCTGCATCGAATTCCCTGTAGTCGCTGTGTTTTTTGTACTGGAGATTATCGCTTGAAATGTGCGGTCCATCCAATGCGCGCTTTTTCGGAAGAGGCGATCGATTGTCGGGATTTTGAGCGAGAAATTCAGGAAAATCAGAAAATGGGTTTCTTGAAGAAACCCGTTTTCTCAGTTTCTTTTCTCGTCATCATAACCTGGATTCTGGCTGTTAAGTCGAGAATATCGTCGATAATACCTGTTTTTAAAACGGGGAAACTTCCAGTTTGAGCGGTAAGCTATCAGCGTTGAGCTTGCCGCTAGAGGATTTGAGCGCATTTTTCTCTCAGACATCAGCCCTGCTTTGCTAAAATGATAATCATTATCAATTTAACTAGCAATGGTCAATCAAATTAAGTCCCCCCGAGCAGAAAGCCCCGTTATCCAAGAAGATTCGCAAAAAATAGTAAAAATACGCCATACTTGCGCCCATATCTTAGCAATGGCCGTACAAACTCTCTTTCCTGAAACCAAAGTCGCTATTGGTCCCTGGACAGAAACGGGATTCTACTACGATTTCGATCGCCCAACACCCTTTACCCCCGAAGATTTGGAGAAAATAGCGGCAGAAATGGGGCGAATTATCGGGAAAAACCTGCCAATTATCCGAGAAGTGCTGGAAAGAAGCGAAATTACCGCAGAAATCGAGCGCCTTAATCAACCCTACAAACGGTCAATTTTAGAGAGAATTCCCCCAGATGAAACCATTACCCGTTATTTTATCGGTAGTCCGGACGCAGGACGGAGCGATCGAGAACCCTCGTTAATTGATGGTGCTGTTTCTCCCCCAGAAGAATTTTGGTGGGATCTGTGCGCGGGACCCCATCTCAACTCGACGGGGGAAATTAACCCAGATGCTTTCGCATTGGAGAGTGTAGCGGGTGCTTATTGGCAAGGAGATGAAAAACAGCCGCAATTACAGCGAATTTACGGCACAGCTTGGCAAACCCCCGCAGAATTACAAAATTATCTCCAACAAAAAGAAGAAGCGCAGCGACGAGATCATCGCAAATTGGGACAACAATTAAAATTATTTAGCATCCAAGAAGATGCAGGTGGCGGCTTAGTTTTTTGGCATCCCCGGGGTGCAACAATGCGTTATTTAATCGAAGATTATTGGCGCCAAGCTCATTTAGAAGCGGGTTATCAATTTCTTTATACTCCCCATGTGGCTAATTTAGATCTGTGGAAAACTTCTGGACATTGGGACTTTTATCGCGACAATATGTTTGAGGCGATCGAGTTAGAACAGCAAAGCTATCAAATTAAGCCGATGAATTGTCCTTTTCATGTTTTAACCTATCAAAATGACCTGCATTCCTATCGAGAATTTCCCCTCAGATGGGCAGAATTAGGCACAGTTTATCGTTACGAGCGATCAGGGGTTTTACACGGATTAATGCGGGTGCGAGGTTTTACCCAAGATGATGCTCATATTTTCTGTTTACCCGAACAAATTGCCGCAGAGATTCTAGGAGTTTTGAACTTAACCGAGAAAATTCTCTCCGATTTTGGCTTTACTAATTATGAGGTAAATTTATCGACTCGTCCCAGTAAATCCGTGGGTAGTGATAGTGTTTGGGAATTGGCAACGGCGGCTCTAATTGAGGCCTTAAATGCTAAAAAGTGGGATTATATTGAGGATCAGGGAGGTGGGGCTTTTTATGGTCCGAAAATTGATATAAAAATTCAAGATGCGATCGGTAGAATGTGGCAATGTTCCACGATTCAGGTCGATTTTAACTTGCCAGAACGCTTTGATATGCAATATGTCGCTAGGGATGGTAGTCGCGAAAGACCGATTATGATTCATCGAGCTATTTTTGGCTCTTTGGAAAGATTTTTTGGTATTTTAATCGAGAATTATGCGGGAGATTTTCCGCTCTGGTTAGCACCTATTCAAGTCCGTTTATTACCCGTTAGTGATGAACAGCAGCATTATGCTTTAGAGGTAGCAATGCAGTTAAAACAAGCTGGTTATCGAGTGGAAATCGATAAAAGTGGTGAGCGTTTAGGTAAACAAATTCGTACAGGAGAACTAGAAAAAATACCTGTCTTAGCTGTGATTGGAAAACGAGAAGTTAGCAGTAAAACTCTAAGTGTTCGCACTCGACAAGGGGGTGATTTAGGTTCGATGACGCTGGCAGATTTATTAGAAAAAATGCAAACAGCGATCCTATCTAAAACTAATCTCTGAAACTTTTGTATAAACTGATCAATTAGTGGAGATCGATCCCATCCAGGAGAATTTAACAGGGTTGAAAAAGCCTATTTTCTGTCAATTAATTAACTTAAAAGTGGGTTAGCTGCCATGAGTTCTTTGATAATTCCTCTCTCCGATTCCCTCCCTTGCTTGCCTAAATCGGGAATGCCTGTGACGATTATTACTGGTTTTTTAGGGAGTGGAAAAACCACCTTACTAAATCATATTCTTGACAATAAAGAAGGGTTAAAAGTTGCCGTCTTAGTCAATGAGTTTGGGGATATTAATATTGATTCTCAATTGCTTGTTTCCATCGATGAAGATATGGTAGAATTGAGTAATGGCTGTATTTGTTGTACAATTAATGATAGTTTAATTGAGACAGTCTATCAGGTCTTAGAAAAAGAAATACCCGTGGACTATCTAATCATTGAAACCACAGGATTAGCCGATCCTTTGCCAATTATCCTCACTTTCTTGGCCACGGAATTAAAATATCTGACTCGCTTAGATTCTATTATTACCCTCGTGGATTCTGAAACCTTTACTTCCGATCATTTTGATAGTAATATTGCCCTTAGTCAAATTCGTTACGGTGACGTGGTAATTCTCAATAAAATAGATCGAGTCAGTTCCAAGAAATTAGATGATTTAGAAAAGTTTATTTGTCGGGAAAAACAGGGTATAAGACTCCTAAAAAGTAGTTATGGTCAGGTTCCTTTGGGTTTATTGTTAGACCTAGGTTTAACTAAAGAAGAATTGTATAAAAACCAGTTGAGAGACTTTCAAAAAAATCGCCCAATCTCCAGTGATAACCAATCTCCTGAAGACTTTAATTTTGTCTCCTTTGTTAGCGATAAACCATTTAATCTAGATAAATTTGAACCTTTTCTCACGCAAAAAATGCCGATAAATGTTTTTCGAGCAAAAGGGATTCTCTGGTTTCAACAAAGCGATTTAAAACATATTTTTCAATTGAGCGGCCCTCGTTACGATCTGCAAGCGGTAGAATGGGATACATCTCCTCAGAATCAGTTAGTTTTTATCGGCAGAAATTTAAATAAAGAGGAAATCTTGACACAACTAAACGAATGCTTGGCTAGTTCTCAAAAAATTAAAAAGCACAAACTAAGTAGGTAGGTGTTAAAAGTTTTCAGACACCCCCCTTATCAAGGGGGGCAGGGGGGATCGGCACCCCCCTTATCAAGGGGGGCAGGGGGGATCGAACCTAAAATCCATTTTTAATTTAATTATAACCAGCTACTTATGAATAATTTATGGATAAAAACTTTAAAATTTAACGAACCCTCGATCCCATGGTTTTACGTCTCTTTGTTCTCCAAGCTCATTATCGCAAACCCTTGCACTTTACGGAAGCGGCGATCACAATTAAAAATGATGGGAATTATCTTAGTTGATCTACCCGATGGACAAAGCCAATGGTATCCTAGAGAAAAGAGCCATAACCATGATTAATACCGCAAGAAACCGCCAATTTTTCCCAAAATAACCTGGCTAAGTCTAGAGGATTGGTTAAGGAAGATTACTTGCCCCAATCTAACTTATGCTAGAATGATTATCATTACCACAATAAAGAAGGAGCAAAATGATTATCGTGGTGACGGGGGGTATAGCTGCGGGAAAAACCCATTGGATTCGCCAACAAATCGCCCAAAGCAAGCAGCCAAGTCTATATTTTAGTCCCCAGACGGAAACTTTTCCCATTGATCACCTCACTTTACAGAGTGACTTTCCCCAGTTGTCCTGTGTTTCTAGGGAAGAAGAAGACCTTTTGAGCAGTTTATCCATGGAAAACACGGTTTATATGGAAGTACCATGGCATTTAGACAGGCAATCCCTCGAAAGCTTTCTAAAACCCCTCAATTGTCATCGGGTAGCGATTACGTCTCCAGACGAAGAAATCCCCGAAGGACAAGTTCCCGTCGATGAAATTGTCATCAGTCCCGTCAAAACAACCATAAAAGGTGATCAATGGTTAAAAAAACGAGAAATACAGATTTATAGAGCCGTTTTAACGGGAGAAGTCCTCGATTTTTCCAGTTTAACCACCTTTTGGACAGAATTAACCCAAGGGGCCTATGGGGAAGTGCTGCGGGTTAAAAGTATCTTCGATATCATCGACGGTCAGTGTATTTATGGGGAATTTATGGATGAATGGCCAGAAAAAGACTTTCAAAGCTTAAATTTCCCCTTAAATCTCGATGGGAGACCGAATCGCTTCAGTGGGATTGAAATCGTCGGTCGCAATCTCGATAAACCGATAATTGCCGATACCCTGAGTGATTGTTGTCTGTCCGATGAGGCACTTTTTTATTATCAACAACAATTTCAAGAATCTTTAGAGCCAGAAATGGAGTTAATCTGATGAAAATAGCCGTTTTATCCTGTATTCATGGCAATATGCCCGCTTTAAATGCTGTTTTGCAAGATTTAGACCAACAGGGTTGTCAAGAAATCTACTGTTTAGGGGATTTGGTTGGGTACGGACCCCATCCTAACCAAGTGGTGGAAAAAATCCGTCAACTGGGGATTACTACAGTACAAGGGTGTTGGGATGAGGATATCGTTGAGGGATTAAATGCCTGTGAGTGCAGTTATCCGTCGCTTTTAGCAGAAAAACGCGGTAGATTAGCTCATGAGTGGACAAATCAAATAATCACCCCAGAAAACCGTAATTATTTGTCAAAACTGCCCGAAATTTTTAAGCTAGATCACCTCTGTTTTGTTCATGGTAGTCCCCAAAGTAACCATGAGTATCTTTTAGCCGAAATGGACGCTTTTACGGCTTTAGAACGGGTTTTATCGGTAGATACAGAGGTTTTATTCTGTGGACATACCCATATCCCCTACATTCGCACTCTCGACGAGGGAAGCTTGCAAATAAAAGTGTATCAACCCGATGGGGAACAGTCGCGGCAATTTACCACACCGGTTAAACGTATCATCAACGTGGGATCGGTGGGAGAACCACGTCACGGTCGTCCAAATGCCACCTATGTGATTTACGATCGAGAAACGGCAGCGGTACAACTGCGAGAAGTGGCCTATAACTATCAGGAAACCTGTCAGGCTATTTTAGAATCGGGTTTACCTCCTATTTTCGCTTGGCGATTGGCTAAGGGTCTAGAATATGCGGAAAAAGCCGATGATCCGACTCATGTTTGCGAACGTTAATTTGTGATAAATCAAGAAATTATGTGGGCGATTTTAAGCGGTATTCAAGGCAATTTACCAGCCTATCAAGCGGTATTGGAAGATATTCAGCAACGGTCAGTTACTGTAGAAAATTTATATATTTTAGGAGATTTTATCGGTGTTAATCCCGATAGTGAAATGCTAGTAGAACAAATACGTTATCCCACTAAAAATAACTTATATCCGCAGGTTTGTCGGGGATGGTGGGAAGAACAATGTCTAATTTTACACAGTTTAGGAGCAACAGGAGAACCGACGGAATTAATCCATAAACATGGAATTGACAGCACTAAACAACTCTGGGACGCAGTTTCTTTAGAAACGGTGCAATGGTTACGAAATCTCGATTTTGGTTTTGTCGAGTTGGATTGTTTATTAATTCATGGCAGTAGTGTCAGTGTTAGTGAAGAATTAACCCCCGATACTCCCCCATGGCAAATTTTAGATCGACTGCAACGGGTGGGAGTTAATAATCTATTTTGTGGTCGTGCGGGAAAAGTTTTTGATTATTCTTTACAGTCCGCTAATTTAACCAGCACTGTTACTACTTTAGATAAACGGCAACCAAGCGAAACTTTGACGATTCAAGATAAGCGTTTAATTGGGGTTGGTAGCGTTGGTAAAGAATTAAATAAAGCAGTTTACACTCTCTATAATCCTAGTAATAATTGCGTGGAGTTTAGAACCGTACCTTATTAATCCATGAAAGATTAATTAAATATTCAAGATTAATTTAAGTAGGTAGGTGTTAAAAATTATCAGACACCCCCCTTGATAAGGGGGGATTAAGGGGGGATCAAGGGGGGATCAAGGGGGGATTTATCTTCAATTAAATTATAACCAGCTAGATAACTGAGGTAAGAGACTCTTGCTGACTTGCTTGCAGATGGGATTGAGCGCGAACAGCGCGGAACATCCCAAAACGACATAAACCCGTACCAAAGGCCAAACGCATCAGCAGAATTGTCGGCACTTCTCGGACGGATTTAAGCAACCCAGTTAGACCAAATTGCCACCAACCTTGGGGACGAATCACCCCCTGCCAAATGGTATCAATCCAAGAGGGTAGAGTGGCTGTTGTCCAGTCAGCAGTCACCACTTCCCCATCTACCAATCCCGTGGCGGCCAACTGTTCGGCAAAACCTTCGATACTGGCAAAAGCGGGGTGGGACCACTGATCCAAAAGTTGGCGCATTACAGGATTTTCCCAGAAATTGAGCGGTTTTTGACGGTCATCTCGCTGATTCCAGTCCGCTACCACCAGGACTCCCCCCGGCTTAAGAACTCGCAGTAATTCCTGAGCAAAAACGGCTTTGTCCGGCATATGGGGACCGGCTTCAATTGACCAGACCACATCAAAACTCTCGTCGGGAAAAGAAAGGGCCATGGCATCATCGACCAAAAAGCGAGCATTTACATCTGGGGGTGTTAGTTCTTTGGCCCGTGCCACTTGTTTGGGACTAATGGTGATACCGGTAACGGCAAATCCGTAGTCGCGGGCCAGAATGCGACTGCTGCCACCAATACCACAACCGACATCGAGGAGAGTTGCACCGGTGGGCAGTTTATCCAAACCTCCCCAAGAGACCATTTCCGCCACAAAGTCAGCTTTTGCCTGTAGAAAGTCTTTTTTTTCTGGTGGGGAACCGTAGTGACCTAAATGGATGTGTTCGCCCCAATAATATTCTAAAATCCCGTCCTCGGTCCATTGGTCGTAGGAATTGGCCACCGAGTCCGACGATTGGTACTTGCGAGAGGAAACAAAATAGACGACGATAGCGATCGCTAGGAGTAAACCTAAAGATGATGTCACCAAAAGTATATTCATTAAATGCTGCCGGGCAAACTGATACAAAGCTTAATAACTCTTAAAGATTATACAACCTTGAGGTTCTGCGGTTGAGTGACTTTGGTTCCTCGCCAGAAATTAACTATCCCAGTTGAAAGCGACTGGTAATACAGCAGTTATCTTAATAGTTAGATCACTTATGTAGTATTAAACTTTTATCTGTTTGTCCCTGTGGAATTGCCCTCAATCCATTCGTAAAAAACCATAGATTCCGGGGAACAACGGCTGCATCCTCCGCATTTTTCCAGGGAAATCAGGCGAATTCGCCCTTTTTTCAGCAAGCGATCGAGCATGGGACTTAAGGCATCCGCTGACATCCGAAAGTGTGTGGATAAGTCAGACAGAGATGCTTTCTGATTTTTGGCAATATAAGCCTGTATATCGGTTAAAATCATGGTTTATAAGCGAAAAAATTGATAAAAATTGCTTGATTGCGGTGGGTTACGGCGAATCTAAATAATTTGTTAGTTGCCTAGCTTTTTGTCGCCTAACCCACCCTACTTTTAAATTGCGGGACGGTTGATTTTTCGGGGACGGAGATTTTTTAAGGTGAATAAAACCCCGACTACGGTTAAACCCATCAAAACTATCCAAAAGAGAGAAAATCCCGGATGTCGAGAAAAAGTGGCGATTTGATAGAAGGAAGTGGCAACAATATAGGCCATTCCTGTGGTCCAGAGGGCAATAAAAGCAGTCCAACCGGCATTAGTTTCGCGATATACTGCCGATGTGGCCGAAACACAGGGAAAATAGAGCAGAACAAACAACAGATAGGCAAAAGCACCCGCTTGACCATCAAATCTTTTCACCATTGCGCCAAAGATTCCTAAATCTACCTCTTGCTTCTCGGCAGCCGTTTTTTGATCTTGCAAATCACCAATATTCAAACCCAAGGGATCAAGTAATTGATTAGGTAATTCCGCTAAATTGGCGGGAATAGTGGCAATAGCTCGGTTAATTTGCCCCCAAAAGTCGAATTTTTCCGCCGCTGCCCCCTTATTCGGGTTATCTTCCCCTGCTAGTTGGCTGTAAATTGAGTTTAATGTCCCTACCATCGCTTCTTTGGCAAAAACTCCCGTAAAAATTCCCACCGTTGCCGGCCAATTTTGCTGCTCTAGTCCCATGGGTGAGAAAATAGGAGTTACAGCTTTACTGGTGGCACTTAAAACCGATCGCTCGCTGTCTTGATTACCAAAAGAACCATCAAAACTGAGGGAGTTTAGTAGTCCCAAAATCATCACCATTAAAACGATAACTCGTCCAGCTTTCCATAAAAACGCTTGCAGACGTTCCCAAGTGCGAATTAAAACCCCTTTCAGACGCGGTAGATGATAGGGAGGCAATTCCATAATAAAGTGACTGACTTCTCCCTTGAGTAGGGTTTTTTTCATCACCAATCCCGTCAAAATAGCGGCGAGAATTCCTAAGATATAAAGACCAAAAACGATATTTTGACCTCCTATGGGGAAAAAAGCCGCCGCAAATAGGGCATAAACAGGTAATCTGGCCCCACAGGACATAAAAGGGTTCATCATAATCGTCATTAAACGATCGCGAGAATTTTCTAGGGTCCTGGTGGCCATAATTGCCGGTACACTGCAACCAAATCCCACTAGCATGGGAACAAAGGATTTACCCGGCAATCCCACCAAACGCATCAATCGGTCCATGACGAAGGCTGCCCGGGCCATATAGCCGGAATCCTCTAAAATTGACAAAAAGAGGAACATAAAGCCAATTACGGGGATAAAAGTGGCGACGGTTTGCACACCTCCCCCCGCCCCATCAGCGAGCAGAGCAATTAGCCAACCCGGGGTATGGATTGTTTGTAAAACTTGGGCAAAACCATCGACAAAGATAGTCTGGGCAGTTAAATCGAAGAAATCGATAAAGGCAGCACTAACATTGATGGTAAACAAGAACATTAGGTACATTACACCCAAAAATATCGGAATTCCCAACCAGCGATCGAGAACAATCCGATCAAGGCGGTCGGACATAGTATCATTTATCTGTCCAGTCCGTTGAGTGGCTCCCTGGGTAACTTGTTGAATAAAGCCATAACGAGTATCAGCAATTAAAATATCAAGGTCTTCCCCTAAAACTTGGTGTATTTGTCGTCTATGCTTGACGATAATGCTTAATAGTTCCTGGGAGCGCAATTCTGGGGCGATGCGATCCTCGTATTGCAGTAGATTTAAAGCAGTCCATCTTGGCTCAACGATCCTTTTACTGCTATGGTCGTTAATGTAGGCAATAATCTCGTTAAGAGCTTCCTCAATTACCGCAGGATAAGCCACATAAGCAGCAGTATGGTTAATATCATCGACTAATTCCCCAATTTTTTGCTTTAATTCTCCGATTCCCTCCCCTTTAACCGCACTAATCGGGACGACAATTGCATCCATGCGAACGCTTAAGAGTTGCGGATTAACCACAATACCCCTAGTTTTGGCCACATCCATCATATTCAGGGCAATCAACATCGGTAAACGCATCTCCATGATTTGGGTAGTAAGGTAGAGATTGCGCTCTAAATTGGCAGCATCGACGATATTAATCACTAAATCCGCTTCTCCTGACAGTAGATAGTCCCTAGCGACTAATTCATCCATTCCTGTCTCCCCTTCTTCCACATCAAGGGAATAGACTCCGGGTAAATCCACAAGGGTGATATCTTCCCCGTTAACTTGAAATCTTCCCTCTTTGCGATCGACTGTTACTCCCGGCCAGTTGCCGGTCCGTTGATTGGATCCTGTGAGAGCATTAAAAAGGGTAGTTTTGCCACAGTTAGGATTGCCGATTAAGGCGATAATGGGTTTGACCATAATTAGGATATTGAGTAATTAATAGGCTTAGATGATTAAATTTAGCTTTTTGGGTCTATTTCTTCGACGATTAAAGTGTCTGCCTCCTGTTTACGCAGACTGAGATGAAATCCCCGCACTCGAATCTCGACGGGATCCCCCAAAGGTGCGACGCGAATAACGGTAAACTCTGTCCCCGGAGTTAATCCCATTGATAACAATTTTCCTTTGTATCCGCGCAATGCTCGGTCATAACCGATGACTTTACCCGCTTTTCCTATGGGTATCTCCCGCAGAAATGTTCTTACTTCAGTTAGGTCTTTTTTGGGTTCCAGTTTTTTCGGTTGAATGTCACTAACGAGGATTTTTTCGGCCATTTCCGCCCCGATACCGATACGATTGTCTTGAATGCCAATTAAAACTGATCCCCTCCCTTGGGAGCTAATTACCTGTAATTGAATGCCGGGGTTTAATCCCATACCTAGGAGTCGATTGATCCCTCCTGTCCCCTGAAATCCCGCTAACCAGACGGTTTTTCCCATTTCCACTTGTGCGAGGGGATAGGTGGCAGCCAAGTCATTACCCGTGGGAGTGACATTATCTAATTCTGTCTTTTTACCACCCCAAGGGAAAAATTGGGCTTTATTTGGCGATTTTTCTGGTTTTTCTGGTGTATTAGGTCTAATTTTATCGTCCATGCTTTTCTTATCTCCAAAGGTAAGGTAATGAAGGTCTTTCATTCAAGAGTGACAATAATTCCTTGATAGCTCATCGAGTTTACTGAAGTAGCCAAAGGGTGAGAACTGCACTACTGTCAGCCTCAGTCAACGGTTTTGAAACTGTCTAAGACTTGCGATCGCTAAAAATAAATGCTAATTATTCTCAATTACCAGTGTAATCCCAAAGGGGAGACAGAAAAGAAAATTTTTTCTTTAAAAAAGTCGCCAGTCTCTGATCCATGGCGATCGCTCAGAGACGAAAATCTTCTTAATGCCGAAAAATTCTCCCTTGCAAGGGAGATTCTCCCAGCTATCTACCAGTTAATTGCACCCAGCTACTGGGAACAGAAAAAGCTATATTTAATAAGTAAATCGAATCTGTCTTTCTGTTTAAAGACCCATGGATAACAAAGTTCTCGACGTTCACCATCTCACCGTTGAATTTTCCAATCAGAAAAGAACAACAGTCGCCGTTAATAACATTAGTTTTAGCTTGCAGAAAGGTCAAGTTCTCGGTTGTGTGGGGGAGTCGGGTTCAGGAAAATCTGTCACCTCCCTCGCACTCATGGGATTGGTTCCCTCTCCGGGAAAAATTACCCGGGGAGAAATTTGCTTTCGTCCAGCAAAAGGTCAGTCAATGCAAGCAGTAGATTTATTATCTATTCCCCCGGAAGAATTGCGTTATTATCGCGGGGGAGAAATGGCGATGATTTTCCAAGAACCAATGAGTTCTCTTAATCCAGTCTATAACATCGAGTTTCAACTCACCGAAGCAATTTTACTGCACCAAAAAGTCACCCCCGAACAGGCAAAAAATCAAGCCATCTCTCTACTGCAAGAAGTGCGCTTATTACCCAGTGATGAACAGTTAGAGGAGAAATATATAGAAACTTTTCCCTTAGAAAATAAGGGTCATGTCAGGGAAAAAATTAGAACTTATATTCAAGAACAAAAAGAGGCAATTCTCAAGCGTTATCCTCACGAATTATCGGGGGGACAATTACAAAGGGTAATGATTGCCATGGCGATTTCTTGTAATCCTACCCTATTAATTGCCGATGAACCAACCACCGCTTTAGATGTGACTGTCCAAGCAGAAATATTAAGATTATTACGAGATTTGTGTAAAAGCGATCGAGAAATGTCAATGGTTTTTATCTCCCACGATTTAGGAGTTATTAACGAAATTGCCGATCAAATTGTCGTGATGTATCAAGGAGAAATTGTCGAACAGGGAACAAAAGAAGAAGTATTAAATTATCCCCAACATCCCTACACAAAAGGTTTACTTGCCTGTCGTCCCCGCTTAAACTCTCGTCCAGAAAAATTGCCCACCGTCAGCGATTTTTTACAAGTAGAAAAAGACTCTCAAGGTAAGATTATTGAATTACAGGAAATTACTCCACCAGCAGTTAAATTTATTACTCTCCAGGAGGAAGAAAGCAGAATTGAAGGTTTACAACATCACGAGAATATTTTATCAGTAGAAAATTTATCGGTTAGATTTCCAGTTAAGGGAGTTTTCGGGCAAGTAAAGACCTTTTTTAATGCCGTAGATCAGGTCAGTTTTGCCGTTAAACAGGGGGAAACCCTCGGTTTAGTCGGTGAGTCGGGCTGCGGAAAATCTACCTTAGCAAGGACAATTCTGCGCTTAATTCCTGCCACTTCTGGAGATATCTATTTCCGAGGAGAAAATCTCGCTAAATTAAACCCCAGCGATCCAAAATTAAGACTACTGCGACGGGAATTACAGATAGTTTTTCAGAATCCCTACAACTCCCTGAATCCCCGTTTATCCATCGGTAAAGCAATTTTAGAACCGATGGTTATTCATCATACCGGCGGCAATTCCCAAAAGCGACGGCAACGAGTAGAATATTTATTAGAACGAGTTAAACTCGATCCTACTTGGTTTGATCGCTATCCCCATCAATTATCAGGAGGACAACGACAAAGGGTGTGTATTGCTCGCGCTTTAGCCTTAAATCCTCAGTTTATTATCTGTGATGAATCTGTCTCTGCTTTAGATGTTTCCGTACAAGCGGGAGTCTTAAATTTACTCAAAGAATTACAGCAGGAATTTAATCTCACTTATATCTTTATTTCCCACGATTTAAGTGTCGTCAGATTTATGAGCGATCGGATTATGGTGATGAATAAAGGTAAAATTGAGGAAATGGGTACAGCTAACCAAATTATTAACTCTCCCCAAAGTGATTACACGCGTAAACTTATCGCTTCTATTCCCCAATTTACCGAAAGTCTTGCTAGTTAAAATTAGCAGTCAAACCGAAAGGATTAGCTGCCTCTAATTGTGCCGATAAACCTAACAAAGTGATTTCATCAGCAGGTTTACCCACTAACTGGATTCCCACGGGTAAACCCTGACTATCAACTCCCGTTGGTAAAGTAATTGCGGGCAAACCACTCGCATTAGCAATCGGGGAAGGGGCAATCCAAGCAATCATCTTATCAACCGCTGCTTCCGGTGGTAAATTTTCCCACTCACCAATTCCGGGGGGTTGATGTAGGAAAATGGGCAAAAGTAAGACATCAAAATTATCAAACATCGCCACAATTTGCCGCGAAATAACGTGCATCTGCCGCACCGCTTGCAGGTATTCCCCCGCGCTGCCAGAATTGTCTAATAACCATTGGTTAAGGGGACTTAATAACTCCTTGGGAATTCCCGTCGCCGCCGTCCCCGCTTGCCAAATACGGCGAAAAGGAGCGATTAAAGCCTGTAAATCGGGAGAATACTCCGTTAAATGATGCCCCATACCCTCTAAAATTTTAGCCGTCTCGATCACAGCATTTTTATAGACGGAAGCCGCCTCGCCGAAGGGGGATATGGAAGTAGAAAAAGCGATTCTTAGGGGTTTTACGCCTCTCTGAGTGGCTTCTAGGAAAGAAAAGGGCGGATCGGGTAGCCAGTAGGGATCGCCCGTCGTATAGCCCGAAATCACGGTAAGCAGCGCCGCCCCATCTGCCACCGTCTTAGAAAGAGTGCCGTTAGTGGCGATACCGCTTTGAAATTCCCCCACCGGGGCATAGGAAACGCGCCCGCGACTGGGTTTTATCCCCACCAAACCGCAACAACCCGCCGGAGTACGAATGGAACCGCCACCGTCGGAACCCTGGGCAATCGGGCAGAAACCCGCCGCTACCGCCGCCGCTGCGCCGCCACTGGAACCTCCTGCGGTATAATTGCGGTTGAAGGGGTTACGAGTCGGCAAAAAACCCGGATTTTCGGTGTAGGGAAAGGAACCTAGCTGGGAAGTGGCAGTTTTGCCCAGAAGGATAAAACCCGCCATTTTCATTCTGGTGACGATTCCTTCGTCGTATTGGGCGATATTTCCCTGTAAAGCGGCGACTCCGTAACTAACCGGCATTCCGGCGACGGCATTTAAGTCTTTAATGGCGGTGGGAACTCCAAAAAAAGGCGGTAATTCGGCAGTAGCGGCGATTTGACTTAATTGTTCCGTTTGGGCGCTGGCGGTTGCTAGGGCGCTTTCCCCGGCGACATGGACAAAACTACCGATTTGACAATCAAATTTCTCGATTCTGTCGAGGTATAAATGGGTTAATTCTAGGGGGGAGATTTGTTTAGTGCGAATCAGTTGGGCTAATTCTAGGGCAGATTTTTGCAATAATTCATCACTCATGAGCGATCGAGTTAAAATAGGTAAGTGAAAATAATTATATTCGTTAGTGGGAAGATGGTTTTAAAGGAAAAAAGAAAAAGTAAAAAAAAGTCCATTGCCGTAAAAATTTCGGCGTTGCTGAATCAAGGTATGAATGACAACCTTGCACCTATCCAAAAGTTAGTTTGGGTCTAGGTTTTAAAAATCCCACAAAAGAAGATTCATATCTCAAATCAGCAAGGCCAAAATTTCCCTATCCCCTATCCCCTCTTTTCTTAGAAAATTATGACCCCACAGTTAATTGAAATTCTCTCGGCTGACGAAATTCGTCGCACTATTACCCGTTTAGCTTCCGAAGTTATCGAAAAAAGTGGCGATTTAAATAACTTGATTTTGATCGGTATCTACACGCGAGGAGTGCCTTTAGCTAATTTAATCGCTAGTCAAATTGAGAGCTTAGAAGGGGTAAAAGTTCCCGTGGGAGCGATCGATATTACCTTCTATCGCGACGATCTTGATCGCATTAAAACCCGCACTCCTGCCAAAACCAAAATGCCCCTAGATGTCACGGGAAAAACCGTGATTTTAGTCGATGATGTTATCTACAAAGGTCGCACGATCCGCGCCGCTTTTAATGCTATTATTGAGTATGGCAGACCGCAAAAAATCCGCTTATTAGTTCTCGTTGATCGTGGTCATCGGGAATTACCAATTCACCCAGATTTTACGGGCAAAAAACTCCCCACCGCAGCCGAGGAACAGGTAAGAGTTTATCTACAGGAGATTGACGGCAAAGATGGGGTGGAATTAATCAAATAAACAGAGGATTGGTATAGTCATTTCAGATAAGTCTGATACACTCTAGACCAGTTAAACCCTTATGAACTCTAGCATTGATATTCTCAATCTTAATTGAAATGACTATAACTAATCCCCAGAAGAAAATAAACAGAATTGCTTCGATAATATCTGCAAAAATATCACTTCTTGAGTTTTTTTCCTGTTTAAAACACCGAACAAATTTAACCATCGAATCACCAGAGTCTGCTGAAGCTTTCACCCTCTATATATTTGCTAAATACAGAAATCATCTATTTTTAGGGCAAGGTAAAAGCAGCAATTACGGGATAATGATCGGAAGGAATAAGATTCAACCAACGAGAAGGATCGACTTTTGCCCAATCTAACTGCAAACGGCTATCATAATAAATTGTATCGATGGCTAAATAAGGGGTATCGGTGTAATTATTAAAGCTCATTTGTTCCGCTAATTCTAAATCGGCTAAAGCGTCCTTTAATTTAATTTCTGACTGGAGAGGTTGAGTTAAAATCTGACGGGGTAATTGCTGAGAATTAACATTAAAATCACCTGTTAAAAACAGGTAATCTTTTGTTAAATCTAGTTGACAAAAACGCTCCTGTATGCACTTCGCACCTAAGTCCTTAGCTTTGTCGCTATAGTAATCGAGATGGGTGTTATAAAACTGTAAAGTTTGCCCCTCAAGAGTGCGAAATTTAGCCCCCGTTACCATGCGGGGATAAGGATTACCCCAAGCTTCGGTGATACTGCCAATAATATCGGGAGTTTCCGATAGCCAAAATTCGTAAATTTCTAAACATTTTAACCGACTTGGTTGATACAAAATCGCACAATGTTCATCTAATCCTGTTCCCCTGCGATCGCTGCCTAAACTTTGGTATTTTGGCAATAAACGGTGTAGATCCAATAATTGATTAGCGCGAGCTTCCTGAGTACCAATTATATCGGGAGAATAGTGAGCAATTAAAGCCGCGACTGCTTCCCTTCTTACTCGCCAATTACGCTCATCGGGATCGGGTTTATCGTAGCGAATATTAAAGGACATCGCTGTTAGTTTCATAGCAAAATGGAGAATAGGGAAGATGGAAGGGAATGGGGATTTCTGTCAGTGAATAGTAATCAGTAATCAGTGAACTGAAAACCCACATCTGATAACAAAGTCCGAATCTAAAACCTAATTCGTTAAGCTAAAAGCTTTGATGTGCTTAGTTTCTAACCTTCTTTTTAGGTAGGAGAATTGCCAGATTCTGTCTTTTGCCCCTTGCCTTCAGAAGCTGATAACTGATAACTGCCTTTTTCTAGGATCGAGAATCAGAATCTATATCTGTCTTCACTTCGGGGATAATATCCGGTCTTTGGGCATCTTCCCAACCAACAGGACGTTTAGAATTATACCAAGCGATCGAACCGATGGTGACAGCAGCGAGAAAACCGACCACATAAACGGCCACGAAATAAACGGGGAATTTGCCACTGGCCACTTCTAGGAGTAGATACATAATTTTTTCACGATTAAGCTTTTAATTTGTATATCTTAACAGAATCGGCCCCCTCATCCCTATTCTCGATCGCTACCGGTCCACCAACCGGAAGGCAGCCAAACACCGCCATGAAAAGCTATTTTTGCCGGTGTCATCACATATCCCCAGGCTTCGCCGATCAATTCTCGCTCTAGATTATAAATAGGGATTCTGCGACGCTGATACTCGTTTTCTTCTGGAGATCTGCCGGGTTGATAATCTTCCAAACCATCCAAAAGCTCAATATCATAATCTGCGTTAAAAGTCAATAAAATTCCCTTCACCCAGCCCTCCCCCTCGGTCAGTCCGGGATAACCGAGGGCGGTAAGATGGTATAAATGCCCCTTTGTGTAGGCGGTTTTAGAGTTGATCACTTTTCCTGCACAGTAGGCAGAATAGTTACTCTCCTTGGGTTTCAGGGTTCCATAAACAAAAACTTCCATCATCGATCCAATTGTGCAGCTACTCCTCCTAATAGGATATCGCGAACAAATTGACTGGCTAAAAGTTCGTGGGGAAAACCGAGGGAAATGGCACTGATATTATCAAGTCGTTGCAGCTGTTCCCCAGTCAGGTTAAAATCCACACAGGCGAGATTATCCTGCAATTGGGACAATCTTCGAGCGCCAATGATAGGAATTACGGAGTTAGGGCGATTTCTGAGCCAATTTAACGCCACTTGTGCCGGTGATTTGCCGATTTCTCTGGCAATCTCTAGGACGGTCTCGGCAATTTTCAGATCGCGATCAAAAATTTGAAAAGGTTGGTCGGTCATGCTTAAACGACCATCGACGGGGTTGGGTTGATTATATTTTCCCGTTAAAACTCCTCCTCCCAGGGGACTCCAAGCTGTCACCCCGATGTTTAATGCTTTGGCCATGGGCAATAATTCCCGTTCGGGGGTGCGTTCCTTGAGAGAATATTCTATCTGTAGTCCGATAAAGGGTGTCCATCCCCGTAGGGTGGCCAGGGTGTTTGCTTGGGAGACAATCCAAGCAGGACTGTCAGAAATGCCGATATAAAGCACTTTTCCCATCCTGACCAAATCATCGAAAGCACGCATCACTTCCTCGATAGGAGTGAGAGAGTCCCAAATATGAAGCCAGAGTAAATCGATGTAATCAGTGCCTAAACGCTTTAAACTAGCTTCTACCGCCTGAAAGAGGTTTTTTCGATGATTTCCGCAGGCATTGACATCGCCGGGGCGGGTGTTGAGAGAATATTTCGTGGCGATTACCCATTTTTCTCGATCGCCCTTGACAAATTCCCCCACTAATGTTTCACTGGTTCCGTTTGTGTAGATATTAGCAGTATCGAGAAAATTGCCCCCCGCTTCCGCAAAAGCCTGAAAAACCGCCCGACTTTCCTCTTTATCCGACCCCCAACCCCAATCTTCCCCGAATGTCATCGTTCCTAGACATAGTTCCGAAACCCGCAGACCACTATTACCTAAAAGTTTGTAACGCAATTTGAGTCTCCTAATTGGCTAAATATGAGGTAATGCTTTCAATAAAATACTCAATTTTGTAGAAATATCTATATTACATTGTGAGCGCACGCGGTGCGCCCCTACCATTGGCGCAATAATGTTATTGTAGGGGCGAATTGCATTCGCCCTCTTTTAATAACTGCTGCTGCTCACCATAAGTGAGAGAAAGTCAGAAATATGAAATGCAGCCTTCCTCATCCCCCTAAATACCCCTTTTTAAGGGGTATTTAAAGCTGAAAAAAGGGGCTTTGCGCCCCCAAAAATCTTTAGTCAACGGCTTAAAAATCTACACCAGACTATAGACAATTACTAAACCCAAAACTGCGGCAAAAACAATTAAAGCGTAGAATTGGGCGCGACCATTTTCGAGGTATTTGAGACCTTCACCACTGACAAGAGTAGCTAAACCAGTTAAATTCACTGCCCCATCGATAACGCGATAATCCACCTCCATAATTTGCCGTGCGAGACGACGACAACCCTGGACGAAAACTCGATCATAGAGATTATCAATGTACCATTTGTTCAGGGAAAAACGATACAAAACGGGGAATTTTTCGGCAATAGTTGCAGGGTCAATTTTCTTCTGGAGATACATCAAAGAAGCGACAGTAATCCCGATTAAAGCAATCCCTACCGAATTACCCGCCATAATCAGAAACTCTGTCCAATCAAAAGCATGAACTTCTTCCACCACTTCGTTGGGAACATGAATAAAACCCTCGAAGAAATTCTGCCAAGGTTTACCCACCAAACCGATTAACAAAGAGGGAACCGCTAAAATCATGAGAGGTAAAGTCATAGTAATTGGCGATTCGTGGGGTTCATGGGCATGATGGCCGTGGTTGTCTTCTTCCTGCGCTTCCGAGTCTAATTGCTTAACATTCATCGCCCCTGGTCCAAAAGCCGGAATCGCGCCCGCATTGGCTAACAGTCGCCGTTTAATCTCCTTATTAGTCCCTCTAAACTCCCCTTCAAAGGTGTTAAAGTACATCCGGAACATATAAAAAGCCGTTAAACCCGCAGTAGCCCAACCGATTAACCATAAAGACGGGTTCGCCTCAAAAGCTAAACCGAGAATTTCATCCTTCGACCAGAAACCAGCGAAGGGAGGAATCCCACAGATGGCCAGAGTTCCCACCAAGAAAGTTAGGGCAGTAATGGGCATATACTTGCGTAAACCGCCCATCATCCGCATATCTTGCGCTAAAACTGGCTCATGACCGACCACATCCTCCATACCGTGGATGACCGAACCAGAACCGAGGAACAACATCGCTTTAAAATAAGCGTGGGTCATCAGGTGGAATAACCCTGCACTATAAGCGCCGATACCCATAGCCATAACCATATAACCCAATTGGGAGATGGTGGAATAGGCTAAACCCTTTTTGATATCATTCTGGGTGAGGGCGATACTTGCCCCTAGGAAGGCAGTAAAGGCCCCCGTCCAAGCAATTACCGTCATCGCCGTGGGAATTGGCTCAAAAACGGGATACATCCGAGCAATCAGGAAAACTCCGGCGGCCACCATCGTGGCGGCGTGAATCAGGGCCGAAATCGGGGTCGGACCTTCCATGGCATCTGGTAGCCAGACATGAAGGGGAAACTGGGCTGATTTGGCCACGGGGCCAAGGAAGACTAAAACGGCGAATAATGCCGCTAAACTGCCGGCAATGGCTCCAGAAGAGACTAATTCCTCTAGACGTTCACCCATGATATCAAACTCGAAGCTACCAGTGGCCCAGAAAAGACCCAGCATTCCCAGTAATAAGCCAAAATCGCCGACGCGGTTGGTAACAAAGGCTTTTTGACAGGCCTCGGCAGCCGCCGGACGAGTGAACCAGAAACCTACTAGCAGATAGGAACACATTCCCACCAATTCCCAGAAAACGTAGATCTGGACGAGGTTGGGACTAATGACCAAACCGAGCATAGAACTGCTAAAAATGCTCAGATAGGCGTAAAAACGCACATAACCGGGGTCGTGGGCCATGTAACCATCGGTATAAATCATCACCAAAAAGGCCACGGTGGTGACGATAACCGACATTAAAGCACTGAGGTGATCGATCGTATAACCCATTTTCAGGTGAAAGTTACCCGCCGATGCCCAATCGATCATTTGGTTGTAGGGAGCGTGTCCATTGATTTGACTCCACAGCAGTGCAAAAGACAGCACCATCGACGCACCGAGGGTAGAAATGATTAATACAGCATTCGCCTGTCGCAGACGATTGGTGACTTCATTAAAGGAAATTAAGCCCGCGCCGACTAGGGTAGCGCCTACCAAGGGTAGGACGGGAACTAGCCACGCGTACTGATAAAGCGGTTCCATTCAGTAATACCTAGTTTACAACTTCACACTATTTGGTTTATCTTCATCTATTGTGACATAGGTTAATTCTTAAGAAAGTGTTTATACCTAGTTTTGCTCAATAGGGCGGCGAAAGGTCAAAGGATCTTATCAATTTGGCAGTTTAGCGAGCGGGACGGTAATTTTTAGGGAGAAGCGGCAAAATTATCGAATAACCACGAAAGCAAGGAAACGATTAAATACGGGTTTCTCCTAGCCAATAGGACAATGTATTTAGTACAATTTAACTATACCGATCAAAATTAGTCCAAAAGGGAAATCATTCTTTATATAGTGCCTGTCACAGTTAAAATCATTGAGTATGATGGGGAGTTTAACTTAACGAGGTATTAGATACCCTAGCTGATTCATCTCCCAACCTAACTGAGTTGGCTGCTGATAAACCTTTTTTAAAGTGTTAATATCCCGGCTAGAAATCGGGGCAATATCTCTAGTTTGAGCGAAATACATCACATCCGTCTCCAGGGGACTATGACCCCAAATTCCCAAAGCGTGACCTAATTCGTGCCGCGCTGCCGCTAAGGCCGACCGATCGGCTAAATTAGGACTAATCTGGATACTCATCCGATGAGTTAGGCGATTTTCCTTGACAAAAATCTCGTATTGTGTTATGGCAGAACGCACCCGGGGCAGTTCTAACTTACCAGTTTCGGGATTAAAACGGACTCCCGACGGCGGTAACTCTCGTTTAATGAGGATATCGGCCAATTCTGCCCGATTTACCAACTCGATCGGCAAATACTGCCCCCATTCAGCGATCGCCTGTTGTACCAAACTCAGCCACGAACTGCGATCGCTCTGAAGATAAATCTTCACGGGAAATTGCGACCAAATCAACGCTCCCACGGGACTGATTTCCACAGCATCAAAATAATCCCCGGGTTGGTTTTGCTCTTGCCATTGGGCTAAATTAGCGGGTAAAGGATGGGTTTTTAACTCCGGTAGCGATCGACTGTCGGCAATCAGAGAATAGGAAAACAGCAAAAGACTCGCCAAGGCTGCGAGTCCTAGAAAAGAGAACCGACCTCTCAGCATTTAGCGATTTAACCAGCCGGCGCTCAGTACAATAGTTAGGGTGATAAATACCGTCCCCAACGCCCAAGTCACCTGATTTAAGGTTTTTTCCGCCGTTTTTGCGCTGGTAAAAATCTGTGATTGACCGCCAATACCGCCAATACCATCCCCTTTGGGACTGTGTAATAACACCAAAATCGCCAGAAAGGCCGCCGCCAGCGCCCAAATAATCTGTACTACCAGCACCACTGTCATGATCATTACTCTCTATTTTCCATTACAAAGTATAGCAGTTATGATCAGTTATCAGTTATCAGTTATCAGTTATCAGATGTAAGTTTTAAATTTTTATGGCTTTCTTTCTTCGATAAGATTTGCTGATCAGCATAACTACAAGAGAGCGGTTTTTATCGGTCATTTTTCTGCTAATTAGCCAATTTTTTAATTATTTCCACTGATGACTGATTACTGATCACTGTTAAAGCGAGATGCGGACGGGAGTGCGACTGGCTTTAATTTCCACTTCGGCTGGTTTAATCAGCGATCGCCCGGTCATTTCCACTGGGACAGGAATAGAGAGAATTTCCAGGATAGTGGGGGCAATATCGGCTAAACGACCATCATCCCGCAGCTGCACATCGCCACCGTGGCCGGGGATTTTTCTTTGTTCCCCTTCAATTAAAATTAAAGGAACGGGATTAGTCGTATGGGCCGTCCAAGGATTACCCGACTCATCCACCATCGTTTCGGCGTTACCGTGGTCCGCAGTGATTAACACTGTTCCCCCCAATTTATTGATGCTACTTAACAACTTAGCCAAGCATAGATCCACCGTTTCCACTGCTTTCATGGCCGCGTCTAAAATGCCCGTATGACCCACCATATCGGGGTTAGCGTAATTGACTACCACGAGACTATAGAGCCCCTGTTCGATCGCCGCACAGACCGCTTCTGTCACCGCGGCTGCCGACATGGCCGGAGCTTGATCATAGGTGGCGACTTTTGGACTAGGAATTAATTCGCGCACTTCTCCCTCAAAGGGTTTTTCTAACCCCCCATTAAAAAAGTAGGTGACGTGGGGATATTTTTCGGTTTCCGCACAACGAAACTGTTTTAATCCCTGTTGAGCGATCACCTGTCCTAAAATATTATTTAAATTCTGGGGGGCAAAGGCCACATCTACCGGCAATTTCGGATCGTATTGGGTAAAAGTGACAAAACTGAGCGGAGAAATTAAATCTCGATCGAAATCTTCAAAATCGGGCATAGTCAGGGCATAACATAACTGTCTAGCTCGATCGGGACGGAAATTATAGAATATCACCCCATCGCCCGCTTCGATCGCCCCCGGTGCAATTCTGGTGGGGGGAATAAATTCATCGGTAATATTTTGATCATAAAATGCCTGTAATACTTCTGTGATCGATCGCCCGTCAATACCTTGATCACTGGTCATCACGTTATAGGCTTTTTCCACCCGATCCCAACGGCGATCCCGATCCATGGCATAATAACGGCCACTGAGAGTCACCATGCGACCGAGTTTGATTTTATTAATATGTTCTTGAATCCGTTTAATAGCGAGCATCCCGTCGGTGACATTAGTATCGCGACCATCGGTAATGACATGAATGCAGACATCGCTAATCCCTTGTACTTTCGCTAAGTCTAATAATCCCAGTAAGTGATCGAGATGGGAATGGACTCCTCCCTCGGAACATAAACCAATTAGGTGTAATTTGCTTTTTTTGGGGCGAATCTCGGCGCAGAGTTTTAATAAAGCCTGATTTTGTTGAATCGAACCATCTTCGATCGCATCGGAAATTCGTACTAATTCTTGTGGCACAACTCGCCCCGCTCCGATATTCAGGTGGCCAACTTCCGAGTTGCCCATCTGTCCTTCTGGTAGTCCCACATCCTTAGCGGAGGTGCGGATTAAGGTGTGGGGATAAACTTCCCAGAGACTATCCATAATCGGGGTTTTCGCCATTGCGATCGCATTATCCGACCTTTGCGGGCGATAACCCCAACCATCAAGGATAACCAGTACGACTGGGGATATAGGTGCGTGGGTCATGATATACAGTCCTAAATTAAGAGTGGATTTCCATGCACTAAGATAATATCATCGAAACTTCCATTGATCACTGGTGTCGAGGCGATCGACCCGCGAATGTCAGCAAATGATGGGTATGTCTCAAAAAAACGAAACAACTGCTTTAATAATCGCTCTTTTAGCCACTGCGGGCATTTTAGGTGGAGGTTACTTCTGGCTACAAAGTCAATGTGCCGCGGGTAAAGAATTTTTTCTCTGTGGCAGCAGTAAAAGTCCGCAAAAATCCCCGGTATCGGAAAGTGCCTCCTCTCCCTTACCCCCTCCCCCTTCACCCCAGGGAGTGGTCAGTTTTGCCCCACCGACTTCTATCCCCAGTGGCACGACAATTCGCATTAATGGCTCTACCAGTATGGTACAGATTAATCAAGCCTTAAAAGCCGCTTTAACTGCCAAATTTCAGGGGGTAGAGGTCTTGACAAATGCTCAAGGATCTGATAGGGGATTAGAGGAAGTAGCCCGGGGGGCGATCGATATTGCGGCGGTGTCACGACCTTTAACCGAGTCAGAACGCTCTCAGGGATTGGCTTCTAGTCCGATTGTTCGAGATGCGATCGCTGTAGTGGTGGGGGTAAAAAATCCTTTTGCAGGGGGTTTAACCGCTGCCCAAGTTAAAGATATTTTTACCGGAAAAATCACCTCTTGGTCGGAGGTGGGCGGTTCTGCTGCTACTATTCAAGTGATTAATCGTCCCCCTATTAGTGGCACTTATCAAAGTTTTCGTCAGGAAGTGCTGCAAGGGGCGGAATTTGGTACAGGAACTAATTTTAAAATGATGGACAGGGATGCCACCACCCCAATTTTGCGAGTTTTGGGACTGAATGGCATTAGTTACGCCACCTATAGCCAAATCGTCAACCAAAAAACCGTCAGAGCGCTCGCTGTGGACGGAATTTCAGCCAGTGAACCTAATTATCCCTGGCAGCGTACCCTTTACTACGTTTACAAAGAACCTGCTAGTGAAACAGTCAAAGCTTTTATGGGTTTTGTGGCCTCTAGTGGTGGTCAAGAAGCGATTTTTCGGGCCAATGAAGACCTACAAAAGTAGTTAGCGAGAATATCTGAAAATCTGGGAAATTTTACGCCTTGCATGACTAGGGTGAGTATTACCTATTTTACCGTGGAGACGGGGAGGCATTGAGAATAGAACTCTTGCAAATTAATTAGGGTCTGCTGAATAAATCTAAAAACCTTGTTGGATAAGACTTTTAGACTTTTTTTCCCTCAAAAAGTGCCAGCCATTGGAGTGATCGGGGGTAAAATTCCTGGACTTTTTCCCTGAAAATTAGGTAACTGACCCCCTCAAAATCCGTAAAACCCCACACCTCACACCCCACACCCTACCCCCACGAAAAACTTTTTGCCGCAAACCCTAATTAATACATTGGTTCTGAAGGAAAACTTGAAGTTTTACTTTTAACTCAAAACTCTTTAGAGCTGCTGTAATTTGGTTATCAAAACCTCTTTATTTAAGCTGCACAAACTATCTCATACCAATTCTCCAAGATCAGACGACAGATAAGACCTCTTGCAAAAATCAAAAATCTGACCTTAGGTGAGGAGTCTCCGAGCCAGTATTCAGGAGTCAGGAGAATTAAGAATGAGCATTAATCAATTAAATGCTCTATTTAGGGCTTTTATGCAATTTTATGTCTATTTTTCTCATTTTTGCCCTCTCAAAAATTAATTATGCAAGAACTCTATAGTCTAGAATATCAGATGAGTAGAGTTAAAGGACAAATATGGCAGGAGTTTCTAAGATAGACATATCTGAAAGTTAAGCAGAACTCAAGGAACTGCTTAGACAAGAAAAAACTGGTTCAGTAAAAGAAAGAATACAAGTATTGTACTTATTAAAGACAAAAAAGGCAAAAACGGTGACAGAAGCCGCGGAAATGCTAAGAAGAAATAGAGTCACCGCACAAGATTGGTTAGGAAAATATCGTCAAGGGAGACTGGAAAAATTATTGTCTAAAAAAGTCAGTACAGGAAGGACAAGAAAAGTTCCTCAGTGGGCTGAAAAAGCCTTATAAAAAAGATTAAAAGAAGAGGACTGATTTGATAGTCAGGTCGAGATTTGTGAATGGTTAGAGGAAAAATTAGGGATAGAAGCCAAGTACAAAACTGTAGACAAATTAGTATATTATCGGCTAAAAGCGTATCCAAAAATAGCTAGACCAAAAAGCATAGAACAATCAGAAGAAAGGTTAGAGGATTGGGTGCATCTCATTTTTGTAAATCTACCAAGTTGGGATTTTTACGGGGACACTCTCGGCTAAGATCGGACATTACTTCCGATTTTATCACTCAATCCAAGCCTTTGGGGGGTTCTACCCCCCAAACCCCTGAGCGCATTAGCTTTTCGGTGGGATGCTTACAGGCAGCTGCTGATACATTTGTCATCATTTAAGAGTCACTGATAATTGCTGATTGTCGGTATTTCTGCAAATGTGAGATGCACCCTAGAGGATTTAAAAAAAACTCCTAGAAAATTTGGCAATGCTGAGTTGGTTAGCGATAACAATGATGAGTAATATAGGAAAAATTCCCCTTTTATGTGAAGATGAAAATCGTCTGGAACTGAAAACAATCAGCGGGAGAAAAATAACAGCAAAAGGGGTAAAACCTTACGCGAAAGTGCAGTGTAAATTTCAAGCAACGTGTATCTATGGGGTGGTAGAGCCGAAGACAGGAGAGCATTTATTTTACGAATTCACTCATTTAAACAGTCAATATTTTCAAAATATTTTTAGAATTTTTTCTGAATATTATGCTGATATTATAGCAATTCCCATAATTGTGAGGTACAGAGTCTTAGGTTTTGAGGAGTCAGGATTCAGGAGTCAGGATTCAGGATTCGGGATTCAGGATTCAGGATTCGGGATTCAGGAGTTAAGATTTTGGTGTACCTCATGAGATTGGGAAACGCTATATTTTAATAATACAGTTAGATAACGGCAGGTTTAATAAGGCAAAAAAGCTGAAAATACATGACAACATTATTCTCATGTTTCAGCCGCCACATTGCCCAGAATCTAATCCAATTGAATAGATTTGGCAATATCTAAAAAAAGGATTGAGATGGAAATTACCTAGGGACTTAGAGGAATTACGTTTGTTAATTGGCCAACGACTCGAATAAATGAACCAAGAGGTAATTGCTTCAATTGTTGGGTTATATCCTGGATGCTCTATCTGTAGTTGGCATTTAGAGAATTGGTATTAGGGTATTCTTACCAAGTTTCAGGGGATACCTCAGCAAAACAGGACAAGGTGAAAAAGTCTAGGAAGGGTTCCGACTTAATGCGCTCACAATTGTATGCTCATGCAATTGTGACTATTTGCGCGAATAAACCCTTTAAAACCGAGATTATCGCTAAAATCAAAAACTATTGGTTAAATTACAGAAATCACACCTATTTTACTCGAAACGAGAAAACCGGGCAAAAAATCGAAGTCAGCCAAGAGTTACCAAGTTTTAAGGCACTGGGAAAAGATGGGTTGTGTCGCTTGCTATTTTACGAGACTAGGCTCCTCTATCAACTTTTGACTAACAATTTAGTAAAGTGATAGCTATTACTCGACCTAATCCACAGTAGGATAGAGATTGCTAAAAATTGACCCTTGAGTAGAGTGGCAACAAGATGGCGAAAGCGGCGATTATTGGATTGGGAAGATCGGGAATAGCGGCGGCAAGATGCTTAAAACGGGATGGTTGGCAGGTGACATTAAGCGATCGCTCCGATTCTCCCAGTTTACAGGCAACCAAAACCAATCTGGAAAGCGAAGGAATTATTGTCAATCTTGGTCAAAATCTCAGTCTAGGGGCTTCGGACTTGCCCGATCTTATCGTGGTTAGCCCCGGCGTGCCTTGGGATGCCCCAATTTTAATTACTGCCAGAGAAAAAGGCATCGATACGATCGGAGAATTAGAATTAGCTTGGCGTTATCTGCAATCTTCCCCCTGGTTGGGTATTACGGGAACTAACGGCAAAACCACCACCACCGCCCTCTGTGCCGCTATTTTTCAAAAAGCGGGGTTAAATGCCCCTTCCTGCGGTAATATCGGCTATGCTGCCTGTGAATTGGCTTTAAAAGCCGATAAATACGATTGGATTATTGCAGAGATTAGTAGTTATCAGATCGAGTCTAGTCGGGATTTATCGCCGAAAATCGGCATCTGGACAACTTTTACCCCCGATCACCTCAGTCGTCATCAAACCCTGGAAAATTATTATCAGATTAAAGCCTCTTTACTGCAAAGAAGTGATCGCCAAATCCTCAATGGTGATGATCCCTATCTGCGTCAAATCGGTGTTAGTCAATGGCAACAAGCTTACTGGACTTCTGTTCAGGGTAAAGAGGGGCTTTTGGGCGATCCTAGTCGTGGTGTTTATCTGCAAGATAACTGGATCGTGGCTTTTGGGGAGTTAATTGCCCCGGTTAATCTCCTGAAAATGGTGGGTAGTCACAATCAGCAGAATTTGCTTATGGCTGTGGCCGCCGCTAGATTGGCAGGAATCGAGAAAAAAGCCATTACCGAAGCGATCGCCACTTTCCCCGGAGTTGCCCATCGCCTAGAGTATATTTGTACTTATAAAGGACTAGACTTTATTAATGATAGTAAAGCAACTAACTACGATGCCGCCGCAGTGGGCTTAAAATCTGTCCCTAGTCCGGCGATTTTAATCGCGGGGGGAGAAGCGAAAGCCGGGGATGATCGGGCTTGGATCGCTGAAATTAAGGCAAAAGTCGCCACTGTGCTGCTGATTGGTGACGCTGCCGCCGATTTTGCCCGTCGTTTACAGTCAGCAGGTTATCAAGATTATGAATGTGTAGAAACGATGGACAAGGCAGTTCAACGGGCAGCCGAACTAGGACTGGCAAAAGAGGCTAAAGTGGTGTTATTATCCCCCGCTTGCGCCAGTTTTGACCAATACCAAAGTTTTGAACATCGCGGCGATCATTTTCGGCAATTGTCTTTACAGTTGTAGGGGGATGGGGAATTATGAATTATGAATTATGAATTATGAATGGGGGAATGGGGAAGTGGGGGGATGGGGAATTATGAATTATGAATTATGAATTATGAATGGGGGAATGGGGGAATGGGGAAGTGGGGAATTTCAACTAAAACCCCAACACCCTAAAACCCCAACACCCGCGTTGCCGACGACTAAGACGCAATTTTTGTTCCCCAAGATACTCTTTTTTGGCTAAGTTGGGTAAGATCAGGAGGAGTTAACCAAAAAAATTAAGAGAAAAAAACGTGCTGGGATCGTTCTTCCGTCTTGATCATCTTTTTAACAAGCCCCTGATTACCTGCCTCTTGTCCTGTGTTGCTGTCTTACTACCGATCCCAGTTTTAGCGACACCAGTGGCAGTGTTAAAAAGTCAGGAAAATGCCAATCAATGGACAGCTATCACTGATCGTTTGCAAAATGTCGGGGTTAATTACTGCATTCTTCAGAGTAATCAGTGGCAAAGCGACGCGGATTTAAATAAAATTAAGGTTCTAATCATCCCCAACGTCGAGACTATTTCCGGTTTACAAGCTAGTGTCTTGAGTCGTTGGCTGAATCGCGGTGGTAAAATTATTGTCACCGGTCCGGCGGGAAATCTTTCGGAGCCTGCGGTGCGTGATCAATTGCGATCGCTATTTGGAGCTTACTGGGCCTATCCCCACTCCCAAGCTTACACCCTGCGGCCGACTAATTTAGGTGAACTGAAAAACCAAAAACCTTTAGCCAGCAGTCTCCTCGGTGGTGTGGTTATCCCCACGGGAGTTAATAGCCAAACCGTCGCCGTTTGGGGGACGCGCAATAATCCCCCCGCCGTTGTCCTCAATAATAACTCGATCTTTCTCGGTTGGCGCTGGGGCAGCGATGCCGTCGCTAATCTCGCCCTCGATAGCGCTTGGCTAGAAACCGCCCTGCAACGCTACGGCATTAATCGCAGTTCCCATAGCACAATTGCGCCCTATTGTCAAGGAAACTCAACAATAGTTAATAATATTATTAATCCACCAACGGCGATCTCGCGTAGCGAGCGCGTTGCGACCGCACCCCGTCGCCCTCTACCCCAGATTTCAGAAAATCCCCCCAGTGAAACGGCGAGATTAAGTCCGAATACCGAGGCAATTCCCCCCAGAGCGAGCCTAACTCCTCAACAAATTAGCCAAATGACGGCGGAATTGCAGGGATTAATCGGGCGTTATGGAGCGACTCTCTTAGCTTTAGAGGCCAGCAATAATAACACCTTAACTACTGATAAATCCCTAGCACAAGCATTTCATGAGCGGGCGAAAAACTCCCCCACCACAGATACCGCCAGACGATTCCGTTTAGCCCTAGAAAATGCCCAAGGAACCTTAAATAATTTTCAGAATTTAATCGCTCAGGGGGACTATACCCAAGCGCGGCAATTTTGGTTACAAGCGCGGCGAAATCTTTGGGATCATTATCCCACTAATCGACAATTTGCCCAACCAGAAATACGGGCAATGTGGTTAGATCGAGGCACGATCGTAGAAGCTAAAAACGAGAAGGATTTAGCTAAAGTATTTGATCGCATGGCGGCAGCGGGTATTAATGTGGTCTTTTTCGAGACAGTTAATGCTAGTTATACTATTTATCCCAGTCAAGTTGCCCCCGAACAAAACCCTTTAACTAGAGGTTGGGATCCCCTCAAAGTTGCCGTTAAATTAGCCCATGAACGCAATATGGAAATCCACGCTTGGGTGTGGGTTTTTGCGGCGGCTAATCAAGCTCATAATAAAGTATTAGAGCAACCATTAGATTATCTCGGTCCAGTTTTATCGCGTAATCCCGATTGGGGAGCAACTAATAAAAGTGGTGGTTTTTTTGATTACAGTCAAGGCACGAAAAAAGCCTTTTTTGATCCTGCTAATCCCGAAGTACAGAACTATCTTTTATCTCTTTACGAGGAGATTGTCAAGAATTACGATGTGGATGGCTTGCAGTTAGATTATATTCGTTATCCCTTCCAGAATCAAAATTCTAATCAAACCTATGGTTATGGTAAATCCAGCCGTTGGTTATTTAAACAAATGACGGGAGTTGATCCCATTACTTTAAATCCCCGGGGGGCTTTATGGGAACAATGGACTAGCTTTAAAATCCGTCAGGTTGATACTTTTGTCTCGCAGGTTTCTACTCGTTTAAAACAGATTCGTCCCCAATTAAAAATGTCGGCGGCGGTGTTTCCCTTAGAACAAAAAGAACGATTATATCGTATTCAACAAAACTGGGAAGAATGGGGAAGAAATCAATGGATAGACTTGATCTTTTTAATGACTTACGCTCTTGATACAGGTACTTTAGAAGAGAAAACCCAGTCTTTATTTGATCGCAAAATTGCAGGAAATGCTCTGATTGTACCCGGTATCCGTCTGTTAAAAGTACCCGATCAAGTCATGATCGATCAACTACAATTTATTCGCAATCTTCCCACTTCGGGATTCGCTCTTTTTGCCACAGAAAATCTCAATCCCAACTTGCAAACAATTCTTAATCGCATTCAGGGATCGATAATTACGAAAAAAGCTGAACCTTTACCTCACCGTCAACCCTTTAAAACGGCAGCGGTGCGGTTTAATTCTCTGCGTCAAGAGTGGAGTTTTTTAATAGTGAATAATCTATGGGCAATGGAGGAGCGAACCTTAAAAGCTTGGGGGCAAGAAGTGGACGAAATGGCTAATCTATTAGAACAATTAGCTACTAATCCCAGCCCTCGCAATTTGACTTTAACTCAAAATGCTTTAAAACGATTTAGCTATCAATTTAAATCTGTGATGTCCAGACAAAAAGACTTATCTGCCTATCAAATACAAGTCTGGGAAAATCGCCTCGCCACCCTACAAAGTCTCCTAAGTTATGGTCAAAGGGTTGAGTTTTAAGTAGTCGTGCAGAATTAATTTCCCAGTAGAGATAGGCACTCTGGCAAGAGACAGCTGAGGGCTGTTTTATCCCTACTCCCCTGGTCCCTAATCTGTTTCCCAGCCACCAAAACCCGATCAAAATAAAAGACAGCCAGAAGCCTTTATTCAGCTTCTGACTGGTGGAATTTAACGACGACGGGTTCTTTGTCGTCTTCGGGCTACTGCTTTACGCTTTCTCTTTTCTTGAGGGGTTTCAAAAAATTGATGCTTTTTGATATCCGCATAAATTCCCGCTTTCGCTACCTGTCGCTTAAAACGACGTAGGGCTGATTCGATCGCCTCGTTCTGACCAACTACCACTTGGGTCATTAACCTAATTCACCTCCTGTAATTGCTCTCTGCCTAAAAAATGCCAACTTCTCATTATAGCACAATCTAGCGTAAAAAGCGATCAAGGCGGCCTTTAATTAAGGAGAAATTTAACGGGAGTCCTCTTGCTCCATTTAGATAGCTAATTTGTTGCTGTTAGCAATTATAGCTCTCAAAAGGGAGTGGGAATGATGAGATCAAGTTTATTTTCGGTCTGAGGATGACGAAAAGATAATTGTTTAGCGTGCAGGTATAAACGGTCGGACTGCTTACCATTGTACAAAAAATCGCCTAAAATTCCTATCCCTAATCCCGCTTGACTATGAACGCGAATTTGATGGGTTCTTCCCGTGTAGGGAATAAATTCTAGCCGAGAATAATTGCCTTCTTTGCCGACAACTTTAAAATAGGTTTGACTAGCTTTTCCCCTTTGCCAATCCACAGTTTGATAGGGTCGATTTTGCGGATTTCCCCAGAGAGGTAGGTCAATTATACCTGATTCTCGCTCAATAATTTCTGATAATATAGCTTCGTAGATTTTCTCCACTTCTCGCCGTTGAAATTGTTGGGATAAACAACGATAAATATCTAAACTTTTAGCTAGTAATAATATACCAGAAGTTTCTCGGTCTAAACGATGAACTGGAATGAGATTTTTTCCCTGACGACGAAAACGATTGACCACAGCATCTTGACTATCTTGATAACGTCCTGCTACCGATAATAATCCCGCGGGTTTATTAATAGCAATTATTCCCTCGTCTTCGTAGATAATTTCTAGGGATGAACGTAAACCAGAGAGTAAAAAACCCATGAGAGGTTGACATCTTTCTTGACAAGCGCCATAAAATTCTCCCTGTTTTCTATCTCGATTCGATTCTCCCCACCAAAATTCGGCCATGGCGACAGGTTTTAATCCTTTCATGGCGGCATAATTTAATAATTTCGGGGCGCAACATTCCCCTGTTCCCGTCGGTAACAAATTACTGCCCATCAATTTAGCTAAGGAGAGAGATTGTCCAGAAAAGTTATTTAAACAGTAGGATTGATACAGCAATTCCTGTAACTGTTTGGAGAGATTTCTACGCTGTTGCTTAAGTTCAATAATTCTCTGATTGGCTACGTTTATTTTATCAATTAAGGGTTCTAAAACTTGTTTTTGTTCCTGTTTTAATTGCTTTCTTGCTCTTTTTTCCTGACGACTGAGATTATTTAAATTCTCTAATTCTTCTGGGTTTAAATCTCCTAAATTTCTTAATCTATTTCGTTCCTGTTTATGGTTTTGATGTTGTTGTTGTAAAGCTTGTATTTTGCGCTCAAAATTTGCTTGATTGAGTCGATATAAATTATGTTCTGGGATTGATTTTAAAGTGATAATTTCCTGTTTAATTGTTTCTAAAAGTTGCAAAACTCGCTTTTCTTCCAGCATAATTTTTTCTCTGCCCACTAGGGACGGAACCCAGCCAGCAGCTTCTCCCTGTCCAGAAAAAGCTTTTAAAATTTCTATTTCGCCAGCGGCATTTTCTCCTAACAAAATCCCATACATTTTACCTTGAGGATTGGTGATAGTTGTCATCAAATCTTGGGCGATTTTTTCAGCCAAAAGAGTGCGGGGCAAGCGCAATAACTCGCCCGTTTCGGGACAAATTCCTTGATAATAATAAGTAACTTCCTTCACTCTTTAAGAACAGGAAAAGGGGCCAGAGATACCCCTAAGAAAAACAATTGGCAAAGAAATCAATAGTTTCCTGTAAAGCGACAATAAAGCTATCAATTTCTTCGCGGGTATTATAAAAATATAGACTTGCCCGCGCGCTGCCGGAAGCATCAAAAAGGCGGTGTAGAGGTTGGGTACAGTGATGACCGGAACGAATAGCAATTCCTTCGTGGTCTAATAAAGTGGATAAATCACTAGCATGAATCCCTTCCACATTAAAGGCGGCTAAACTAGCCCGACCCTGGCCCGTTAAACTAGGTGATGGCCCGTAAATTCTTAAACCCTCAATTTCTCCTAATTTTTTGAACAAATAGGCGGTTAACTCTTCTTCGTAGGCATGAATATTATCCATTCCTAAACCCATTAAATATTCTACCGCAGCACCGAGGGCAATCGCTTCGCCAATAGCGGGGGTTCCGGCTTCAAATTTGTGGGGCAGTTCCGCACAGGTAAAATGGTCTAAATAGACTTCTGCAATCATTTCGCCACCACCAAAAAAGGGCGGCATTGCCTCTAAAATCGCCTCTTTGCCATACAAAAATCCAATACCGGTGGGGGCGCACATTTTATGACCACTAGCCACCAACCAATCACAATCTATGGACTGCACATCAATGGCTAAATGGGGGACACTTTGACAGGCATCAATTAATACTTTCGCACCGACTTGATGGGCAAGGCTGACTATTTCGGCAACGGGATTAATACAGCCTAATGTATTAGAAACATGAAGGACAGCAACTAATTTAGTTTTGTCAGATAACAAGGATTTATATTGTTCTAAATCAAAGCTTTCGTCGCTGGTTAACTGCACATATTTAATCACTGCCCCCGTCTTTTGGCAGACAATTTGCCAGGGGATTAAATTACTGTGGTGTTCCATCACCGAGAGAATAATTTCATCCCCTACTTTCAGGGTATTTAACGCCCAACTGTAGGCGACTAAATTAATCGCTTCCGTGGCGTTGCGAGTATAGACAATTTCCTGACGAGAAGCGGCATTAATAAACCTAGCCACCTTATCTCTGGCCCCTTCGTAGGCTTCCGTTGCCCGGACACTTAAAGTATGCGCCCCCCGATGCACATTGGCGTTATCTTTTTCGTAATAGTTTCGCAGGGTTTCTAATACTTGAATGGGTTTTTGGGAAGTGGCGGCACTATCGAGATAGATAAGGGGTTTATCGTGTACGGTTTGATGGAGGATAGGGAAATCGGCGCGGACTTTTTGGGCGAGGGTTTTTTCTTGGATAATTGTCATTTTAGTCAGGAGTCAGAGGGGTACTTTGGGCGGGTTGACACCCACCCCGGTAGAGTTATTCCACACTGCGACAGGCGACGCATTGCCCCAATCTTTGGCGGAGGGATTCTAGAGGAATTTTAGCTAAAATCTCGGCCGAGAAAGCATCAATTAACAAACTGCGGGCGGTGTCGGCACTTAAGCCCCGGCTTTGCAGATAGAATAAATCATCGGCTTCCAGTTGGCTAACGGTTGCCCCGTGGGAACATTTGACGTTATCGGCGGTAATTTGTAATTCCGGTTTGGTGTTGACTCGCGCCTTGTTAGAAATTAACAAATTCCGATTTAACTGGGAGGCGTTGGTTAATTGGGCAGGTTTGGGAACAAACACTTTACCATTAAAGATGGCGTGAGCGCTACCATCAACGATACATTTATGCAGTTGCTTGGTGATGCCGTGGGGATGGTTGAGATAGATGGCGCTGTGGGTATCGGCGGTTTGTTGTCCGGTAATCATGGCTAATCCGTGCAGATTTGTCTCGGTTTGTGCTCCTTTTTGCAGGACATCGAGGTTATGACGGCAGAGTTTAGCTCCTAGATTTATCTCGTTGAGAGTGTAACGGCTATCGCGCCCTTGTTCAATTATCGTGCGTCCGATGTGAAAACCATCTCCCGATTCCCGTTGTACTCTGGTATGGATGACCTCGGCGTTGGCTTCGAGGTAAATTTCCGTGACAGCATTGGTGAAATAAGAGTAATTTACAGGTAAATCGGAGCAATGTTCGGCTAAAGCTCCGTAATTCTCGATAATATTGACACTAGCTCCTGTTTCCGCCACGATTAGGCTATGGGGCTGATAAAAGCGGGGAATTTCCTCCACAACGGTGATAAATAGGAGATGTATCGGGGTTGTGACGACGGTGTTAGCGGTGACGTGAATTACTGCCCCATCGCTTAGTCCAGCTTGGTTGAGTGCGGTAAAAAATTCGGGGGTTTTTTCTTTCCCTAGATAGTTGACAAGAACATCTTTTTGTGCATTGGCGAGATTGCCGACGCTGACACCGGGGGGTAAAGCGGAAATATCGGACAATTCGGGCTGATAAATGCCGTTAACGAAGACTAGGTGGCTGTTTTTGGCTTCGGGCAGTAAAAAAACAGCTAGGGCATTTTTATCGATTGTAACGGTTTGGGGGGCGCGAAAATCGATCGCCCAGAGTTGACTTAAATCGGTGAATTGCCATTCTTCATCTTTTCTGCCAGGAATGGCTAATTCTTGAGCTTTACTGGCTCCCGATTCTCTTAATTCGAGAATTTTACCGTTATCGATAGTGGGAACCGTTTCTCGCGACAATTTTAACAATAATTCTCCTGATTGTTCAGGTTTCGTGATTATGGCTGTCATTGGTAAGAGGGGGTGGGGTTTGGGGTGTGGGAATTATGAATTATGAATTATGAATTATGAATTATGAATTGGGGAGAGGGTAGAGAGGAGAGGGGGAGAATAAGTAAAAATAATCTCCTGACTTGAAAGAGGGTGTGGGGTGTGGGGTGTGGGGTGTGGGGTGTGGGAATTATGAATTATGAATTATGAATTATGAATTGGGGAGAGGGTAGAGAGGAGAGGGGGAGAATAAGTAAAAATAATCTCCTGACTACTGATAACTGATAGCTAGATTATTTAACGGCTAATACTTGTTCGTCGAGGAAATCGTAGCCAGTTCTTTCTAATTCAAGAGCTAATTCTTTACCACCACTGGTGACAATGCGCCCATCGTACATAACATGAATAACATCGGGTTCAATGTAGTTGAGCAGACGCTGATAGTGAGTGATAAGTAAAAAAGCGTTATCGGGAGTAGCTAAGTGATTGACTCCCTGGGCAACAATTCGCAAAGCATCGATGTCTAAACCGGAGTCAATTTCATCGAGAATTCCTAAAGTAGGTTCTAATAAAGCCATTTGTAGGATTTCATTACGTTTTTTCTCACCACCGGAGAAACCTTCGTTTAAACTTCTGCCAAGAAAGCTAGGATTCATCTGGACAACTTCTAGTTTTTTCTCGACCAATTCCTCAAAGTCAAAACTATCTAATTCTTCCGAACCTAAATATTTTTGTCGGGCATTATAGGCAACGCGAAGAAAATCGAGGTTACTAACGCCGGGGATTTCTAAGGGATATTGGAAAGCGAGAAAGATACCCATAAGCGCTCGTTCATCGGGTTCTTTGTCTAAAAGGTTTTCGCCTTTATAAATTATTTCTCCCCCAGTTACTTCATAATCGGGATGTCCAGCGATTACTTTGGAAAAGGTGCTTTTTCCTGAGCCATTGCGCCCCATAATTGCGTGGGTTTCACCTGCTTTAATTTCGAGGTTAACTCCTTTAAGAATCTGGTTTCCGTCAATACTAGCGGTCAGATTTTTTACCGATAAAATTACTTCACTCATGAGATGTTTTTCTAGAACAAAAATATTAGTTTTGGTGGTTGACGGCGAATCATCAATTGATGGATAAATTGTCTTAGCTTTTGGTGGGTTACGGCTATCGCCTAACTTAGCTTTTGGTGGGTTACGGCTATCGCCTAACCCACCCTACTTTACTGATTATCCGACGGTTCCTTCTAGCTTGAGACTAAGGAGTTTATCAGCTTCGGCGGCGAATTCCATCGGTAATTTACTGAGGACATCCTTACAGAAACCACTGACTAACATAGAGACAGCATCCTCTTCGGAAATGCCCCGTTGTGCGAAGTAGAATAATTGGTCTTCACCGATTTTAGAAGTGGAAGCTTCGTGTTCTACCTTAGCACTGTTGTTATCCACCTGAATATAGGGAAAAGTGTTAGCTTCGGCATTATCTCCAATCAGCATAGAATCACACTGGGAGTAATTTCTTGCTCCCTTGGCTTTCGGTCCCATTTTCACTAACCCGCGATAGCTATTTTGGGAGTTACCCGCAGAAATTCCCTTAGAAATAATCGTACTCTTGGTGTTGCGGCCAATGTGAATCATTTTCGTACCTGTATCGGCCTGTTGTTTGTTATTAGTTAGGGCAATTGAGTAGAATTCCCCGACGGAATTATCGCCAACTAAGACACAACTGGGATACTTCCAAGTAATTGCTGAACCAGTTTCTACTTGCGTCCAAGAAATTTTAGAATTAACTCCTTTACACAGACCCCGTTTAGTGACGAAATTGTAAATACCTCCCTTACCATTGGCATCGCCAGCGTACCAATTTTGTACCGTCGAATATTTAATATCCGCATTATCGAGGGCGACTAATTCCACAACGGCGGCATGAAGTTGATTACTATCGTACATCGGAGCGGTGCAACCTTCTAAATAACTTACCGATGCCCCTTCTTCAGCGACAATTAAAGTTCTTTCAAATTGTCCCGTCTCACCGTTATTAATCCGAAAATAGGTGGACAATTCCATCGGACAGGCGACACCTTTGGGGATAAAAACAAAGGAACCATCGCTAAAAACAGCAGAATTAAGAGCGGCAAAATAATTATCACCCACGGGAACCACACTGCCGAGATATTTCTGTACTAATTCGGGATGTTCCTGTAAAGCTTCTGAAATAGAACAGAAAATAACCCCCTGTTCTGCTAGTTTTTCTTTAAAAGTTGTGGCGATAGAAACGCTGTCAAAGATAGCATCGACGGCCACGTTAGAAAGGCGTTTTTGTTCCGAAAGGGGAATGCCTAATTTTTCAAAGGTTTCGATTAAAGTGGGGTCAACTTCTTCAAGACTGTTGAGTTTTTCTTTTTTCTGTTTGGGTGCAGAGTAGTAGATAATATTTTGATAATCAATGGCAGGATAGGAAACGTGCGGCCAACTGGGTTCGGTCATCTTTTGCCATTGATGGTAGGCCCGGAGACGAAAATCGAGCATGAATTCCGGTTCCTTCTTTTTCGCCGAAATTAGGCGAATAATCTCCTCATTCAAACCGCGGGGGATGGTTTCCGATTCGATATCGGTGATGAAACCGTACTTGTAGGGTTGGTTAACGAGGTTTTTAACGGTGGTTGCACTCATGGGGGTTAGTGTTCTCTCTACGCGGTAGGCAGGGGAGGCAGTTAAACAACAATAAAGTTGTTTAAATTGATTATATAATAGATTAACAACAAAGCTGTTGTCAAAGTCAGGGAAAATTTGAGAGGATGCTGGTAAACCTCTGTTATTCAGGTTACTCTGGAAGGGTAGTTGGCCGCTCCTTGACCCTCAGCAATTGTACGCTAAAGCCTCTGTTTTTGGTATCATGACCACGACTCAACCCGCCTCGACTAAAGACGATATTCTGCAATATTTGCTCAAAAACGGTCAATCTACTGCCCAAGACTTGGCTGAGGAGTTAAGTATTAGTCCGCAAGCGACGCGCCGCCATCTTAAGGATTTGGAGGAGGAAGGACTGATAGAATATTTTGCCGTACAAAATAAGATAGGACGGCCCCAGCACATTTATCGTCTCAGTCGTCAAGGTCGTGGCCGTTTTCCCCATAATTACGATAATTTCGCTGTTTCTTTCCTCAATACTCTCGTGGAGACGGTGGGAGAGCAACAGGTGGGGGAAATTCTCAAAAAACAGTGGCAACGCAAAGCGGCAGAATATCAATTGCGCCTCGGCAAGGGGTCTTTAGGGGAAAGAATGAGAAAATTGCTGGAAATTCGCCAAGAGGAGGGTTATATGGCAGAATTAGTGGCACTGGAAGCAGAAAATAGTTATGTCCTAGCCGAGCATCATTGCGCTATTGCTGAGGTGGCTGGTTCCTATCCCAGTATCTGTGGCCATGAATTAGAAATGTTTGCCATGCTGCTTCCCGATTGTACGATCGAACGGACTCACTGGATCAATCAAGGTGAGCAACGATGTGGTTATCTAATTAAGTGCAAGGGTTGAAAGGGGGAGATTAGTTATCTCTAGACTAAGAGACTTTTGACCTCACCTAACCCGCACCGCTGCCCAATAAAAATAAACTTAACAGGGTGCCACCATTCCAGAGACTATGAACCAACATCGAGGATAATAAATTTTTCGAGCGGGTGTAAACAAAGCCAAGAACACAACCTAGGACGGTTAAAGGCAGCACTTCTGACAAATTTTGGTGAGCAAGGGCGAAAATCAAACTACTAAGCGCAATCGCACCCCAGACGGGTAGATAACGAGTCAAAGAAGCTAGTAAAAAGCCGCGAAAGACAATTTCCTCGAAAAAAGGAGCGGCAAGGGAAGCAGTAAAGGCAAAACAGAGCAAAGCGAAGGTATTCTGGGATTCTAGGGCTAAAGTCAGCAGCGGGTTACTACCCCCCTGTCCTTGCCAAATTAGTTGATTGAGCAAAGAAACGATAATAACCAGGGGTAAAGCGACGAAATAGCCAGCTAACCCCCAGAGAAGCCAAGGACTAAAGAGGTTAAAACGAAACCAATCGGGAGGTAAAGGGCGAAAAGGCTTAATAGCTAGGTATAAAACCGATAAACTGCTCAATGTTAAGGCTAAATAACTAACTACAACGTATATTGCTTTAGCTTCTAGACTGAATTTTTCGGGATTGAGACTCAAGAAACTCGATAAAATCCCGAAAACTACCGGTAAAACAATTTGTCCGACGAAAAAGAAACCGATAATTATTCCCCACCAGAGGGTTTCTCCTCCCCACTTAGTTTGCCAAGCGAGACTATCATCTAAAAAGAGCAGCGATTGCCGTTTGCGGAGCAGCCACTGCACTAATAAAAAGACCAACAGCACAACACCGATTAAACCGCCGATAAGAGGCAAAAAAGCCAATAAAATTAGTTTAATTAAGGCATTAGCCGCCACTTCACTCTGTTCTTCCTCTAAAGCGAGTAAATCCTCTTGACGATTTTCGAGACTATATAATTTTTCCAGAATGGTATAACGAAACCATCCTTGAAAATTGCGCTCGATTCTCGCTTCAGCATCGGGGGCAATTTGGGGGGGTTCACTGTACAATCCCTCTAACAGCAGCGCATTTTTTAAAACAGCAGGTTTATAGTTCTCAAATTCTGATTTTTCCTTGATGTTTTGCCAGATTTGCCTTGCCGCATCCAAGTCACCTTGACTAGCTTGAATGAGACTTAATTTCAGTTCTAAATCCTTTAGGGAATTGATTTCCTGCTCAAGGGATTTTTTTTGTTCGGGATTAACTGCTGATTTTTCTAGTTCGGTGATTGTTTTTTTGGCACTTTTCTGCGCTGATAAATACTGTTCCTCGGCAGTGATATAAGGCTCTTCACCGATCAGGGAAGTTTGAATTAATTTAAGATTAGCAAATTCTTCGCTATCAGGGTCAGCATCGCTGCTGAGAGTCGTAGCTTGTAGGTTGAGATTGGTTTGATACAGTTGAATATTCGATTGGATTTGGGGTTGATTAACGCTAGAAATCAAAGCTGTAAACACTGGAGTTAAAGCAATAATTGTTAAGACAAAAGTGATCACTTGTTTGAGACTTTGCCAGGGGATTTTTTTTGAAAAATTATCGAACATGAAAATAGTTAAGTGGGAGTGAGAGGTTAGCTGATGGGGTGATAGGTATTAGGGTTTTAGGGTGTTGGGGTTTTAGGGTTTTAGGGTTTTAGTTGAATTCCCCCATTCCCCCATTCCCCCATTCCCTAATTAATTTTTCAGGGTTCAAAAACGGCAAAAATAAGGATTAAATGGCATAAAGTCTGTAAATAGACCATTTAACTGATTATTACTCCTTCTTAATTCTCCTGACTACTGACTACTGACTACTGACTCCTAACCCTAACAACAATTTTTGATTTTTACGAGAGGTCTATTAACTAACTACTTGAGAAAAAAGATTTTCGTATTGATCCAAAGTCTTTTCAAAGGCATAATTTTCTTCCGCGTATTCTCGTCCTTTTTCTCCTAGTATAGTTGCTAAATCTGGGTTTTTGTATAGTTTTAAAATAGCTGTAGCTAATGCCTCCGGATCTTCGGGATTAACCACCAAACCACCACCACTACGCTCGATCGCCCTAGCAGCGGTTCCATCGCCTGGAACAGAAGCAATAATAGCACGACCACTAGCTAATAATACCTGAATTTTGGACGGCATATTAAAGGAAATAACGTTATGTTTTTGCATCACCATACCCACATCAGCAGCGGCTAACATTTCTGGTAATTTTTCCCGGGGTTGAAAGGGTAATAAAAGCACATTACTTGCCCCCTGTTGTTGGCGATAATTTTCTAGGCGATCAAGGGCCTCTTTTTTACCAACAATTACCACTTTAATCTCAGGAATATTAACTAAGTGAACTGCGGCATCGATCAGAGTTTCTAAGGGTTGAGTTAGGGCAATATTGCCAGAATATAAAACAACAAACTTGCCCTCAAGATGATTTTCTTGGCGGAAATAATTATGGGTTTTCGGCAAAGGTTTAATAAAGCTGACATCTACCCAATTAGGAATCTCAATAATTTTCTGACTCGGCACATTTTTAGTGAGGAGATTTTTGGTAAAACCATCGGCAATAACCGAGATTTTGCTGGCAGTTTTGTAGGCAAATTTTTCGAGACTACTAAAAACCTTAATCATTTTCTGATTAGTTAATAATCCCACATGAACTGCCGCATCGGGCAGAATATCCTGTAAGTTTAGAATAATCGGCACCCCATATAATTTACTCAATAAAGCGGCGGGAACGCAAACGGGTAATCCGGGGACAGTTAAGAAAATTAGATCGGGTTTTTCGCCTTTGAGAGCCTGAAAGAAACTCAAAAAAACAAAGCTCAACTCAAAGAAAATTCGATTTTTTAGACTTCTTTGGGGGCGGGCCCAAACGTAGGAACGTTGAATTTTAACACCATTTCGTTCTTCTTCCAGATAGATTTTTCCTCGGTATTCGGGATCGATTTCACTATTAGGATACCAAGGAAAAGCCGTCAAAACCCTGACTTGATGACCTCTTTTAACCAATCCCTCCGCCAGTTCTGTCATCAGGGGAGCGATGCCGATCGGTTCTGGATAATAGTTATAAGAATAGAGCAAAATTCGCATAGGGATGGTAATTTGGTTAGGCGATTCAGTTTCATGATTTTATCAATAGTTACTGGTTTTTTGACAAATCAGATTTGCTTTTGTCAGGGATTACCATAGAAAGAGGTGAGGATTCGGTCAGAGAGGCGGAAAAAAGGGGAAATTGGCTAATAAATTAATCCTCAAAACCCCTAACTATTCCCCCTTACCCCCGCCTCAATACTGACCCTTATTTTTCGCGTACCCGGTGGCCGATATCGCGACGATAATAGATGCCCTCAAAGTGTATCCTTTTCACCGATTGATAGGCAAGTTCGATCGCCTGATTAAAATTGGCTCCCATAGCCGTGACACCCAAAACCCGGCCGCCATCGGTGAAGATATCGCCGTGTTTTAAAACCGTGCCGGCGTGGAAAACGATCGCTCCCTCGGTTTCAGCGGCCTTAATTCCCGTGATTAACTGGCCTTTTTCGTAGTGGTCGGGATAACCGGCAGACGCAGCCACCACACAAACAGCACTACCGGACCGCCATTGTAAAGAGGGGAAATCAGTTAATTTTTGTTGAGCGCAAGCCAGCAGTAGGGGTGCCAGGGGAGTTTCCAGTAGGGGTAAAACCGCTTGGGTTTCGGGATCGCCAAAACGACAGTTAAATTCGAGAACTTTTGGCTCTCCGGCGGGGGAAATCATTAAACCCGCGTAGAGGACTCCCCGATAGTCAATGCCGCGTTTTTGCAGGGTGGCGACGATGGGGGCGAGGATGTCTCTGTCCACCGCTTCGATCATGGCGGCGGTGGCGATGGGTGCGGGGGCATAAACTCCCATACCGCCGGTATTTTTGCCGGTATCGCCCTCACCGATGCGCTTGTGATCTTGGGCGGGTAGCAGGGAACGAAAGCTGATCCCATCGGTGAGGGTGAGGATAGACACTTCTTCCCCCTCTAGGAATTCCTCCACCACGACTTTAGTAAAGCCACTGGTAAAAAGATCATCGATCGCTTCTAGGGCTGTATCTACGGTTTCGGCGACAATTACCCCTTTTCCTGCGGCTAATCCGTCGGCTTTCACCACGATGGGCGCTCCTTGCTCTCGGATATAAGTTTTTGCTAATTCTGCATCGGTAAAGGTTTCCGAGGCGGCGGTGATCACTCCGGCTTCGCTCATTAATTCTTTGGCCCAGGATTTGCTCGATTCAATTAGGGCCCCAGTTTGTGTGGGGCCAAAAACCGTTATTTCTTGGGACAGAAGATAATCGGTAATGCCGAGGGAGAGGGGATATTCTGGACCGACAACCACCAAATCGACGCTATTTTCCCGGGCAAAGCGACTAATTTCGGCAAAATCCTCCATTGTTATCGGGATATTTTCACATTGAGGTAAAATTGCCGTTCCCCCATTACCCGGAATGCAGAACACTTGTTCAACTTCGGGTGATTGCAGCAGTTTCCAAGCCAGGGCGTGTTCTCGACCACCACTGCCGATAACGATAATTTTCACGGATAAACGCAGCCTAAATGACGATGGCTTAATTATCCCCCAGTTCCGGGGTGCCATTGGCTAGAAGTTGAGATTACTTAACTTTTTAATCCCCGCTCCCCACCTGTTGAGCAAAACCCTTGCCCTAGTCCTACGGAGGTGATCAGATAACTGCTGTAAAGGAGTCAATTGTGATTAGATAGTAGATGCTCCCTTCTTAGGCTGTCCCTATTTTGGGTCATTCTACGCCATCGAGTTGGCTCTCTCGGACATTGGCTGAAAAATATTCACAATATTAGATTATGGGCGCAAGCAGTTCGATAAACTCACTGACCACGTTGCGTCCTTACATGGCACCAGATCTGATTGAGAGAGCCAAGAAAAATCGATTTTATCTGATCTAAGTCCCCCTTAACCCTCAATCTATCTTCTAGATTATTCGGAATTTACTCTAAGTATTTTTATTGTCTATGCCCTGTCATTTATCCCTCAATCAACTAGCTCAATTATTATCCTTTCAAGATAAAGCTGACATAAGTTTTAGTCCCGATAGGTTAGTATCTGGCATTAATACTGATAGCCGTAGTATTGAGTCAGGACAAGCATTTTTAGCCTTAAAAGGTGATAATTTTAATGGTCATGATTTTATCGATATGGCTATCGAAAGAGGAGCGGCGACCTTGATTGTCGATCAGCCAGTTTCGGTAAATTCCTCTAGTAATATTCCTGTATTCCTAGTCCAGAATACCCTAGAAACCTATCAGCAATTAGGCCATTGGTGGCGGAATCAATTTACTATACCCGTGATTGCTATTACGGGATCGGTGGGGAAAACCACGACTAAAGAATTAATCGCCTCCGTATTAGCAACCCGGGGAAAGGTACACAAAACCCTGGCTAATTATAACAATGAGATCGGAGTGCCGAAAACTCTCCTCGAACTGGACGAAACTCACGATAGTGCCGTAATCGAGATGGGAATGCGGGGACGGGGAGAAATTGCCCTGCTCGCTCAAATCGCCCAACCGACGATCGCAGTGATTACTAATGTGGGAACCGCTCACATCGGTCGTTTAGGGTCGGAAAAGGCGATCGCAGAAGCGAAATGCGAGTTATTGGCCGAGTCTCCTTCTGGTAGTATAGCTGTTCTTAACTACGATCACCCTTTACTTACTGAAACAGCTAAACGGGTATGGCAGGGGGAAACAATTACCTATGGCTTCTCTGGCGGCGATATAGTCGGGGAATTACTGGATTTAACTACTTTACGAGTCAATGGACTAGATTTTAACTTACCTTTATCTGGTCGTCATCATGCTTTAAATTTTATGGCGGCCTTGGCTGTAGCGAAAATTTTAGGCATCGATTGGACTTCTTTGCAAGAGGGAATTAAGGTTAATTTACCCAGTGGTCGGGCCAAACGTTACCAATTAGAGCCAGATATCCTACTCCTCGATGAAACCTATAACGCAGGTCTAGAATCAATGTTAGCAGCCTTGGATTTACTGAAAGCTACCCCCGGTCAGCGTCATATTGCTGTTTTAGGCACGATGAAGGAGTTAGGGTCTTTTTCGGAGCAATTACATCGCCAAGTGGGTGAGAGGGTGCAAAAATTAGGCATAGATCGCTTGTTTGTCTTGGTGGATGACCCAGAAGCTAAGTTTATTGCTGAGTCCGCTACTGGGGTCGCTTGTGAATGTTTTCAAACTCACGCAGATTTAATTAATCGTTTAAAGGAAGTGATCGCTTCTGGCGATCGCATTTTGTGCAAGGCTTCCCATTCCGTCGGTTTAAATCGGGTGGTGGAGGAGTTAATCAGTGATATTGGGAGCTAGGGAATAGGTGTTAGAGAATAGAGCATTTTTAAGCAAGAATAGCCGATTAAAAACTTTTTTTTCGGTGATTTTAGCCCTAGTTTTCTTTTTTTCGGCCGTGCAAGTCTCTTTTGCTCAACAATCGAGACGACTGGAGACTTATCTTCCGGATATCAGTGGTTTAGCTTGGGTGGAAGCGGATATTTTTCTAGGGGTTCACGATGCCAAAAATAGGGGCAAAAATAGTGATCCATCTCAAGCAAGGCTGAGTCTTTTACAGCTACCTACGCAGGAAAAACCGCTATTATGGCAGGTTTTAAGGGTAGATTGGCCAAATCCAGAGGGATTGAGTAACGATCTCGAAAGTATTACTCATATCCCAGAAACTAATTTATTTTTGTTGGCTGAAAGTGGCGAGAAAAAACCTTTTCAAAGACTATTTTTAGCAGCATACAACCAGCAAAAAGTCAAGATAGTTGAGCAAATAAATTGGCCGATCCCGGTGGAAAATGTCGAGGCGATCGCTGTTAGTCGGCAAGGCGATCGTTATCTATTTATCTACGCAGAACGGGCCGATAGTCAAGAGAGTACAAAGATTCGCTGGACGGATATCTCGTTCAATCCCTTAAAATTCGGGGAATTTCAGTCGGTAACTTTTCGGAGTCCTTTTGGTAGTGGTAAAAATATTCGCCCCATCTCCGATTTAGCCGTAGATAAGCAAGGTAATATCTACATAGCTTCCGCTGACGATCCAGATAATGCGGGAGTGTTTAGAAGTGCTGTTTACCGTATTGGTCAAGTTACAGCCGATAATAGCCTAATTCTTGCCCCTAATCCCCAAAAAATTGCAGAAATCGACGGCTCCAAAGTGGAAGCGGTGACTACCAGAGAATCTCCTAGAGGTGAAGTAGAAGTCTTTATCGGTACAGATGACGAGAATTATGGCGGTTTTCTGCGACCTTTGCTCTTAGATAATTAGCTATCGGTCGTCAGTATTCTCCGAGTAAGGAGTCGGTCGTCAGGAGATTATTTTTATTTATTCTTCCCACTTCATAATTCATAATTCATACTTTGTGCTTTTTGTCAAAAAAACTTTTTTTTTGCAATAAAACTACACAAAAAAAAGATCATCGTTGGGGGTGAAATTGACTCATTTACCTGTCTTGATTAGGATCACCTTCTAGGTGTGGCAAGGGTTTCAACCGTTGCTGCCCAAAAAAGCACAGAAAAACCCATTATGAAATTCAGTAAAATCGCTGTAACTAGCATAACATCGTTGTTAAATAAAAATCTTTCTCAATTAATTCTTAAGAATTTGTAAATATTGCTGAATGTTAATTTAAATATTCTCAAGTTTGTGGAGTTAATCAATAGTTTTTGCTTATCTTTGTCCAACATTGGGTTAGGAGTCAGTATTCAGGAGCTAGGGTTGTCCACTCCCCACTACCCCACTACCCCACTTCATAATTCATAATTCATAATTCATAATTCCCACTCCCCCCAATCCCTATTTTCCGTCTAAACTTTTGTATAGGGATAGTCTGGGAAAGTATGGATAACTCTTAGACTAATTAATTCGGGACTCACATCACAATATAGACTATGGCTTACTATTGGTTTAAAGCATTTCACCTGATTGGGGTAGTTGTTTGGTTTGCGGGACTATTTTATTTAGTACGTTTGTTTGTCTATCATGCGGAGGCAGCAACACAAACCGAACCCGCACAAGCTATTCTGAAAGCGCAATACGAGATCATGGAGAAGCGACTCTACAATATCATTACCACACCTGGGATGATTGTCACCGTGGCCATGGCGATCGGTTTAATCTCCACAGAACCAGAAATTTTAAAATCGGGATGGTTACATATTAAATTATCCTTTGTGGCTCTTTTACTGCTCTATCATTTCTACTGTGGTCGCATCATGAAGAAGCTAGAAAAAGGGGAATGTAATTGGACGGGACAGCAATTTCGGGCCTTAAATGAAGCACCAACCCTGTTATTGGTAGTTATTGTCCTTTTGGCTGTATTTAAGAATCAATTACCCCTCGATTTGACCACTTGGTTAATTGTAGCTTTAGTGGTATTAATGGCAGTGACAATCCAACTTTATGCTAAAAAACGTCGCCAAGATCAAGAAAAACTTCGGCAAAATACTCTCCAAAAAGAAGAAGTAGCGACCTAGTAAATTATCCTAATCCTTGCCTAGGTTTCTAGGATAACAGTTAAGAGTGGTTTGATAGCTGTGGGATGGTCTTTTTAGTCCATCCCAATTATATAGGGAGCAACCTTTAGCTTTTAGATTTTTGGCTTTTTGCTACTTTTGAGCTTATACAAAAACTATTTTTAATAGTGTGATGAACTGCCAAGCTATGGATTGTTTCTCCCACTTCCCACTTCCCACCATCCTATACCTTTTAAACAGGATTTAGTATAAACCTCTTGCGAACAGGAAACGCTATAAATAAAAACAATCTCCTGACTACTGACTCCTAACCCTAACAACAATTTTTTATTTTTACAAGAGGTCCTATGAATAGTTGCTGGATAGATTGGGAAAAAATAACTAGGGATTTTCTGGGTTCCCGCAAAATCAAGCAAGTTGCTGAATTGCGAGGATTCTATCGAGTTAATCCCTCTGGTATTCCTAGGATTCCTCCCAATTTAGAATTGAGAGACTACCAAAATACAGCGATTATCAGTTGGTTTCGTAATCGGGGACGAGGAACTTTAAAAATGGCCACCGGCAGCGGTAAAACTATTACTGCTTTAGCTATTGCCATGGAACTTTACGAAGCGATAGAACTGCAAGTATTATTAGTAATTTGTCCCTATCGTCACCTAGTCAATCAATGGCAACGAGAAGCGGAAAAATTTAATCTTAAACCGATTTTAGCCTACGAAAGTGTCCATACATGGCAAAGTCAACTATCCACAGAATTATATAATGTGCAAGCGGGTAATCAAAAATTTGTCACTATTTTAACTACTAACTCAACTTTTATTAGCGAGGGTTTTCAATCACAAATAAAATTTTTTCCCGATAAAACTTTAATCGTTGGTGATGAAGCCCATAATTTAGGTTCCCCCCGATTAGAAGAATTATTACCCCGTTCTTTAGGTCTAAGATTGGCTTTATCCGCCACTCCTGAAAGATATTTTGATGAGGAAGGAACCGACGCTATTCTTGATTATTTTGGGCAAATTCTACAGCCAGAATTTACCCTAGCCGATGCTATTAGTAAAGGTGCTTTAGTCAATTATTTTTATTATCCAGTCTTGGTTGAATTAACCGATAATGAGGCTTTATTATATGCAAAATTGACCCAGAAAATTGGCTGGATTTTACAGAAAAACAGTAATTTAAATAGCAATGAAAACTTAACAGCTTTGTTAATGCAAAGATCGCGATTAATCGGTTCAGCAAGTAATAAATTACAGGCTTTACAACAACTGATGCAACAGCGTTTAGATACGGATCATACTTTATTTTATTGTGGGGATGGTTATGTAGAAAATTATACGGCTAATTATCGTCGTCAGGTAGAGGCAGTTACTCATTTATTGGGCAATCAATTAGGTTATCGAGTTGCTACCTACACCGCAGAAACTTCTCTAGAAGAACGAGAAAAAATTCGCCAACAATTTGAGGAGGGTTATCTGCAAGGATTAGTGGCAATTAGATGTTTAGATGAGGGAGTAGATCTACCATCAATTCAAAACGCAGTCATTCTGGCTAGTAGTGGTAATCCTCGACAATTTATTCAGCGTCGCGGGCGAATATTGCGCCCCCATCCTGATAAAAAACAGGCCACTTTATTTGATATGATCGTTATGCCACCTACCTTAGATCGAGAAACTTGGGAAGTAGAAAGGAATTTATTACGCAAGGAATTAAAACGCTTTCTAGAGTTTGCTCAATTAGCTATTAATGCTCAAGAAGCTGAGACTAAATTAAGGGAGATTCAAGATAGATATGGTCTTTTGTCTAATTAAAACTTGAAAAATTAAATCTTGGCAGCTTTTATGCTAGAATAGAAGTTAGTCAAAAATTGATCGCCGAGAAAAATTAACCCAACCAGATAGCGATCGATAAAGTTGTATAATTTTCTTTCCTCTACTTCTAAACTTCTATGCCTCCCCGTCAACAACCCCGTCGCATTGCTCGAGAACTTGCCCTTTTGAGTTTAAGTCAGATTAAAGGTAATCCTGAAAACCTGGAACAGCAAACTTTAAACGATTTAATTTTAGTCGCAGTTAGAACCTTAACCGTCGAAATTCAAGAAACCTTAGAAACTGCCGCTGCTGAAATTAGTCGTGGTAATGAACGGATTCTCGCTAGTGATACTAAGGCAACAAATATAAAAAGCGCTCAAACTATGGTAAAAGAAGCGATTTCTCTTACCCACAATGCCATTAATCGTTTGGGAACCGTGATAGATTTTCCCGAAATTGTCCAGTTATCTAGTCAGTACGAAGTGCGGGAATATGCCCTAGAATTAATCGGTACAGTCTATCGTCGTCGTGCGGAAATCGAACAGGAATTAACCGGTGCTTTAGTGGATTGGCAACTACATCGTTTACCAAGAATCGATCGGGATATCCTGCAAATTGCCGTGGCAGAAATGCTCTATCTCGATATACCTCAAAAAGTAGCAATTAATGAAGCGATCGAATTAGCCAAACGTTATTCTGATGATGAAGGTTATCGTTTTATTAATGGCGTTCTCCGACGGGTAACGAATAAGCTAAACGAAGCAGAAAAAGCCGTATCTACCCAGAGTTAAACTGGGAGGAAATTCATACTACAATGACCACATTTTATAGGGAAATTTCTGTAAATTGCTATTGTAGTATCGCGCATCTCCCGTGACTTCTTCGCCGATCCAATCGGGAATAGTAATGACTTGATCCTCTTGTTCCAACTCAATTTCAGCCATAATCAGTCCTTGATTATCTCCCAAAAATTCATCAACTTCCCAAGTTAAATTATCCAAAGAAATGCGATGACGAATCTTTTCAATTAAAGGTTTTTTACAGAGGTTTTCTAACATGAGAGCCGCATCTTCTAGGGGAATTACATACTCGAATTCCTGACGACTAATGCCCTCAGTCTTGCCTTTAATGGTTAAATAACCCCGATCTCCAACTACACGAACCCGCACGGTTGTCAATCCATCTTGGGTAGGAATATATCCCTGACGATACAACTTGCCCGCAGCCAGCGATCGCCAGTGATCCCCTTTAACCAGAAACTTCCGTTCAATTTCAACAGTCATAGGTTTTTGATTAAGCCGTAACCACGGCAGCCCCGTGGGTTCCTAGTTGAATTAACTCGATCTTGTAGCCATTAGGATCTTCCACGAAAGCAATCACCGTAGAACCGTGTTTCATCGGGCCTGGTTCCCTAGTGACATTGCCACCAAGAGCTTTAATTTTCTCACAGGTGCTATAGATATCATCCACGCCTAGGGCAATATGACCGTAAGCATTACCGACCTCATAGCGATCGACTCCCCAATTATAAGTCAGTTCGATGACAGCATGATTAGCCTCATCGCCATAACCGACGAAAGCGAGGGTAAATTGACCATTGGGATAGTCTTTCTGGCGCAATAACTTCATTCCTAGCACATCGCAGTAAAATTGTAGAGATTCCTGCAAGTTATTGACCCGGAGCATGGTGTGTAAGAGACGCATGATTATTTAGATGAGATCGATCGAAAAATTACTCATCCTTGATTGTAACCAGTCCTTGGGCTTTCTTATCTCCTTCAGGGTCAACAATTATACTAATACAAGTGTACGAAATTTCCTGTAAAACCGCTTACTCCCATAATCGCTGTGAAAAAAATCAACTTTCTGGCAACACCGAAATCACTATCTAGAAGATTTTCTCGGTCTATCGTGTATTTAGTGGTGAAGTTGATTAAGTTAAAACAGTCTCGTTCAGGAGTTTTCTGGGGGAATTGTCAAGGCAGTAGGTAGTAGTAAATTTTCAGTGGTTTCCGAAAACACCTTTTGACTTGACTGACCGATAGTTTAATAAAATCTGCGTGACTGCAATAAATGTCAAATATTTAGGGGAGTACAGAACAGAAAAATTGGCACGGGTTAAAGCTATGCGTTCTTATTTAGGCTACATCAATCACCTAGGCCGTTTACCAAAAAAATCCGCCCGGTTGGTTCGACAAGAGGGTTTCACGATAACAGAAGTTTTACTGGCAAGTGCGATGATGGTGATTGTCATCTCGGTGGCGGGAATTGGTGTGATTAACTTGCTCAGAAGTGACTATCGAGCTAATGCTGGTACTGAAATCCAAAATAATCTTAATCGTACTCTAGAGTTTGTTTCAGATGAAGTGAGACGGGCAAAAATTATCGCTGATTCTGAAGCTGCGATCACGAGTACTCAAGTACCCACAGGAGCGCGAGCAGTTCTAGCTTTCCAAATTCCCGACCCCAACAATCTCGATGGTACGCTCGCAGAGCAGATCGTTTACTATACCAAAGAACCTGAAAATAGCTTGACCGGTCCGCGAGTCTTGTGGCGCTATGGTCCAAACTTGGACGAAGATGGCAACTACGATATTACTTCCCCTTGGCAACATTCCCCCGTCACCGATATGTTAGCAGCGGCTGCTAATAACCCCAATTGTCCCACGGGTTTTACCCGAATCCCCGCCCTTGGCAATGTGGACGGTTTTTTTACCTGTGTTCGCGCGGGTGGTGGTCAAGTGATTTTGAATGCCAACGCTGAGGTAAATCTGACTACTGGAGATACCGATAAAGATAAAGTTAAATACTCTGTCAGTACCAGAGTTTCCCCTAGAGCTACCGATTAAATATTTTTCCTCCTCATGAGGTTAAATAGAGAAGGAGGATCCTGGGCTAAAAAATCTAACTTAAACAGCGAATTGCCTCCAATAAACCCCTGGCTTTGTTGAGGGTTTCTTCATACTCTTTCTCCGGCTCAGAATCAGCTACTAACCCCGCTCCCGCTTGCACAGAAACCAGATAATTTTGATTACCCTGGGGACGAACAATCATAGTGCGAATCGTGATGGCACTATTTAACTGTCCCTCGAAATCGTAGTAACCATAAACCCCTGAATAGGGACCGCGACGACAGGGTTCTAATTCATGAATAATTTCCATGGCGCGAATTTTCGGGGCCCCACTGACGGTTCCCGCCGGAAAACAAGCTTTTAATAAATCCCAAGCAGTTTTATTGGTGGCTAAATCCCCCACCACATTACTAACAATGTGCATAACGTGGGAATAACGTTCAATTATCATTAATTCATCCACTTTGACCGTACCTCGATCGCACACCCGGCCGAGATCATTTCTCCCCAAATCCACTAACATAATATGCTCGGCAATTTCTTTGGGATCTTGCAATAAATCCGTGGCTAAAGCTTGGTCTTCACTGAAGTTTTGTCCCCGGCGACGGGTGCCAGCAATTGGTCTGACAGTGGCCCTTATTTTACCTAATTCGTCCCTTTCTGCCTTAACCATCACTTCAGGACTAGAGCCAATAATCTGCCAATCCTTAAAGTTATAAAAAGCCATGTAGGGAGAAGGATTAATCAGACGCAGGGAACGATATAAATCGAAAGGATTACCCTGATAATTGGCATTTAAACGCTGGGAAATAACCACCTGAAAAATATCCCCCGCTTTGATATAATCCTTGGCTTTTAGGACATTTTGACAGAATTTTTCCTGAGTTGTATTGCTTTCATAGACTAATTCTTTCCCCTGACCAACTGGTAATAATTCCAGAGTTTTGGCATTAGTTGGTAGGGGTAATCGTAACTTCAGAACTAACTGTGTCACTCGATCGCAGGCCGCTTGATAAGCGGCTGCTAAATCGGGATTGTCACCCCGGATATCGGCATAAGAGATCGCCCAGATTTTCCGTTTAACTTGATCGAAAATAATTAGATTATCCACCTGCATCCAAATACCATCCGGTAGATCGGCATCCGTAGCGGTATAAATAGGCACTCGCGGTTCAATCCAATTAATTAATTCATAACCCCAAAAACCAAATAAACCCCCTATTCCGGCGGGTAATTGCGGCAATTTAACCGGCACAATCGGGGCTAAACATTGGCTTAAAATCTCGAAAGGATCCCCCGAAAAAATCTCTTGAGAACCATCACGAAAAGTTTGGGTGGTGGTGTTTCCCCGCGCTTCCAATACCCAGACGGGATCGCCTCCTAAAAAGCTGTAGCGTCCCAAGGTTTCGCCCCCTTCCACCGACTCTAATAAAAAATTGTAGGCTTGATCGGCACAAATTTTATACCAGGCCGAAACCGGTGTTTCTAGGTCAGCGACCCATTCTTGATAGACAGGAATAAAGTTACCTTGGCCAGCCAGTTCACGAAAGCGATCGAAGTCGGGGAAGATCATATTTTGATGGTTCAGGAAACGGAAGGAATTATGAATTATGAATTATAAATTATGAATTATGAAGGAGTGGGGGAGTAGGGAAGTGGGGAAGTGGGGGAATGGGGAAGTGGGGAAGTGGGGAAGTGGGGGAATGGGGAAGTTGTCTCATCACCCTAACACCCCAAAACCCGCCGCAAAGCGCACGCAGTGACCACCCCGACTCCTGACTCCTGACTTTACGAAAATTGCCGCAAACCCTAACTAGCAATTGATTGCGATCAGAGAAATCGAGAGTCAGAAGTTAAATCTTAGGGCCAAATAGCTTCTAAATCTAACTCCCCACTCTCGATTTTAGGGTTTATTTATGCTTCGTAGGGAGTGACACCAGAGAACTTAATTGTCGCCGGTTCGGGGTTTTTGCCGATATTGCGGTCTTTTTTGCCGAAAAATTCACGACCAGCGTTAACTTTTTCGGGGAAGACACCATCAGCGGGGTGGAGATACTGCACTTCACCACTGGGGTAAATCCGATAGATTTTGTAATCTTCGATTTTGGGTTTGAATTTCGTCCGGAATTGGGTACCAAGAGCGAGCGCGTGTTCTTTGCGGGCCAAATAGAGGAGATTTTCGCCTTCGTTCATGATAGCGGCGCCACCGGTGGGCATTTCAAAGACTTGTTCTTTGCTGCTTGTCCAGGTGATGGCGTATTTTTCTTCCAGATCGGCTTTGGTGAGTAAACCGCCCGTGCTGCCACCGAACTTAGGAGCTTTTCCAGAAAGTTCTGTCATAGGATTTTGTTCTCTCTACAAAAATAAAGAAAAGGGGTTTTAGGGAATCCTATCACTGAGACCCCCTCTCTCTAGTAGTTTTGTCAAGAACTGTAACATTATTTTGTACTAGACTATAGAACTAAGCTGCTGGCCGATCGCCAACTGGTCTAGGAATCGACCACCACTTTAATCGATCGCCCGTCGGGAAATTTGCCAACTCAAAAAAATTACCGGAATTAATCCCACTAGGACAATGGCTAGGGCCGGGGCCGCCGCTTCCACCAAACGTTCATCACTGGCGTATTGATAAACGCGCACCGCTAGGGTATCAAAATTAAAAGGTCTTAACACCAAAGTAGCCGGTAATTCCTTCATCACATCGACAAAAACTAACATAGCCGCCGTCAATAATCCCCCCGACAAAAGAGGAATATGCACTTTAATTAAAGTGGCACCAGTGCCATAGCCAAGGCTGCGGGAAGCATCATCTAAACTAGGTTTAATTTTACTTAAACTCGATTCTAACGTGGAAAAAGCTACGGCTAAAAACCGGACAATATAGGCAAAAATCAGACAGAAAATCGTGCCGCTCAGAATTAAATTGATATTTAATACTTGATTGAAAAAGTTATCTAATTTGCCGAGAGGAATTAAAACCCCCACCGCGATAACAATGCCGGGGATAGCGTAACCAGCGGCCGCAATCCGCACAGAAAGCTTAAGAGTTTTATTCGGATTAAGTCTTTCCCCGTAGGCGAGAATTAAAGCTAAAACTACCGCAATAATTGCGCTTAAACTAGCCAGAAAAAAACTGTTTACCGATAAACTAAAAAAGTCATTATTAAAAGTTTCTTGGGCATGATTAAAGGCTAGATAGGACAGATAGAAAGCGGGGGCAATAAACCCAAGAAATACTGGTAAAAAACAGGAGATTATTGCCAAAAAACTGCGAACAAATCCTAGTTCGTACTTAGTCGGTGACTGGAAACGATTGGTCATTTCATAGTAACGAGCTTGACGACGGGAGGATTGTTCAAGGAAAACTAAAACGAGGATAAATACCATTAAAACTGTGGATAATTGTCCCGCTGCTATGCGATCGCCCATACCGAACCAAGTATTATAAATACCCGTGGTAAAAGCATTAATGCCGAAATACTGCACCGTACCAAAATCGTTCAGAGTTTCCATTAAAGCTAGGGCTAATCCCGCCATAATTGCCGGTCTTGCTAGGGGTAAAGCGACAGTAAAAAAACCGCGCCAAGGATTACATCCCAAGGAGCGACTTGCCTCCACCGTGCAGACAGATTGTTCTAAAAAACCGACCCTTGCTAACAGATAAACGTAGGGATAAAGCACCAGTATTAACATCAGAATCCCACCCCAGAGAGAACGGATATTAGGAAACCAATAATCCTCGACACTATCCCAAGCAAAAACACTTCTTAAGAACGTCTGCACCGGACCAAAATAGTCCATCATATTGGTATAAGTATAGGCCAAGAGATAGGCGGGAGCGGCAAGGGGTAGTAATAATAACCATTGAAATTGTTGACGACCGGGAAATTGACACATCGTTGTTAACCAAGCGGTGCCGACACCGATGATTAAAACGCCGCTGCCCACCCCGCACATCAACCAAAAAGAATTAACTAGATAATCCCAGAGAACAGTTTCGATCAGATGTTGCCAGACTTGACTAGAATTAGTTAATAAACTACTGGCAACCGATAAAATCGGCAGGGAAACAAGCAGGGCAATTAGTAAAACTGCAATTGTCCATCCCTGTCTAAAAAAAGAGCGAGATTCTTTCAGCAAAAACATTTTTAATAAGATTGTTAAAGCAATTTTTAGATAACTAGGAGATGATCTACAGCAGTACTAGGTCATTGGCTCCTAAAAATTAGGATTTCTGTAACAGCTTGCGGTAGTCAAACACGCGAATTAGAGTCCCTTTTTTCGGTAAATCGGCGGCACGAATCCGTAATTTATTGTCCTCGATTAAACGGATATTTTTATCCTTGACCAACTTGAGAAACTCATCTACAGACACCAATTCACAGGCCTTTTTATCGGCGGCACTGGTAAAGTATTGCGTCGGGACAGCAATTCGCGGTTGTAAAACTTCGATCGCCTGTTTTGCTTCTTGGGGATTATAATTTTTTGGACCCCCTCCCACGGGAATAAAAGCTAAATCCGGCGAACCTAGGAGAATTCTTTGTTCTAATTCGATTGGGGCTGCTGCCCCCCCTAAATGGACAATACTGATCCCGGCTTGAGTCCAACGCCAGGCCACATTCATGCCGAAACGTTGCCCACCCATGCGATCATGGGCGATACTAATGCCCTGGAATTTTAATTTACCCAGATCATAGGCCCCCGGATCAAACAAAATTTTCGGATTACCTGGTAAACCCTCGGCGGCCCCTTCATCCCAGAGTTGACTACTAATTAAAACGATATCTGCTTCTACTTTTGGCAAAGGAAAACCCGCCGTACAACCAATGGCCCGGAAGGGATTAACTAGGACTCTTTGTCCTCCTCCGGTGAATAAAAAGCAACTATGACCCAACCATTGAACTAAGAGGGAATTATCGGGTTTTTGGGGGGAAGTGGGGTTAGTTGGTTTCGGTTTAGTTTCCGCTAAAACTGAGCCTACTGCCACGGTTAAGAAACTTGTCCCCACCGATAAGATAAAATCTCGCCTTTTCATAAATGTAGATGCAGAATTAATCAAGTTAAGGTTAATTTCAGGGGTTGGGGATTAGGAAACACTAGAGGGATCGGAGAAAGTTTCTTAAAAGTTCCTTGCCGGCAGTGGTTAAAATACTTTCGGGATGGAATTGTACTCCTTGAATGTGGGGGTAATCCCGATGACGGACTCCCATGACCGTGCCATCTTCCACCCAGGCCGTGATCTCTAAATTATCCGGCATGGTGGAGCGCTCGATCACTAAACTATGGTAACGGGTGGCAGTAAAAGGATTTTCTAAGCCTTGAAATACCCCTTCACTGTTGTGATAGATTGGCGAAGTTTTGCCGTGCATCAAGACCGGGGCCCGGACCACATCCCCTCCGAATACCTGACCGATACTTTGATGACCCAGACAGACCCCCAAAATCGGCAAATGGGGTCCAAATTTGGCGATTAATTCCAGAGATATGCCCGCATCGACTGGACGACCAGGACCTGGGGAAATGACAATCCCATCCGGCCGCATTTGTTCGATCGTGGCCAGATCGATTTTATCATTACGATAGACCTCGATCGGCAAGGCGATCGGAAACTCGGAGGCTAATTCTCCCAAATACTGGACTAAATTGTAGGTAAAACTATCATAGTTATCGATGACGATTATCAAGAGTCTCTCTCCTTTCTCTAGCCTCGCTCAGTATTTTCATTCTACATCCCTACTGTCTCGATCGAGATAGCCGGGGTGTAGGGGGTAAGCTATTTTTGAGCAGTCAGCTAGAATCTGCCCGGAATTGCTAATTAGGGTTTGCGGCAAAAAGTTTTTCGTGGGGACAGGGTGTGGGGTGTGGGGTGTGGGGTGTGGGGTTTTGAGGGGGTCAATTACCTAATTTTCAGGGAAAAAGTCCCAGAATTTTCCCCCCGATCACTCCCAGATCTGGTACTTTTTGATTGATAAAAAGTCTAAAATTATTACCCAACAAGGTTTTTAGATTTATTCAGCAAACCCTAATTACAGCCTAAACTATCTCTGGTGGCCACTCCCGTGACGGGATTAATGCCATCGGCCCGTTCACACATTAACTTGACCTGATAGTTATCAATCACCGCGTTAGTGAAATCGGCCCCGGTAATAATTGTGTCATAAAAACGGCTGCGAGTAGCGATCGCATCGGTAAAAATAGTATTGGTTAAATCGGCAAAATCGAGGGTAACTCTATCTACCAAAGAGGCGGTTAAATCGGCCCCTTTTAAGTTAGCTTTTAAGAGGACAGCCTCGGTGAGAATACTATAGGATAAATCGGCCCCTTCTAGGTTAGCTCCCCGCATTGCGGCAGCGGCAAAAACTCCTCCGCGCAAATCCTGATGGGAAAAATCCCGATCTTGCAGCTGGGCAAAACTATAGTTAATCGTTTTATCTTGGGCTAAAGCTGCCGGACGGGCTGCGAAAAGTAGCCAAAGAATCGCCAGCAAAATAATTAAAACCAGACTGAAAAAATTTTTCAACATTGTTACTGTTGAGCGTCGAGAAACTGGGCCACATCATCACCCACCCGAATGGTTAGGTCTGAGTCTAAAGCACCAGTGGAGGATGATTCTACTTTACCGATTCCCAATTGATTTTTCAAGAGGTTAGCGGACTGAATATCACCTTTTTGGGCAATAATTGCCGTGGTTTCTAGCTTTTGGGAGGCGTCATCGCTAATATAAACATTTGTGTAGCCCTGTTTGGCCAGATAATTACGAGTACGACGGGCTAAACCTTTGGTATGGGTGGCATTTTGAATGGCAATCCGCAGATTATAAACGGAGGTTTCTCCCCCCGCGTAGTTATCGGTAAAATTATTAGCCACAATGGTTCTAATTTCGCGACGGTTCAAAATCCAATAACTGCGACCATCGTATTCCTCAAGGCTATTAAACCGGCCGGGGAGTAGGATCATTCTTAGGTCATCCTGTTTAATTTCCCGGCCAAAATTAGCGATAGCCAGCATTTCCTCGACGCTTAAGTTCGTATCGATATATTGTTGTAAAACCTGTACTGCTTTCGGGAGACTGGGGAGAATTGTCGGACTAAAAATCTTTTGTTGTAGTGCTTTTAATAAAATTTGTTGTCTTTGTACGCGACCAATATCGCCGTATTGCGGGTTACGAAAACGGGCAAATTGTTCGGCTTGGTCGCCGTTGAGATTTTGCCAACCCTCTTGTAAATCAATTTCTAATTTTTGGGTGACATCTTTATGATACATTCGTTCGGGTACATAAACTTCTACACCCCCGACTAAATCGACTAATTCCTTAAAGGCATCGGTAGTTACCCGCACATAGCGATCGATGGTGACATCCCCTAAAGTATTAGTGACCACTTCTGCCGCTAGAGTCGGTCCGCCGTGAACGTTAGCATCGTTGATTTTAGTGAAACCGTGGCCGGGGATTCTGACGCGGCTATCGCGAGGGATAGACAGCATTCTCACGGTTTTATCACTAGGATCGAAGCGCACTAGGAGCATGGTGTCGCTGCGACCTTTAAATAGATCGTCGCTGTTTTTGGCATCTAAAACTCGATCGATGCCCATAACTAAAATATTAACAGGACGAGAAAGCTGCTGATTGATTAGGCTATTCCAAGCTTGGGCCTCAAGGATGTCTGTTTGGGTAGGAAAAGCCGTTTTTTGGAAGATGGCCCCAATTGGTGCGGGTAAGGGACTAATTAAAGCGACGGCAGCCCCAACAGTGGCGGAAACTAGGGCGGTAAAACTGAGGGTTATTCCCCAAAATAAGCCCTTTTGCAGGGGAGATGCTTTTTTTAAACCGGACATGACTGAACTGACCACCGTGACGGTATTTTCTGAGTTTTGGCTGTATTCTTGCTTTTCAAACCGCCCGGAAACATTGGCCATGGACTAACCTCAACATCTGAATTAAGGGCTTACTTAGGAGGTGACTGCTGATCGATAGAATCTATCTCTAGCCCAAAAGTTCCAGATATCGGTCACTCCCCCCTCGCCGGTTATTGTAACATATTGTTAAGGAACTGGCTATTATCGACCTGTGGTAAAAATCAAAAATTGTTGTTAGGGTTAGGAGTCGGTAGTCAGTATTCAGGAGTCGGTCGTCAGGAGTCAGGAGAATTGAGAATCAATAATAAGCGATTGAATGCTCTATTTACAGATTTTAGGCAATTTAATCCTTATTTTGTCCGTTCTTGAACCGTGAAAAGTTAATTAGGCAAGAGGTTTAATAATTTTTCAGGGATTCAGTTCAGTTATAGATTATCTCTGTGGCCAAGAATTAAGAGAGGTGGAAACTTGAAGATTACAGAATTAAGGTTATTCTCGTTGTTTTTATACCTTCGCTTTTGGCTAGTCTGGCAGTTTTTTGTGTCAATATAATTCCGATATATTTTTTATGAAAATCATCTCTCTTACCCCATCATCCACCCAAGAATATCTCTGTAAAAGAGACTTAAATCTCTACAATTCTCCCAGTTGTCAAGAGTTAGCTACCCAAGCACAACAGGGAAGAAAATTAAAATTTATTTCCCTAGAAATTACCGAAAAAGGATTACCAATTCAGCTAAGGGAAGATAATTATTTAGCTTGGTTATGCGGAGAAGATTTAGATGCAATTGCGGTGGCCACCACAGCTTATCAAAAAATTCCTCTAACTCGTTCAGACATAGAAAAACATATTCCTGAGATTATCTCTTTTACTCAGGAAGCAAGGAACCGTACCAATCATTATCTCTGGGGTGGAACCCTTGCACCTAATTACGATTGTTCAGGATTAATCCAGGCCGCTTTTGCCAGCTTTGACATTTGGTTGCCGAGGGATTCCTATCAACAGGAGGCTTTTTGTCAAAAAATAAACCGAGAGGAATTACTCCCAGGAGATTTAATTTTTTTTGGTGATAAAAGAGTTAATCATGTGGCTTTATATCTAGGGAATAATCAATATATCCACAGTTCAGGCAAAGAAACAGGTAACAATGGTATCGCTATAAATCTCCTCACCGATGATAAAGATAGCGTCAGTCGTCATTATTATCAAAAATTATGGAGTTTCGGTCGAGTTATGCACAATTAATCAGTTATCAGTGGTAATTATGAATTATGAATTATGAAGTGGGAAGAATAGATAAAAATAATCTCCTGACTCCTAACTCCTAACTCCTGTCTCCTGTCTCCTCACTCTCCCCCATAGGTAATCATGTTAGAAAACATCTCCCTAAGCGGTCTATCAATTCGTCGTCACATAGGAGTATTGACGTTAACTATAGCAGTTATCATCATCGGTCTTTTTTTTCTAAATCGTTTAGAAGTGGACTTGCTTCCTTCTATCACTTATCCCCGCATTAGTTTAAGGATGAATGTCCCGGGAGTTTCCCCGGAAGTTATTCTCGAAGAAGTAACTAAACCCCTAGAAGAAGGAATGAGTGCCACCGAGGGAGTAGTGCAAGTTTATTCAGAAACTCGCGAGGGGAGGATGCGAGTAGATTTATTTTTTCAACCGGGGGGAGACTTAAATGTCGCTTTAAATGAAGCTACCGAAAGTTTTAATCGTGTCCGACAAAATTTACCCGATATTATTGAAGAACCGCGCTTAAATAAATTTGAACCCTCTCGTTTACCCGTCTATGAATTCGCTGTCGTTTCTGATACCCTACCCCTAAAAGATTTAAGATTATTTGCCGATGAAGAATTAGGGAGAGAATTAGGATTTGTGGAAGGAGTGGCAGTGGTGGACGTGATTGGGGGAGTTAGAGAAGAAATTCAAGTTAATATTGACCTGCAGCGATTACAATTTTTAGGAGTGGGATTAAATCAGGTTTTAGACACCCTAAAAAGACGCAATCAGGACATCTCTGGTGGCCGACTAGAGGGAGAAACTGGGGAACCTTTAACCCGTGCGGTGGGGAAATTTAAAAACGTAGCGGACATTCAAGATTTAGCACTAACCGATAGTAATAATCCCGAAGAAAAAATCTATCTGCGGGATGTGGCCAGAGTTATCGATGGGACAGAAGAACAAAGAATTTTTGTCACCCTAAATGGAAAAAATGCCGTCAGGGTTAGCGTCCAAAAACAACCGAATGCGAACACGATTGCTGTGGTAGAAGGGGTCAAAAAACGCATTACAGAATTAAAAAAATCCGGGTTAATGACCGGGGGAATGCAAGTCGTCCCCACTACCGATGAGTCTGTATTTATCCAAAACGCAGTCAATAACGTGGTTTCTTCGGGACTAGCGGGGACAATTCTAGCAGGATTGACTGTATTCGTCTTTCTCGGTTCCCTGCGACAGACTTTTATCATTACCCTAGCGATTCCTCTTTCTACCCTCGTCGCAATCATCTGTATGAAGTTATTTGGGTTATCGATAAATGTGTTTAGTTTGGGAGGATTGGCCCTAGGGGTGGGCATCGTGGTGGATAATTCCATTGTCATGCTGGAAAATATTGCCCTCAAAGTTAATCAAAACCAAAATAAGCGAGATTTTTTAGAAATTGCCCGGAATAGCAGCCAAGAGGTAGAATCTGCTTTAGTGGCCTCCACTGCGACTAATCTCGTCTCTATCCTGCCATTTCTACTACTGGGTGGTTTTATTTCCCTACTGTTTAACGAGATTATCCTCACTATCAGTTTTGCTGTGGCTGCTTCTCTGCTGTGTGCGTTAACCGTTGTTCCCATGTTGGCCAGTCGTTTGTTAAATATGCAGGTTGACCGTGGTATTCATCGGTTTTGGCTCTTAAGAGTCTTTAGTCAACGTCTAGAAGGTTTAACCATCCTCTACGGTCGTTTTTTAGCTAAAATCATCCACTACAGAATACCTGTTATCCTGCTGGCCTTTTTAATTTTAGGGGGAAGTAGTTTCTATCTCTGGCAATATATCCCCCAGGAAGTCTTTAGTCGTATTCAAACCGGACAGGTGAACGTTTTTGCTCAATTTCCTCCTGGTACCAATTTAAATACTAACCGTCAGGTGATGCGGGAAGTGGAAAAGATTTTATTATCACAACCGGAAACTGAGTATGTTTTTACTACCAGTGGCGGTTCTCTTTTTGGCACAACTACCAATGAAAATATTTTGCGTGCTTCTAGTACGATTAGTCTCAAAAAAGGCACTAATACAGAAGCCTATATCGAACGCATGAGCAAAGCACTAGAGCAATTAAACCTCGTTAACGTGCGTTTGCGTCTCACCCCCGGTCAAGTGCGCGGTATTATTCTTAATAACTCTCCCTCCGTTGGTGCCGATGTGGATGTGATGTTACAGGGACTCGATGGGAACACTTTAGAGCAAGCTGGTGAAGAAATCCTCAGTATTCTCGATGAAAAAGTCCCTAGTGCGCGTTTTCGTCCCGATGCTGACCCCAGACAACCAGAAATCCAGATTAAACCCGATTGGACTCGCTTAAATAGTTTGGGATTGAGTACCCTGGAAGTGGGACAAACGCTACGGACCGCTATTCAAGGATCGATCCCCACCCAACTGCAACGGGGAGAAAGATTAATCGATATCCGAGTGCAATTGGACCCCAACTCGCGGCAAAAAATTAGTGACATCTCACAAATACCTATTTTTGTCAATAGACAAGAAGACTTAAAATTAGCAGATATCGCCAGGATTGAAGCGGGAAAAACCCCGGCGGTCATCCAGAGAATTAATCAGCGTCAAGTTTTTATTATTATCGGCAGTTTGGTCGAGGGAGCGAAATTAAGTGACGCACTTGCGGGGGTACAATCGGTTTTAAACGCTACTCCCTTACCCGATGGTGTCAGCATTTTACCCAGTGCTGCTGCCACGTCTAATCAAGAAATTCAGGGTTCTTTGGGTTTATTAGCGGGTTTATCGGTATTTTTAGTCTTTGTGGTCATGGCCGTGCAGTATAACTCGCTTATAGACCCTTTGGTGATTATGTTAACCGTTCCTTTGGCCCTAGCGGGGGGAATTTTTGGACTATATTTGACCAAAACCCCGATTAATGCCATTGTCATCGTCGGGGTGGTTTTATTGGTGGGGATTGTGGTTAATAACGGGATTATTATGGTGGAATTAGCCAATCAATTGCGGCAAGAATTCGGTTTTACTCGACTACAAGCCATTTTAAAGGCCGCTCCCCAACGTTTACGACCGATTTTAATGACTACCGTGACCACGGTTTTAGGTTTATTTCCCCTCGCTTTAGGATTGGGAGAGGGGGGAGAATTCCTGCAACCTTTAGGAATTGTCGTTTTTTCGGGTTTGTCTTTAGCAACTCTGTTAACTCTGTTTATTATTCCCTGTTTTTACGTTTTATTCTCTAGAAAATAATCTTCTTGGGAATTATGAATTATGAATTATGAATTATGAAGTGGGATAAAAAAAGTCTCCTGACTCCTGACTCCTGACTCCTGACTCCTGACTCCTGACTCCTAACCCATTGTTGGCTAAAGATAAGCAAAAATTATTGATTGACTCCAAAAACTTGAGAATATTTAAATTAACATTCCGCAATATTTATAAATTCTTAAGAATTAATTGAGAAAGATTTTTATTTAACAACGATGTTGTAATGGTTACAGCGATTTGATAGAATTTCATAGTGGCCTATTCTGTGCTTTTTTGGGCGGCAATGGCTGAAACCTTTGCCACACCTAGAAGGTGATCCTAATTAAGACGGGTAAATCAGTCAATTTCACCCACAACGATGATCTTTTTTTTGTGTAGTTTTATTGCAAAAAAAAAGTTTTTTTGACAAAAACCACAAAGTATGAATTATGAATTATGAATTATGAATTATGAAGTGGGGAAGTGGGGAAGTGGGGAATTTCAACTAAAACCCTAAAACCCTAAAACCCCATCACCCTATCACCCTATCTCCTGGCTTCTAACCCGACAAAAAACCTTTTCGGCCAACCCTAAGTTAAATAAGCGATAGTTACCCCCGAACCGCCCTCATTTTGGGGTGCTAATTGAAAGCGTTTTACCTGGGGATGACGGGATAAAAAATCGTGAACACCTTGACGCAATTTCCCCGTACCTTTACCGTGAATAATCCATAATATGCCCGATGGGGTGGCGCGGGTGATCGCCTGTTCGATATCCGTTTCTGACTCTGCCACCCTGGAACCGCGAATATCGACGGTATTATTAGAAGTACGAATTAAAGGAGTCTCCTGGGGTTTTGCGGGAGTTTGGGGCAAATTTTTGGCAGGTTTTGGCACAGTTTCCACTTTTTGACCATCCAAAGACTCAATCTGGTCTAAGGGTAAGGTCATCTTCATCATACCGAAACGCAGGGAAATCTCCTCTGATTCTGGTGAAATTGCTAAAACTTCGGCAGTTTGTCCCAAATTGGGCAAGCGTACCCTTTCCCCCACTTGCGGACGATAATTAACCTTAGTTTTTTCCGTTTTTGGTAATAACCTTTCTGCGATCGCAGTTAACTCCTCTGTGGCTTTTTGAGCATCCCTACCGGTTTTTGTTCCCGCTTGCAATCGGCGAATAACCTCATTAATCTCTGCTTTTGCCGATAATAAAGCTTTTTGTATCTCCTGCTCCTGATAACGCTTTAATTCTCGCTCTCTCTCCTGTAGAGAATTAGCCCGCGTGGACACTTCTGTATAAAATTTCTCCGTTTGTTGGAGTAATTGACTAGCTTCTTGAGCTTTTGACTCCTGTTCCCGTCTTTGCGCTTCCAAACCAGCAATTACTTGATTTATCTCCTCCGATAACCCCCCCAGATGATTTCTCGCTTCGGCCACAATTTCGGCACTTAATCCCAAACGCTGGGCAATAGTTAAAGCATTAGAACGGCCCGGAATGCCCCATAATAGTCGATAAGTGGGGGAAAGAGTGCGATCATCAAACTCTACCGAGGCATTTTCAAAGCGAGAATCTCGATACTTTAACGCTTTTAATTCCCCGTAGTGAGTGGTAGCCACCGTCAGTAAACTATGATCGGCGAGGTATTGTAAAATAGCGATCGCTAAAGGACTTCCCTCGGCCGGATCCGTACCTGCTCCCACCTCATCGAGTAAAACCAAGGAACGAGAATTTAAAGCCGCTAAAATGCGGACAATCCGGCGAATGTGACCCGAAAAAGTCGATAAACTCTGTTGTAAAGACTGTTCATCCCCGATATCGGCTAAAACCTGATCGAACCAGGGTATCTCTACCGGTTCCCGCGCTGGAATAAACAGGCCCGCTTTCGCCATTAAAGCCGCTAATCCGAGGGTTTTTAAAGTAACGGTTTTTCCGCCGGTATTTGGTCCGGTGATGGCAACAACGCGAATTTCTGGGCTAATCTGCACATTTATTGGTACGACCTCCCCCCCCTGTTCGTGGTGTTTTTGCCACCAGAGCAAAGGATGACGCAAATTCCGTAAAGTAATCGTTTCCGAACCATCGATAAAGCGGGGGGGATTACCCTCTAACCATAAACTGTAACGGGCCCTAGCGGTGGCCAGATCGAGCCTAGTAGCGATCGCTAGTAAATATTCTAAATCCTCAAAGGCTTCGGCGATCAGATTACTTAACTGCCGCAGGATTTTTTCTTCTTCGATTTGTTCCAGACGACGATATTGCCGCAGTTGATTGCCTTGGTCAACGATAGAGTGAGGTTCAATGTAAAAAGTCGCCCCTGTGCTGGAAGTATCGTGAATTATCCCCGGTATTTGCTCTTTTTGCGATGCTTTGACGGGAATCACCCAGCGCTCGCTTCTTTGGGTAATCACTGCTTCTTGGATAGCACCGCCCTGTTTTTGCATGATATCCTGTAATTTTCGGTAAATTCGCTCTCTAATCACCTTCATTTGTCCCCGAATTTCGCGTAATTGGGGACTAGCGCGATCAGATATCCGGCCATCTTCATCGATACAACGGTGTATTTCCTGTTCTATCTCTGGATAGGTGCGAATTTCGGCTACTAACTCTTTTAAAACCGGTATATCTTCTTGTTCGTCAATTAAACGGCGTAAACGTCGCACTCCCGCTAAAGTCGTGGCAATATTTAAAAGTTCCTGTCCCGATAATAAACCCCCCAGATGCGCCCTTTCTAGGGCATCACCGATGTCGCTAATCCCATCAAAGGAAAGACGACTATCTAATTTTTGTTCTAAGCTATAAACTTCTTTGGTTTGGCAGAGTAGGTTTAAACTTTCCTCTTTGCTTTCTGGTAATGGCAATTGACGAATCGCGATCGCACCTAGTTTAGTCGCTGCAAAAGTAGCTAGGTGTTGACATAGCCGCGGCCATTCCAATAATTCTAGGGTTTCGTCTTGAATCAATTTTGTAGTTTTTTATAATACGCTTTGTATTTCTAGTCTAACCGGATTTGGTCTGATTTTGCAGGAGTGGGGTGTGGGAGAATTATGAATTATGAATTATGAATTATGAATTGGGGAGTGGGGGAGTGGGGAGATGGGGGAGTGGGGAGATGGAGCGATTTCAACTAATACCCCAAAACCCTAACCCCCCAAAACCCTAACACCCAACCCCTAATCTGTATCTAAATTCCTTTCTGGAGAGAGAATTGCACCTGTTTAAATTCTTGTTTTAAACGTTGTTTGAGTTTGTCGGGGATGGGACGGGAACCGTAGGCGGTATAATAACCAGCTAGAGAGTTTAAGGCTGTTTGCATAGTAGTGAAAGAACGCAAACCCCCGGATTTTTTATCTCGTCGGTAGAGGGAGATGTAATCGTTGATTTGTTCCTTTGCTTGCGACTCAACTGCCGCTTTATTCGGGTCATCTTTGACTAAATCAAGGGCTGTGGTTAAAGTTTCAATCACCGTTAGGGTATCCTGTCCGTAATTGCCGGTTAACCCCGAACTACTGGAACAACCCATCAATCCGATGACCAGGACAAGAACCAAAGCTAATAAGCGAGAAATGTAAGGTTTTAGAGACATATTTTCAACACCATAAGTTAATCCCAAGTCACCTTATCCTATCAGGAAACCGTGACCAGTTCCCCAGGAGAGTCAACCGGCTGCAAAAATCAGGGGTCAACCCGGGGGGTAAATAGCCAAAATATAGGCTTTTTTGACGGTAAAAGCCCTATTTTTGCCTAAAAGTTGCGATGCCATCAAGCGCGAGTGAGTTGATTCTGGACTAATTCGGGCCGCAATCAGGCACTGGTGGCGGTTTTAGGGTCGATCGAGATTGAATCTTGCGATCAATTAATCTAGAAGATAAGTAGGTAGGTGTTAAAAGTTGTCAGACACCCCCCTTATCAAGGGGGGATTAAGGGGGGATCGGCACCCCCCTTATTAAGGGGGGCAGGGGGGATCGAACCCAAAATCTATCTTCAATTTAATTATAACTACTTACTTAAAAATTCTTCGTTGCTTTCGTCCTGTTTCGGAAGAAAGAAAGTTACATTTTGTAATCTTTGGGCCGCTCAAGCTGGAACTAGGGTGAAATGGGCAGTTTGACGGTAAAGCTTGTTCCCTTATCCACTTGGCTATCTAGGGCGATTTCGCCACGGTGGAGTTCGACGCATTTTTTAACCACTGCTAACCCCAATCCCGTGCCGATAATATTTTCCACATTCTGACCCCGATAAAAGGGTTCATAGATCTTACCTCTATCTTCCTCGGCAATGCCGATACCGTGATCCCGGACTTGAAAAACAATGCGATCGCTATCTTTCCCCAAAATCAAACTAATCCCTGCTCCTGTGGGGGAATATTTAATCGCATTTAAGAGTAAATTACTTAAAATCGAGTAGAGCAGTTTCTCATCTAGATAGGGACGAATCATCAATCCCTGACTGACAAATTTAATCGGCGTATTATTTTTATTGATAAATTGAAAATCCTCGACTAAATTTAAACAAAAAGCTTCAATATCGAGCGGCTCTAGTTGACAACTTAGATTGCCAGATTCTGCCCTAGTTAAAATCAAAATATCTGTCAAAAATTGATTCATTAGCTTGACAGAAGACTGGATTCTATATAGATTTTTTCTGCTCGACTGTTCTGCATCTTTTAAACCATTTTCTAATAACTGCGAGGCGGAAAGAATAACGGTTAAAGGAGTTCGGAACTCATGGGATATCATGGAAAAAAGCTGAATTTTTAGATCAGAAAGTTCTTTTTCCTGTAGTAATAATCGGTGAATTTCCTCACTTTTTTGTCGCCGTTTCTCTTGCCAAAAAACTAAAAAATAAACTCCGCAAATAATCCCAAAGCTAGTAAAAGTTCCCAGTAAACCCAACAGAGAATTTTCGCTAATACTATCCCTAGAACTAGCGATGCTACTTCTTAAATTCCTTTTCTGACTAGCTTGTAAATAGGTAAGAAGATTTTGAAACTTATCCCGGACTTCGACACTTTTAACCGTGATTGCATCTTGAGAAATATCATCGGATTGATCGGATTTATAGGTGGCGATCGATTGATTAAATAGAGCAATTCGCCGATACATTAAATCCCCGATCTGAGTCACCATTTCGCGCTCGAAATTCGTGCCGTTTTCTAATTGTTTAGCTAGGAGTTGCCAGTTAGATTGCATCAAAGCGATCGCCCGACGATGACGGCCTAATTCACTGGGGCTGCCAGTTTTGATATAATCGCGTCTTCCCGATTCGGCCACCGCCATGTTAGCGTAAAGATTAGCGAGATTATCGATGATCTCGTAGGTAACTTCCACCTCAGCAGCGCGCTGACGCAGGGCGAGGGTATTGCGATAGGAAACTAGGCTAATAGTTCCCATCAATAAGACAGTTAGCCCGAAACCTCCCGCGATCCATTTTCCTTGTTTGAGCCAATTCATCAGCAGCAAACCGACGCTATTTCCAGCTTACTCTATCTAAATGGAGCAAGAGGACTCCCGTTAAATTTCTCCTTAATTAAAAATATACCAGAAATTAACGGGAGATGAATTGCCCCCAGAATCTAAACTAACGCGACAGTGTTTCCTAATAAGGAAAGGCTTGATTCTCAAGGTATGTATGAGCTTGACATATTTAAGCGGTAAGTGTTATACTGAAAAGATAGCACAGATGGGGTCAGGCTGATGTTAAATGTTTTAAAAGTGAGAATATACCCAAACAAAAAACAGGAACTAGCCTTAGCTAAAAACTTTGGTTGCGTCCGTTTTGTTTGGAATTACTACTTAAATAAAACTAACAATCAGTACCTAGAGACTGGTAAAGGAATGACCTACTGTGACATGGCAAAAGACCTTACCCAACTCAAGAAACAACTGGATTTTGAATGGTTAGCTGAGGCTACTGCCGCTACCTTGCAGCAATCATTGAAAAACTTAGAATCTGCTTTTAAGAACTTCTTCTCAAAAAGAACAAAATTCCCTAAATTTAAAAGTAAGCACAAAAAACAATCAATCCGTTATCCTGAAAGTTGTTCAATTAGAAATAAGGGAATTAAGCTACCTAAATTAGGGGTTGTAAAAGCTAATATTTCTCAAGTAATAAATGGTAAGATTAAATCCGTAACTGTTTCTAAAACCAGTACAGATAAATATTTTGCTGCCATCTTGTTTGAGATGGATGACTCAACAACCATTGAAAAACTAAAAATATCAGGGATAGACCTAGGTTTATCTTCTTTAGTTACGGTTTTTGATGGTGAAACAACCTACAAGATTGACCCAATCAAACCTACCAGAAAATATGCTAAACGTTTAAAGCGGAGACAACAAGCATTGTCTCGTAAAGCCAAGGGGTCTAATAATCGCCAAAAAGCCATTAAGGAGGTAGCCAAGGTTCAAGAAAAGATAGCAAATACTAGACAGGATTTTCTTCATAAACTCTCCAGAAAGTTATGCGATGAAAACCAAATCGTTGTAGCCGAGAATCTGAATATTAAAGGGTTAGCAAGGACTAAATTAGCTAAATCAATACATGACGCTGGTTTTGGTATGTTGCTTAATTTCTTGGACTACAAGCTAAAAAGAGAGGGAGGAAAACTTGTAGAAGTTGACAGGTTTTATCCGAGTACAAAACTCTGTTCTTGCTGTGGATTTAAAAATGATTTATTGACTCTCAGTATTCGTGAATGGATTTGTCCAGAATGTAAGACGCAGCACGATAGAGATGAAAACGCCGCCAAGAATGTAAGGGAAGAAGGTATGAGAATACTGTCAACAAATACCGATGGACAGTCGGAATTTCAAGCTTGGGGAGAAACTGTAAGACTCGTTGGTACTTGTACCGAAAAGCGGGTTTCTGTGAATCAAGAATCCCCCGTCACAGCGTCAGCTTGACGGCGGGAGTGTCAAGTCTAGACCATGCGAATTTTAGTAGTAGAAGATGATATGCAACTAGCCGAGATTTTGCGAGAGGCATTGAGCGAGCGACAATACGTTGTCGATGTGGCTAGAGACGGAGAAGAAGGCTGGAATTGGCTAGAATTAGGCAAATATGACCTTTTAGTTCTCGATGTCACCCTGCCCAAATTAAGCGGAACTTTGCTCTGTCAACGTCTGCGACGAGCGGAATCCCATCATCCCGTCTCTGCTAATGCCACCGTTCCCGTTTTATTATTAACCGCAAGGGATACGGTAATCGATAAAATCGACGGATTAGACGCAGGGGCCGATGATTATGTCACTAAACCCTTCGATTTGGGCGAATTAATGGCGCGGATTCGGGCCTTGATCCGACGCGGCAGCAGCACCAGCAGTGTTTTATTATCTTGGGGGGGTTTGCAGTTAAATCCCAGTACCCACGAGGCCAGTTATAACGGTCAATTTCTTTCCCTCACCCCCAAGGAATTCGCTCTCTTAGAATTACTTGTTACCCATGGGCGCCGGGTCTTAAGTCGATCGGGTATTATTGAGCGAGTTTGGTCTTTGGACGATTCTCCAGCCGAGGAAACCGTTACTTCCCATATACGCGGTCTTCGTCACAAGCTAAAATCCCTAGGTGCGCCAGAAGACTTTATTGAAACCGTTCACGGTCTTGGTTATCGTTTAAAGTAATATCTGCCTTGGGACAGTGGACAAAATCATTTCTGCACGAAATCTGCACGAAGTTTGCAGAGGGTTTCCATAATCACCCGTTAAATTAGAAAGTTAGACAGGTGCAGGGCTTCTAGACAATCAGATCGGTCAAACCTGTGACTCTCCTCTCCTAAAAGGGGCTGCTTGAAATGATTTACACGCGATTTGACTATCACGGCTGGCAGATTGAATTGATCCTAGAAATGCAGGGTTATTCTTTTCAATGTTGGCGAGTGGATGGCAGGGAAGGAATTAGCGATTGCCTAGTTTATGCCACCTCGGAACAAGCTTTAGCGGCTGCCCGACGCAGAGCGGATCTAGAGTCCGCTTGTCTTGCCCTACTGCGATTTCTTAATGATATCGGCGGCCAGAATTATTATCTCACCCGCGATGATCGCGATGCTCTTAGCCAGTCAATTTTAGAATATGCCCGTCTGGGTGGTGTTTCCTAATTTCTTCCCCGGAAGTTTTCCCCTGATTGAGAATGATTCTCGCTCCGATTTTTTTTCAGGTAACTTTCGGCAATAAAATCGTGACAGTGGTTCCATTCCAGGGGATACTAGCGATTTCGAGCGAGCCTCCGTGTAGTTCCACGCATTTCTGCACTACCACCAAACCCAACCCTGTCCCGGCGATGTGACGGACATTTTTATATAACTGTTTTTGATCTTCTCTGCTTGGAGAAATTGCGATAAAATTAACGAGCATAACGATCAATAAAAAAATTTTATGGTTGTGACTGTTAATAATTCCCTGACACTAAGGGAATTTCTACAATTACCAGAAACTAAACCCGCCAAGGAATTTATTGACGGTCAAATTATTCCTAAACCAATGCCCCAGGGTAAACATAGCACTATTCAAGGTGATTTAGTTCCAGCTATTAACGCTAGTCTAAAACCCCAACGAATTGCCCGTGCCTATCCTGAATTGCGTTGTACTTTTGGCAGTCGTTCTCTAGTTCCTGATGTTTCAGTTTTTCTCTGGGAAAATATTCCCCGCGATGGCGAGGGAAAAGTATTAAATAATTTTGCGATCGCTCCTGACTGGTTGATTGAAATTCTCTCTCCTGATCAAAATCAGACTAAAGTTGTTAAAAATATCCTTTATTGTCTAGATCACGGCACTCAAATGGGTTGGTTAATCGATCCAGAAGAAGAAATTATCTTTGTTTATTTTAGTGATCGAACTATCGCTATTTTTGAATCAGAAAATGCTCTTTTACCCGTCCCCGCTTTTGCTACGAATTTTCAAATCACCCTCGGTCAATTATTTGACTGGTTAAGAGGTTAACGGATTATCAGTTATCAGTTATCAGTTATCAGTTATCAGTTACCAGTTACCAGTTATCAATTATCAGATATGAGTTATCAGATATGAGTTTTTAGTTTCCATATTTGAGTTATCAGTTTACTGTTTACTGATTACTGATTACTGATTACTGTTCACTGATTACTGATTACTGATTACTGTTTAGCTGACACTTTGAAACAACTGTGACCAATCGAGATTAGGAGCGTCTGAGGGGGCAACAATTTCGATAATTTTATTGTTAGCGGCGGGATAAAATAGGGATTCTACGCAAACCGAGGCCACTTTTGTGCGGGGAATATTGCCCTCAGAAAGGGTATCGGCGGATGACATTTTAATGGCATTAAGATTATCATCGTTTTTCAGTCCGCCGGGGCGCACAATCGTGTAGGTTAGTCCACTATTGATTAAATAGTCCTCCGCTTGTTTTTTCCAGAATAAAATTAACCAAAAGAGATTGAGGGGATGGAAAAAGTTGGATACACAGAGGGAAGTAACGAGAACAAAATGTTCGATTCCTTTCTTTTTTGCGGCATCGATGAGATTTTTAGTTCCCAAGTAGTCCACTAACAAAGGTTCCGTGGGATTAAAACTCGGTCTGGCTCCCGTGGCGCATAGCAAAACGCTACAATCAGCGATGAGTGCCTCTAACTTATCGGCCTGTTGGACATCTCCGACGACGATTTCCACCCCTGCGGGCAAAATTTCCGCCGCTTTCTCTGGGTTTCTCACCAAAGCGCGGACGGGAATCTGACGTTCGACTAATTGGGCAACGATTCGCCGTCCCGTTTCCCCTGTGGCTCCTGCTACAAATGCTTTCATCGCTTCTTGACCAAATAGTTTTTAACAATACGTTACACTAATCTCAATTCTACAAATTTCCCCGATCCTTTGGCGGTTAATCCCCAAATTTTTCTAACACTATCATTTTCCAGGTTTATAAGTCATGCAGTGTCCCCCCATTAACTCCCTAGCTCGCGAATCTGTAGAAGTCAAAGAAGACAATCAATTTCTCGGTTTTCAAACCCGTTTTGCCGGCTCTATGGATATGTATAGCAATCAGGACAAGGTTGCCGATTATCTGGGCGCTCACGAAGGTTGGTTTTGTCGTTGTGCCGAACCGATGAAAACTCTGCCCTTTGGTGACAATGGTTATCTTATCACCATCGGTAAATATGGAGCTTTTGGCTATGAACTGGAGCCGAAAATCGCTGTGGTTCTCGATCTGCCGGTCAATGGAGTCTATCATACTCGCAGTGTTCCCATTCCCGATCAACCGTTTTTAGGCTATCTAGTGGATTATCAGGCAATTATGAAACTAGAGGAAATGCCGCTATCTTCTCCTAGTCAGGAAATTGAGGCAATTTTTCGGCAACAGGGACGGGATATTCCGGCGGTTATCACCCAAGTCACCTGGGAACTGCGTATGGATGTTATGGTTAAGTTTCCCAAGTTTATTTATAAGATTCCCCGTCCCATTCTCCAAAAAACCGGTGATAAACTGTTGACGCAAATTGTTCGCCAAGTTTCCCCCCGCTTAACCCACAAAGTTCAAGAGGATTTTCACTCTAGCTTCAATTTACCCCTACCCCCTGCCTCCAGTTGTCTTTTCTATCGTCTCGACTCCTACGAGGGTGGGTTGCTTGCCTAGGGTTTGGGGAGTCTGTCAACAGTAATCAGTAGAGCTTGCTGATGGGAAACCAAGGAAAAATAAAGATTTGCTAACGGTGCTGGTCAGTCTAAGCTAGAATTATTAAGAAATGTTTACTCGTAAAAATAAACCTAAGACTACTTCAATATTTTATGTCTCTGCCTATCCGTAACGTTGCTATCATTGCTCACGTTGACCACGGGAAAACCACCCTCGTCGATGCACTCCTCAAACAGTCGGGAATCTTTCGAGAAGGGGAAGATGTACCCACCTGCGTCATGGATTCCAATGACCTGGAAAGAGAGCGCGGTATCACCATTCTGGCCAAAAACACCGCCGTTCGTTACCAAGACACCCTGATTAACATCGTCGATACTCCCGGTCACGCCGACTTTGGTGGCGAAGTGGAACGGGTTTTAGGTATGGTGGACGGTTGTATCCTGATTGTCGATGCTAACGAGGGGCCGATGCCCCAAACCCGTTTTGTGCTGAAAAAAGCCCTAGAAAAGGGATTAAGACCGATTGTCGTGGTCAATAAAATCGATCGCCCTAACGTGGATCCTAACCTAGCCGTGGACAAAGTTTTCGATCTGTTTGTGGAACTGGGTGCTGATGACGACCAATGTGATTTTACTACTCTGTTCGCTTCCGGGATGCAAGGATTCGCCAAAGAAAGCCTCGAAGACGAAGACAAAGATATGCAGCCCCTCTTTGAAGCGATTTTACACCACGTTCCACCACCGGCCGGGGACGTTAACAAACCCCTACAGTTGCAAGTAACCACCCTCGATTATTCGGAATACTTAGGACGCATCGTTATCGGCCGCATCCATAACGGCGTAATTAAAGCTGGTCAACAGGCTGCTTTAGTAAAGGATACGGGCGCGGTTGTCAAGGGTAAAATAACAAAACTTCTTGGTTTTGAAGGTCTTAAACGGGTGGAACTAAACGAGGCCAGCGCCGGTAATATCGTTGCTGTGGCCGGTTTTGCCGACGCTAACATCGGGGAAACCGTAACTTTAGCCGATGACCCGCAAGCTTTACCCCTAATTAAAGTCGATGAACCGACCCTACAAATGACCTTCTCGGTGAACGATTCTCCCTTCGCCGGTCAGGAAGGCACTTTTGTCACCTCGCGGCAAATTCGCGATCGTCTGATGCGAGAATTAGAAACTAACGTCGCCCTGCGGGTGGAAGAAAGTGATTCCGCCGAGAAATTCCTAGTTTCGGGACGGGGAGAACTGCATTTAGGTATTCTCATCGAAACTATGCGTCGGGAAGGCTACGAATTCCAAGTATCGCAGCCGCAGGTTATCTATCGGGAAATTAACGGTCAACCCTGCGAACCCTACGAATACCTCGTTTTAGATGTACCCGAAGAAGCGGTGGGTTCCAGTATCGAACGTCTAGGCCAACGGAAAGGGGAAATGCAGGATATGCAGACGGGCAGCAATGGCCGCACTCAATTGGAATTCGTAATTCCGGCCCGGGGTTTAATCGGTTTCCGGGGCGAATTTATCCGTCTGAGTCGCGGTGAGGGGATTATGAACCATAGTTTCCTCGAATATCGTCCTTTCTCCGGGGAATTAGCCACCCGTTACAATGGCGTGATTACTGCCTTTGAGGAAGGAGTCGCCACTTTCTACGCCCTCAAAAACGCCGAGGACCGGGGAGTATTCTTTATTACTCCTGGGACAAAAGTGTATAAAAACATGATTATCGGCGAAAGTAACCGGCCTCAGGACGTGGAGATCAATATCTGCAAAACTAAACAGTTAACTAACCATCGTTCCGCCACCGGGGATGAATTGGTTCAGTTACAATCCCCCGTGGATATGAGTCTCGAACGCGCCCTCGAATACATTGGACCAGATGAGTTGGTGGAAATTACCCCGAAATCGATCCGTCTGCGTAAATTACCGGTGAAAAAGTTAGCCAAACGTTAATCGGTTTTGACAAAATCTGGCGGCAATTTGGCCATGGCCGTTGCTGCTAAAAGGGGCAGCAATGGCTCGAAGATGATCGGTAATTGGTTATGATTGAGATCTAACAAAGAAATCCACTCAGATTTTCAACAAAACTGAGATGATAGAAAAAAGTGCCTTGAGTTTGAGGGTAAAGAATCTGCTGTGAGCTATTCTGCTACTTTGATGCGACATCCGATGTTTCCCGCCGCGTCGGACAGCAATCGTCTTCGTCTCTTTTCGGGATCCGCTAATGTATCTCTTGCCCAAGAGGTGGCCCGTTATCTGGGCATGGATGTGGGTCCGATGATTCGTAAACGTTTCGCCGATGGTGAATTGTACATCCAGATTCAGGAATCGATCCGGGGCTGTGATGTCTATTTAATTCAACCCTGTTGCAATCCCGTCAACGATCATTTGATGGAATTGTTAATCATGATCGATGCCTGTCGTCGTGCTTCTGCCCGACAAATTACCGCCGTAATTCCCTATTATGGTTATGCTCGCGCCGATCGCAAAACCGCCGGACGGGAATCGATCGCCGCTAAACTGGTGGCTAATCTGATCACGGAAGCGGGGGCAAGTCGCGTGTTGGCCATGGATTTGCATTCGTCCCAAATTCAAGGTTATTTCGATATTCCCTTCGATCACGTTTACGGTTCCCCGGTGGTGGTGGACTATCTTCTCAGTAAACAATTACCCGATATCGTGGTGGTTTCTCCCGATGTGGGTGGGGTGGCCAGGGCGCGGGCTTTTGCCAAAAAACTCAGTGATGCTCCCCTAGCAATTATTGATAAACGCAGGCAAACCCATAATGTGGCGGAAGTGATGAACTTGATCGGCGATGTTAAGGATAAAACGGCGGTTTTAGTCGATGATATGATCGATACGGCTGGTACGATCGCTCAAGGGGCGCAGTTACTGAAAGCCAAGGGGGCGCGACAGGTTTATGCTTGTGCTACCCATCCGGTTTTTTCTGGTCCTGCGATCGAGCGTTTATCCAGTGGCATAGTCGAGGAAGTGATCGTTACTAACACGATTCCCGTGCCGCAAGAACATTTTTTCCCGCAACTGAAAGTCTTGCCGGTTGCCCCGATTCTGGGTGAGGCCATATGGCGCATCCATGAGGACAATTCCGTGAGTAATATGTTCAAATAGATGGCCGAATCCCCCTAGTTTTAGGGGGAATTTTTATATTTATTTTGTTGACATTAATTCTGATTTATGGCAGCGTCGGGGTTGTCAAGTCCTCCCAGACGATCAAAGGGCCAAAAACGCACCACAGCGCGACCGATTAAGTTTTCCCGGGGAACGAAGCCCCAAGCGTGGGAATCATAACTATTATTGCGATTATCGCCCAAAACCAGATATTGATCGGGGGGAACTGTCACCGGTCCGTAAGTATAATTAGGTTCTTCGGCGATATACTTTTCCGCTAAAACTTTACCGTTGACGTAAACTAAACCGTTTTTGACTTGCACCTTATCCCCCGGCAGTCCAATCACCCGTTTAATAAAAGCATCCTGAAAATTTTGAGCTTTTAGAGCGGCTGTCGGACTAAAAACCACTATATCACCCCGTTCTGGCTTCTGAAAATGATAGCTAACTTTCTCGATAATTAGGCGATCATTAATCTGGAGAGTGGGTTCCATGGAAGAAGAGGGAATATAACGGGCCTCAGCCACAAAAGTGCGGATGCCAAAGGCCAAAATTCCAGCCGTGACAATGGTTTTAACTGCTTCTAGCCAAGGATTTTCTTGGGGGACGGGAGGGGGAGAAGGTTTTTCGGATTTATGGTTCAAGCTTTCAGCCATAGAATTTTAACTTTTGAGAAGGATTAAGCTAATGCGCTCTTTAATGTTCTAGTTTAGTGATAGTAGCAGCGTAGATAATATTTTAAGACAATTTTCCCAACCAGATCACTGTTAATTTGTCAAGGCCGCATTCTGCCGCTGGAAGGGGAATTTCCTCGGGGGTAGAAAAAGTAAGATTAGTCCCATTGCTGACGAGATCGAAACTCGTGCTAGTACCATCATGGACGCGAGGGGGCCTGACTTTGTTGCCTGGTGTTATTAGTCCACTGCATTTTCACCCACTGGGATGTTTACAAAAATTCCCGAATGATCGATTGGAAACTTGGATATTAATTTAGCAAAACGACTTGACTCAGATGTATATATATGTTTGCACAAATTCCCGAACGCTCGATGCACTATTTGCGATGGGTTCTGACCATCGCTTGGTTAATTCTGATATTTTCTCTGTTTTTTGACCCTATTTCGGCAAAATTAACCGATCCTAATAATCTTTCTAGTCCCCTGAGAGTTGATCCCGATCTGTGCATTAAAGTCCAGGGAGTTTGCCTACCCCAATCCTCCTATCAGTTAGGTGCGCCGATTTTTTGGGGAATAGTGGTTCCTAGTGGCATTTTTATCTTATTAGTATTCGGTCACGAACTCTGGCGGCGTATCTGTCCTTTATCCTTTCTTTCTCAAATACCACGCGCTTTGGGTAAACAGCGTCAGAAAAAACAGACCGATAAATCGGGAAAAGTCCGCTCTGAAATCTATAAAGTGCCGAAAAACTCTTGGTTAGCCCAGAATTATCTCTATCTACAATTCAGTCTGTTATTTTTGGGTTTATGCGGACGGATTCTCTTTTATAATTCCGATCGCTTATTCTTGGGTAGCTTTTTAACCTTTACTATTCTAGCGGCGATCTTTGTGGGTTACTGGTATGGGGGCAAATCTTGGTGTAATTATTTCTGTCCCATGAGTCCAGTTCAAAGGATTTACGGTGAACCGAGGGGTTTACTAAATAGTACCGCTCACGAAGACAGTCGCGGTGGCATTACTCAATCTATGTGTCGTATTGTCCGAGAAGATGGTAGCGAACAAAGTGCCTGTGTTGCCTGTCAAAGTCTCTGTATCGATATCGATGCGGAAAGGTCCTATTGGGATGGGATTAATAACAGCGATCGCCAATGGCTTTATTACGGTTATTTTGGCTTAGTTTTTGGCTATTTTATCTATTATTATCTTTATGCTGGCAATTGGGACTATTATTTCTCTGGAGCTTGGGCGCACGACGAAAATCAACTAGAATCCCTCCTTAAACCGGGTTTTTATCTTGCCGGTCAGGCAATTGCGATTCCGAAGTTGGTAGCTGTTCCCTTAACTTTGGCAATCTGCACTTTTTTGGGTTATTTTCTCGGTAAAAAAGTTGAAAATGCCTATAAAGTCTATAGAATTCGCCAAAAGTCCCCCTTACCGACCGAAATTATCCGTCATCGAGTCTTTACTGTCGGAACTTTTCTGATTTTCAATTTCTTCTTTATTTTCGGTGGTCGTCCTTTTATTAATCTTTTGCCAAAATTTTGGCATTATTTCGCTAGTATTTTACTGGCGGTTTTGAGTAGTTTATGGTTATATCGCACCTGGACAAGGGATCCCAGTCGTTACCAACGGGAAGGACTAGCGGGAAGATTGCGTAAACAGTTGGGTAAACTGGGTCTCGATACAGCTAAATATCTCGATGGGCGATCGCTGGAAGCTTTGGACGCGGATGAGGTGTATGTGTTAGCCAAGATACTGCCGGATTTCACCCACCAGAAGCGTTTAAAAGCCTATAAAGCGGTGTTAAAAGAGGCTTTGGAGGAGGGATATACTGACTTCGGCCACAGCCTCGAAATTCTGCAACAAATGCGCCTAGAGTTGACGATTACCGAGGCAGAACATCAGGCAATTCTCACAGAGTTGGGTGTGGAATCGGCCGAACTTCTCGATCCGGAAAAGCAGTATAGTCGCGAGGATTGGTTACGTTTGCAGAGTTATCGCGATGCTTTGTTAGAAAGTTTGTTGGTGACATGGAAAAAAGACCCTGATCACAAGGTGGGATCGGAATTGCTGGAAGTGTTAACCGGTAAGAGTTCCAGGGAGGCGATCAAGCATTTATTGACGGAATTGCCGGCCGCGGAAACGGAAACTGTCGAGTCTTTGCGTCGCCAGTACGGAGTTACTGGTCAGGAGGAGGAAACGATTCTCCATCGTCCTTTGGCCCGTCAATTATGGCAAAATATCGCCCGTGCTTTTCAGGTCTTCGATCGTCTATCTTTTAGTAGTGACAGCGATCGTGATCAACAGGAAAAAATTTTATTGGAAAGATTCCAGCTATTCGATAGCGATGGTTCGGGACAAATTAGCCTTGAGGAGTTAAAAGCTTGTCTTCAGGCGATCGAACCAGGGGTGACAGACAAGGAAATCGAAGCTATGTTACAACAGGCCGATACAAGTCGCGATAATCAGATTAGTTTTCCGGAATTTCGCGATCTACTCCACCAATTCCATAAATAAACTGTCTGCAACTATTGCGTCGGTCATGAATTCCAAGACATTAGGATTCTGATAGCAAATTAAATTGTATTCAGTGCAAATAGAGAATCAAGTTAGCTGTCACCTTCATGGTGGGAGCTTTTTCTTTTTTTAGCCAATACAGTGCTTCTGTTCCCCCTCAAACGTTACGGTTAATTAGTTGGGCTGAAAGATTACCCGTGATGATAACATGGGCTTTACTTGTCCCAGCCATTGCCAAGATTTGCCCTCGCATATATTCTGGTTTAATGGGGCTAATTTTATCTATTTCTAGATAGTCTTTTGGAGTAAAATAAGCGTGACTTTTACTGGCTGTCATGGGGTTTATCTTGCTTGTTGTTAGTTTTCTAACGGACAATTAAGCCAAATAATTGAGTCTAAATCAGTCTGATTGCCTTCAGTAATTAGCTTTCGTATCATTTCAATATAATTAAAATTACTCTCGAATAAAACAAAACGTCTATCTAAAGAAGCGGCCGCTAGTCCCACGGTTCCTGAACCAGCAAAGGTATCTAAAACCACATCACCTTTAAAAGAGTAATAGGTAATCACTTTTTCTGCCAATTCTACGGGAAAAGCGGCGGGATGTTTTGAGTTAGTGACTGGGTTAATCTTCCAAACATTAGTGCGTTCATAACCATCGGCAATTTTTGAGGCTTTTACTACTTCTTGATCGGGATGATTACGAATATGCCAATCGATGAGTAAATCCGTGTGTTTACGATACACTAAAACGTATTCAGTCACCGGCACAGTTTTGTATTGGAGAGGATTGCGATCGGCGGCAAATCTGCGCCCTCTACCAGTTGCCCACCCTGCTCCCTCTGGTTTTAGCCAAATAATATCATCAATAAAGTCGTAACCTTCTTCAATAAAAATTCGATGCAAATCAAAGGGGACAGCAATACGTTTAGAAGCTTGATTACGCGAAGCACGACGCAACAGCACGGGAGAAATATTAATGACAAAAAAACGTCCTTCACTCAAAACTCGATGACATTTTCTTATCACCTGTCGCAGCTTCAATAGATAGCTTTCGTATTCTTCAAATTCCGAATATTCCAGGCGAGCATTAAAATAGGGTGGTGAGGTAAAGATTAAATCAACACTTTCTGCGGGCATTTCCTCCAAAAGTTCGCTACAATCACCAAATCCGATGGTATTTCTCAGAGAGGAAAGCTTATATTCTTTTTTAGTTTTCTTGGGGGTTTCTAATTTAGATTCATCCTGTTTTAACAGACGAGCGATAATAATTTCAGTCCGGGTTGTCCTATCGGCTAAAATTTCGGTGGTGTAGGCATCGATCACCACTTCCCCAACGGTTTTTTTCTGTTCATTACATAAAGGAATTCGCCAAATATGATATCTGTCATCCACTTCTGGTAAACCTAATTTAATCGCATTAACTAAATTTATTTCCTGCAACCAATTAAGGACAATTTCTTTAGCTTCTGCCACCGTGCGAAGCAGATAACCGCGCTTGTCCGATACCAGTTCTTTTTCCATGGCATTACTCTAGTTCTCTCTAGAATTCTAGCTGATCATTATCCAAAAAACTAGGAGAGTCTCAAGATAGAAATTGGCCACCCTTTAAAAATTCCACATTTCTAAGACTTTTCCCGTAATTGTTTGATTTAACCAGAAAGTATTATGACTGAGGGAGTGAAGATTATTTGCTGTTACTTTCCAGCTTGCTTGGGGATGAAAAAGAATTGCTTCTGCGGGATTACCGGGGTTGAGAGATGCCGGTTTTTGTTGTAAACAATGACAGGGATTGAGACTAAGCGCTTGCCATAATTGTAAAGCTGATAATTGCCCGGTTATTACTAATTTTTCCCAGAGTAGCGGTAAAGCTAATTCTAACCCGATCGCGCCGGGGGGTGCTTCTGCAAAAGAGACGGTTTTTTCTTCGTAGGTATAGGGACGATGATCGATCGCGATTGCATCGATAATTCCCTCCTTAATTGCCGCAATTAACGCCTTGCGATCGCTTTCGTTGCCCAAGGGTGGAGCGAGGTGTAAACTGGGATGGTAGCTGGCGATCGATCCTGTATTTAAGAGGAGATGCAACCACGTCACACTAGCGGTTATCGGCAATCCCCGCATTTTTGCCTCGCGAATTAATTCCACTCCTCGACGGGTAGAAATTCGCATTAGGTGAACAGGTGTATTAATTTCGCCGACGATTTCTAAAATTGTGGCTAAAGCAGTGGTTTCGGAAATAGCAGGATCCCCCGGTAAACCGAAGCGAATCGAGGTTTCTCCCTCACGCATGACTCCATTACCCTTTAATTGCTGATTTACCGGGGAAAGGGCGATATTTTTACCGAAGGGTTTTAGGTATTCCAATAAGTGCCGCAACAGTCCCAAATCTTCCAGACCGCGATTATCGGTAAAACCCACCGCTACAGGCATTAAATCAGCTAATTCGGTCATTTTTTGCCCTTGTCTTCCCAGGGTAAGACTTGCCCAAAAATGCAGACGAGTCGATTTTGAGTCAAAAAACCCTTGACTTTTTTGCTGTAATGTGCTAATGAGTGCGGGGTGATCGAGAGGGGGGAGAGTATTGGGGAGAATTGCCACCCGGGTGCAGCCTCCGGCCGTGGCCGCTTTGAGCAAAGATGCGAGGGTTTCTCTGTCCTCGTGGCCGGGTTCCCCGGAATGACTGTAGAGATCGACTAATCCGGGAGCAAAAATACAGTTTTGACCGGAAATATAGTTACTATTTTCTCTTGGGGGAAGCTGAGATTCGATCGCTTTAATTACCCCCTCCTCAATCCAGACATCGGCAATGCGATCGGTTTGTGTCAAGGGGTCAAGGACTCTAACCTGTTCTATAATTGTCGAGGATTGGCTATTCACGCAGACTAATTAAAACGTCATTTTTTCCTCTGGCAGTATATCACGTTAAGTAAAAAGTAAAAAGCAAAAAAGCTGAGTTGTCGGTTAGGTTGGGGGACGATAAGTTAGAATATTAATCAACTACGGTTAATCTTTATTTTAATTGGCCGATCCACCCTAAGCAGAATTGATAGCCGAATCATGCAGTCAGAACTTTTTACTTTTAATTATCTTGAAGGATTTAATCGCGGTGTTCCGCGATTAGTTTCTTTTCGAGATTTAGTACCAGAAATCACCAGCACCAGTTATCTAACCCATGGCATCTATTATTATCCTGCTAAATTTATTCCCCAAGTGGTGAGATTTTGTCTTGATAATTACAGTAAAAAGGATGATTGGATTATCGATCCTTTTGCGGGTTCAGGTACGGTGGGTTTAGAGGCTAAACTTTGTCAAAGAAATGCGGTTTTAACTGACCTTAATTATCTTTTAAACCATATTATTCCGATTAAGATCACAGAAAACCAAGAACCATTGAGTTACTCAGAGTTAGATAAAAAAATCTTAGAAGTTTTTGCCAGCAAGGATAAATTTATCCCTCAGTGGTCAAATTTAAACTATTGGTATCCAGAGGAGATTTTAGCAGTTTTGCAGAAACTTTGGGCAGGTCAAAAAAGTCTAGAAACTGATTTGTATTCCCAGATCATTCAAGCGGTTTTAGTGAAAGTTAGTAAACAGTTTTCCTATGCAGAACATACCAAACCTAAATTATTTCAATCGAAATACAAAAAATCAGATATACAAGAACTATTACAAAGAGATTGGCAAGAGGAATTAAAACGAACGATAAAAGAGATGAGTTTGGAAACTTTAACCAGCGTCAATCAATATATTACCGTAACTTGGCATAATTGTAATCAAGTGCTTTTTTATGGGGGAGTAGATAGTGCCACTTTTGAGATCGATCAAAATCTAGAGTTAGATTGTTTAATTAGTTCCCCCCCCTATCTGCAAGCACAGGAATATATCAGAACAGCAAAACTAGATTTATATTGGTTAGGATATACAGAAAAAGAAGTACAAAAAATCTCTAAGCTAGAAATTCCCTACCGACAGGCTACCAGATTAATCGAAACTGAAACCTTAAATCGAGTGAGATCAAGTTTAGAAAAAGAGAATTTACATAAAATACTCGATTCCTATTTTTGTCACACTATCAACGCTTTAGAAAATGCCACCAGAAAATTAAAACAAGCTGGGAAAGCTTGCATTTTTGTCGGTAATCCAAAAGTGGATGGAGTGGAAGTAGAAACTTGGCGAATATTAAAGGAATATTTTCAGGAAAATGGCTTTATTTTTAATACCGTCTTTGAGGATAGAATTAAAACCAGACAATTATTCAAATCTCGCAAGAATAAAAATCCTGATGGCATGAAATCCGAATATTTACTAATCTTAGAGAAAAGGTAGGTCTAGTAGACCTCTTGCATAAATCCGAAAACAAACGATAGAAACAATAATGGGAGGGACTTTCAGTTAATTATTTATTAGTAGTTGATAATCTTCAAAAATGTTGCTGTACAAGGATCGACTTAAGACTTTTGCAAGAGGTCTAGTTTAGTCAAATCGAATAGAAAAAATATCAACAACTTCCCAAAAATAGCACTGATTCGCAAGGTTAAAACATCGATAAATCTACAGTGAAATAGCTAAAGGCTGAGGACTGATTGCTAACTGCTGTAACAAATTTAGTTTATAATTAATTATCAACCTATCTCTGTTGGAAAACCATGACTATCGCTCAAAGCTTACCCCTAGTCGAGTCCCATGTAAACCCTGAGATAATCTTCCCAGAAGGCGAATTTTGGAGTGATGAACCCCCTTTGGAAAGTAACCTACATCTACAACAAATTATTTTATTAATTCAGTGTTTAGAATGGTGGTGGCGCGAGCGAGAAGATTATTTTGCCGCCGGCAATTTAACCATTTATTACAGTCCTAACCAGAAAAAGTCAGAATTCTGCCGTGGTCCCGATTTTTTCGTGGTTTTGGGGACAAATCCCAATCCTAACCGCAGAAGTTGGGTAGTTTGGCGAGAAGAGGGCAAATATCCCAATTTAATTGTGGAAATTCTCTCCGATAGTACCGCCAAAGTTGACCGAGAGGAGAAAAAACAAATTTATCAAGATATATTTCGCACTCCCGATTATTTTTGGTTTGACCCAGAAAGCCTAGAATTTGAAGGATTTACCCTAATTAGCGGTCAATATCAACCGATTGCCCCCAATCCCCAGGGATGGCTCTGGAGTCAACAATTAGGCTTATATTTGGGTTTATCTGCCAATAAATTGCGCTATTTTACCCCCGAAGGTGAATTAGTACCCACTCCCGCAGAAGCGGCACAACAGGCAGAAACCCAAGTTGAACAGGAAAGGCAGAAATCCGCAAAATTAGCGGCTAAACTGCGGGAATTGGGCATAAATCCCGATGAAAATCTCTAATTAGGGTTTGCTGAATTGAATCCCATGTATAGACGAGAATTACTGCAATTTATAGGCTCTCAGGCTCTTCTTGGGGCTATTAATCCAGAATTTACTTGGAATTATCAAAATATTGACCATTGGGGCGAATTATCAAGGAATTATCGCCTCTGCACCACGGGAAAGCAACAAACACCGATCGATCTGAGTATAGTGACTGAAAAAGAGCTATACCACCCCACCTTTAATTATCGTCCTATACCCCTAAAAATTCGCCATAACGGTCGTACAATCTTAGTTCAGACCGAAAAAGGAGGAAATATGAGTTTTCACGGTGAAAAATGGGATTTGTTGCAGTTCCATTTTCATCATCCCAGCGAACATCAGATTAAAGGTCAGTCTTTCCCTCTAGAAATTCATTTAGTGCATCGAAATGGGAAGGGAAATTTAGCAGTTGTGGGCATCTTAGCCGAAATTGGGGCAAATAATCCCTATTTACAAACCATTTGGGATTATTTGCCCCAAGAACCTTCTCCTGAAATGATTATCCCCGATACTTGGGTCAATGTCGGGCTTTTACTGCCGGAAAATAGCGATTTTTATGAATATCGGGGGTCTTTGTCCACTCCCCCCTGTAGCGAGGATGTTCTCTGGTTAGTCTGGCAAAATGCGATCGAAATTTCTCCCGAACAACTGCAACAATTGGCCGCGATTTTTCCCCGTAATGCGAGGAATATTCAACCCTTAAACGGGCGCTCGATCCTGCATTCCTAGGCGAAATTGTCGGCATTTTTGCTAATTTAGATAATTTTATTAACTTTTAGACCAATAATGGTAAATAACTCAGGAATGCGCTCAATAACTAAAGCTTCGGTGGCTGTCCAGTCACTTTCCTTCGTGGCTAAAACCCCCAGAACACTCAGAGGAACCTGTAAAAATAGGTGACTTAAGAGGAGAGCGATCGCAGCGATGACTAAACCTAAAAGCCGCCATTGGGGGAGATAGGCGGCCACGGCAGCCGCTAGAGGGGCAAAATTATAGATGGCCCAAGCGATGAGAATTAAGAGGACGACTCCCAAAAGAGTAAGAAGACGATGGCGAGGACGTTGAAAAAGAGAGAGAATTTTTAACTGTTCGGGGGTGAGTTGACTCGGTTTCAGAGCAACCAACAAAAGACTAAAGATATCAAAAGGTTTTGTCCACTGCATCCAAAAGACTGGAATGATAGCGATCGCTCCCAGAAATAGCCATTCTAGCCAAAGAAAAGGCAAGGGATCGCCCACAGCTAAACCAATCCAAGCGATTTGTAAAAAGATTGGCAAAGCCGCTAACCCTGCCAGATGAATCCACAAAAAAGGTTCTGATTTCATAGAGGGAAGTGGGGAGATGGGGGAGTGGGGGAGCAGGGGAGTGGGGGAGTGGGGGAATTATGAATTATGAATTATGACTGATAACTGATAACTGATAACTGATAACTGATAACTGATAACTGATAACTGACTCCCGACTCCCGACGGTTCAAGTGTAATTAACTGGATAAAGTGCGACGTTTCATGACCATTTCGTAGGCTTCGATAATGTCGCCTTCTTTCCAGTCATTGAATTTAGAAACACCGACACCGCACTCGAAACCGGTCGCCACTTCCCGGGCATCTTCCTTCATCCGTTTGAGGGAATCGAGAACCCCCTGATAAACAATTTCCTTGCCGCGACGCACGCGCAGGAAGCGATTCCGCACCAGTTTACCAGATTGGACATAACAGCCCGCCACGGCCCCACGACCGACGGTGAAGACGGCACGCACTTCGGCGAAACCGAGGTGTTCTTCCACTTCTTCGGGGTCGAGAAGACCTTCCATCGCCCCTTGAATATCATCGAGAAGCTTGTAGATGATATTGTAATCGCGGATATCGACCCCTTCCCGATCGGCGGCAGCTCTCGCCCCACTGGCCAGGGTGGTATTAAAGCCCACCACCACCGCACCACTAGCGGCGGCCAGATCCACATCGGTTTCGGTGATTTCCCCCGGAGAGGCGAGGAGAACCCGAATCTGCACTTCGTTTTGGGGTAACTGTTTGAGCGCACCGAGGATGGCCTCGACGGAACCTTGCACATCTGCCTTGAGGATGAGATTAAGTTCCTTGAGTTGTCCTTCTTGAGCTTGGATAGAGAGGGTGCTAAGGCTAACGCGACGGGAGGAGAGGGCCTGTTGTAAACGGGTGTTGCGTTGTTCGATCGCCCGTTGATCGGCAATTGATCGGGCCTCTTTCTCACTTTCATAGACATCGAACTCATCGCCGGCGGCCGGGACATCACTAAGACCGAGAATTTCCACGGCGAAGGAGGGGGTGGCCGCTTCGACTTTTTGACCGCGATCATCGATCATGGCCCGAATTTTGCCGAAAACGGAACCGGCGACGATGCTATCACCCACGCGGAGAGTGCCATTCTGGACGAGCAGGGTAGCCACGGGGCCTTTGGTGCGATCGAGGTTAGCTTCGATCACGGTTCCCTTAGCCAAGCGATCGGGGTTAGCGACCAATTCCTCCACTTCTGCCACCAAGAGGATCATTTCCAGCAGATTATCGAGATTTTCACCCCGCAGGGCGCTAACGGGAACCATGATCGTCTCACCGCCCCAATCTTCGGCCACCAGTCCCTGTTCGGTCAATTCCTGTTTAATCCGGTCGGGGTTAGCCGAGGGTTTATCGACTTTGTTAATCGCCACCACGATGGGGACTTCGGCGGCCCTGGCGTGACTAATTGCCTCTTTCGTTTGGGGTTGCACGCCATCATCGGCGGCCACCACCAGCACCGCTATATCGGTGACTCTCGCCCCACGGGCCCGCATAGCGGTAAAAGCTTCGTGGCCGGGGGTATCTAAGAAGACAATCTGTTCCGGTTTGCCGTTATGTTCCACATCGACGTGGTAAGCACCGATGTGCTGGGTGATGCCGCCGGCTTCCCCCTGGGCGACTTTGGTTTTGCGGATCGAGTCGAGGAGGGTGGTTTTGCCGTGGTCAACGTGACCCATAATGGTGACGACGGGGGGACGACGCTGGAGACTTTCCCAGTCGGAGACATCGATCATCTCCGTGGTTTTGATCGCCGCCGACTGGGTGCTGGGGGTTTCCACGGTCATCTCGAAGTCCCTGGCGATCATTTCGATCGTGTCCACGTCGAGAGTTTGGGTGATATTAACCGCCATCCCTTTAAAAAATAGGGTTCTGATGATCTCGGTTTCCGGGACTTTCATCAATTCCGAGAGGTCGCGCACGGTGAGACTACCAGTGATGACGATGCTTTCCGGGCGTTTTTCCTCTTGGGGTTCTTGACGCTCGCTTTTCGGACTGCCGGTGTGGGCGGTTGGTTTACTGGGCCGCTTAACTTTGACTGCTGTTGGAGTGCTAGGGGTGGCAGCTTTCGCGCTGGGCGGTTTGGGGGGACGAGCGGTGGAAAGGGTAAAACTGGGGCTATTGATTAACCCGGATAGTTCCGATTCTAGATCATCGTCATCTTCAAAGAGGGCTTGGGTGCGGCGTTTGTTTTTGCCGGCAGTTTTGGCGGTTTTGGCCGCTTTTTTCTCTTCTTCTTCTTCTTCTTCCCAGCTAGATTTTTTGGCCATGCGAGGGGGCATGGTCGGTCGTTTGAGTTTTTTGGGCCCATCTGCTCCGAGCAATCCGGTATCTGTATCGATTTCTGTGCCATCAACACCAGATTTCTTGGTGGTATCGGTTTCTTCCTCGCCGGTAGCCGAGATTTTAGCGGGCATACCAGGGCGAACTGGGCGCTTCAATTCCACCGTCTCCCGCACTTCTCTAGCTGGTTCCGCCAGTTTCGGGCTTTTTCCGTCGGGTTTGCGGTTGAGGGTCGGTTTTTCTGGTTTGGCCAAGCCTACCCTACGCTCAGGACTAGGGGCGTTTTCGCTCTCACCGCGCTCGCGTTTTTCTCCCCGGGGCCTGTCGTTACCGCCAGGGGCATTTTTAGGTCGGGGTTCTGGCCGGCCTGAGGCGCTGCCCGGGCGTGGTTTCGGGGTGAGGGAGGGTCGATTAGGTGGGGCGATTAAGGTGGGGGATACTTCTGGTACTAGCGGCGTTTCGGTCGGGGTTTCTTTAACACTGGCGGACTGAGATGGCATCTCTGCAGCGGTGGGGGGAGTTTTTTCGGCCGCACCGTCGCGCCCTGGGGCAGCCACGAGGGGTTTAACCGGGGGACGGGGAGGACTGATTAAAGTCGGTTTAGCTGAGGAACCGGCTTGACCGGGATAGATTTCCCCTTCTTCGCCAGTTTCGGGGCGGTTGTGTTTATGCAGGGCTAAAATCTTTTGTTTTTTTTCTTCGGCAGGACTAACCGATTCTCGCTGACCCATGCTAGTTTTACTGGTACTCGAAACAACTCCCTTCGCAGCGACTGCTTTGATGCGTTGGGCATCCTCTTCGCTGATCGTGCTACTGTGGCTCTTGTACTCGATGTTCAAATGGTCACAGATGTCCAAAATGTCTTTGTTGTCTAGATTCAATTCTTTTGATAAATCGTAAATTCTGACTTTCGCGTTACTCATCCATTATCCCCCGGCTAAAGTGTTAGTGATCCTATAAGTTGGCTGATTTTTTGATCCTGTCAGGACTGCCCCCTTTCCATGCTAACGATTTTGTGCCTATGATCGTCAATTTTAATCCTGATTTGGTCTCAATTGCCCGGCAGTACCGAGGCGCTCTTGCAAGGATTCATAGAGCGTTTCGGGAATATTGGCTTTTAGGGCCCGTCCGAGACGATTTTTTTGCCGGGCCAGTTGCAGGCAATTAGGTTGCGGACAGATATAGGCAGCCCTTCCCATGCCTTGATCTAATTGTATCTGTCCGGACGGGTGTAGTCGGACAATTCGCCAAAAGGATTCTTTCGGGGCGAAGAGACGGCAGCTAATACAGCGTCGATAATTGACGAAGGGGTTCATTCTTGGTCTAAATCCTGCGCTTCTGGGTCGGTTTCATCGGTTTTTACCTCTTGTTCGCCTTTATACAGGGCGATATCCTTAATATCGATTTTCCAGCCCGTCAGACGGGCGGCTAGACGCACGTTCTGCCCTTCTTTGCCAATCGCTAAACTTAATTGATCCTGGGCCACCAGTACCAATGCTTGTCTTTCTTCGGCATTAGTGAACAAAACTTGGTCAATACGGGCGGGACTAAGGGCATTGGCGATGTAGGTGGCGGGATCTGGAGACCAGCGAATCACGTCGATTTTTTCCCCCCGCAATTCGTTAACCACGGCTTGAATCCGCGAACCTCTGGCCCCAATACAGGCCCCAACCGGATCTACGTCTCTTTCTAGGGTATCGACGGCGATTTTTGTCCGCGAACCAACGTGACGGGAGGGGGGATTAGCTTCCCGGGCGACGGCGACAATACGCACGATTTCCTCTTCGATTTCGGGAACTTCGTTGGCGAACAGATATACTACCAAACCCGCCGCCGCTCTGGAAACAATTAATTGCGGGCCACGGTGAGAACCTTCTAGGACTTTTTTGAGCAGAACTTTAAAGGTGGCGTTGGCGCGATAGTTATCGTTGGGCAGCTGTTCCCTTTTGGGTAGTTCTGCTTCCACTTCCGGTTGACCGTAGGTGCTTTGTACCATGACAATAGCGGCCTGTCTTTCAAAACGGACGACCCGGGCCTGTAAAACCGTTCCTTCCAGATCTTGGAACTCCTCTTGAATCATTTTGCGTTGGTTATCCCGCAGTTTTTGCAGTAAAACCTGTTTAGTTTGAATCGCCGCCATGCGACCAAATTCTCTTTGGTCGGGGGTGACATCAAGAACTACTTCATCCCCTAATTGGGCCTCATCGGCCACTTCTTGCACTTCTTTGAGACCGATGTGATGGTCGGGATTGGTCACTTCTTCCACAATAGTTTTAGTCGAAAGGATGCGAAACCCTTCTTCTTCTACGTCTAATTCCACATCAAAGTTATTGAAATAATCTTCATGGAATTGAGCGGCTTTTTCTAAACTTTGGGCGCGTCGATAACGTTCGTAACCCTTGATAAGTGCCTCACGCAAGGCTTCCTGTACGGCATTTTTGGGCAGATTATGTCGTTGGCTAATTTCTTCGAGCATTATTTTTAAACCGGGCAAATTAACGGTAGCCATAATTATTTTTTCTCCTTACTTTTGAGGTATTAGTTTTTTAGCCTTATATCAGTTATCAGTTATCAGTTATCAGATGTAAGTTTTAAGTTTTAAGTTAATCAGTTAGTTAGTTATTTATCTTCATCCTTATCCCTGATTACTGATTACTGATTACTGATTACTGATTACTGTTTACTGATTACTGTTTACTGATTACTGTTTACTGATTACTGCGCTGCTCATCTAAACGGACGCTGATGACAGTGGTGCGATCGATGGTCAGGGAGCGACCCTTTTGGTTAAGATAAATAGATTGCTCATCTCTACCTTGCAGTTTTCCGCGCCATTCTTTTGATTTTCCTTGGCTATCCTGGCCGGTAACGATGACGGGAAAACCTTTAAAAGACTGAAATTCGCGCTCGCTGCTCAGTTGTCGAGAAATGCCGGGGCTAGATATTTCCAAAACGTAGGCCCCGGGTAAGATTTCTTGACTGTCGAGGGCGGTTTCTAAAGACCGACTCATCTGCTCACAGTCCTCTAAACCAGTATCTCCCGCAAGATTGCGAATATCGACGCGCAGGACGGGAGGCCTTTTATTGGTTTGGAAAACGATATCGACCACTTCTAGCCCCAAGTTTTCAGCGATAGGGGTGGCTAGGTGCAGCAGGTCGGGGATGAGCGGATGGGTCATGATTTAGACAATAAAAAAAGCGGGCGAAACCCACTTCCCTAAACTGTTAGTGATTGGGATAGGCAGTTATTAGACCACCTAGCTAAATATAGTATAGCAAAAAACCGTCATCACTATTTCCCATCAGGGTCGTGCCTGGGGGAAACAGAACAGTGGTCACGATCGAGTCAATCTGTCACAATGAATACAGGGTAACTAGATATAGAGTCAATTATGGATCAAAAATCTCCGCTCACCGTAGTTAGAGCCAAGTCAGCTAAGAATCGTGGTCATCGGCCAGTATGGAAAGGGATTGTCACCACTTGGATGATTCTGCAAACCTTTGGCCCTGTCACTCCTGCTTGGAGTCAAAAAAACCAAAATACCCTCACCTACGGTGAATTGTTAGAGAAAATCGAGCAAGGAAAGGTAAAAAAGGTGGAAATTAATCCTTCTTTGCAGCAGGCAGCAGTTACCCTCGTTGGTCAAACGGACAAGGATCCCCCGAAGGCAGTCAATTTATTTGACCAAAATCCCGAATTAATCAAGAAACTCGATGCTAAAAAAATTGAATACGGTATTCTCCCTAGCACTGACAATTCGGCCTTGATCAATGTTCTCACTAACCTGTTAGTGATTATTCTCGTCTTGGGATTATTGGTCTTTATTATCCGTCGTTCTGCCAATGCTTCCGGTCAAGCGATGAACTTCGGTAAATCAAGGGCGCGGTTTCAGATGGAGGCGAAAACCGGCATAGAATTCAATGATGTGGCGGGTGTGGATGAGGCCAAGGAAGATCTAGAGGAAGTAGTAACATTCCTTAAACAACCGGAAAAATTTACGGCTATTGGTGCGAAAATCCCGAAAGGAGTCCTCTTAATCGGGCCACCGGGGACGGGGAAAACTTTACTGGCTAAAGCGATCGCAGGAGAGGCAGGAGTACCTTTTTTCAGCATCTCCGGGTCGGAATTTGTCGAGATGTTTGTCGGGGTTGGTGCGTCGCGAGTGCGAGATCTGTTCCGAAAAGCCCAGGAAAATGCCCCTTGTTTGGTTTTTATCGATGAAATTGATGCCGTTGGTCGTCAAAGAGGGATCGGTTATGGAGGAGGTAATGATGAACGGGAACAAACTCTGAACCAATTATTGACGGAAATGGACGGTTTTGAGGGAAATACTGGCATTATCGTCATTGCCGCCACCAACCGCCCCGATGTTTTGGATTCGGCCCTGCTGCGTCCGGGTCGTTTTGATCGACAGGTGGTGGTGGATTATCCAGATTCTAAGGGACGTTTGGCCATTTTGGAGGTCCATTCTCGCGATAAAAAGGTGGATGCTGATGTGGCTCTGGATGCGATCGCCAGGCGCACACCGGGTTTTACTGGGGCAGATTTGGCTAATATGCTCAACGAAGCGGCGATTTTTACCGCTAGACGGCGGAAAGAGGCGATTACCATGGATGAGGTCAATGATGCGATTGATCGGATTGTGGCCGGTATGGAAGGGCGCGCTTTAGTTGATAGTAAAGCCAAGCGTTTGATCGCCTATCATGAAGTTGGCCATGCGATTGTCGGTACTCTCTGTCCTGGCCACGATCAAGTGGAAAAAGTCACCCTGATTCCCCGGGGTCAAGCGCAGGGGTTAACTTGGTTCACTCCCGATGAAGAACAGGGTTTAACCAGTCGTTCCCAGTTATTAGCCCGAATTGCGGGATTATTAGGGGGACGGGTGGCGGAGGAATGTGTCTTCGGTGAGGATGAAGTGACTACCGGGGCCGGTAATGATATTGAAAAAATTACCTATCTGGCCCGACAGATGGTAACGCGTCTGGGAATGTCGGAATTGGGATTGATTGCCCTAGAGGAGGAGGGCAATTCCTATCTCGGTGGCGCTGGTGCTGGTTATCATGCCGACCATTCTTTCGCGATGATGGCGAAAATTGATGCACAAGTGCGGGAAATTGTCAAGCAATGCCACGATTTAGCAACAAAACTTATCCTTGACAATCGTGTGGCGATCGATCGCTTGGTGGATATACTGATTGAACAGGAAACCATTGACGGCGAGGAATTCCGACGTTTATTGACGGAATTTCAGCAACAAGCGGATCGGTCAATGGTGACTATGGTTTAATTTGATCTTCGTCTCCTTGCTTCATTCAGTGGTTAGGAGACGATTTCAGCCAAAAATCGGCTAATCAGTCGGACAAAGCCAGAATTAACGACTAACATTGTGAGCAGGAATTTTATTAATGGAATGGCCGTTATGATTGCCTTTGGTGGGGGCAATAATATTAGCTTCTAAAGCTGAAGTCATCTCGGCCAACATTTCTAGATTAAAACGATAGCCGACGTTGCGGACGGTTTGAATTAAATTAGGTTGTCTGGGATCGGTTTCGATTTTTTTCCGCAGAGAGAGAACATGAGTATCAATTGTCCGGGGATTATCAATTTCCTCGGGCCAAGCGCGACGCAGCAAATCGGCTCTTGATAGGGGTGTTCCCTCCGCTTGGGCTAAAACGTAGAGTAGGCTAAATTCTTGGGGCGTTAATTCGATATACTCCCCGCGAAATTGTACCCGTCGTTGGGCTAAATCTATTTTTAATTGCCCATAATCCAAGTGTAGGGGAGCGGCCGCACCGCGTAAACGACGGGTTAACACTTCTACCCTAGCCATAAATTCTTGCATTCCAAAGGGCTTTTTCAGGTAGTCGTCGGCCCCGGCTTTTAAACCATTGACTACATCTTTTTCGCCATTACGGGCCGAGAGAATCAGTATTAGAGACTGTTTTTGTTGATAAAGCCAACGGCAGAGTTCGATTCCATCCCCGTCTGGCAAGTCGGAATCGATAATTGCTAAGGTTGGTTGACGATGAAGGAAAGTTTGACGCGCACTTTGCAGGGTTGCCGATTGATTAACCAAATAACCGGCCTGTTGCAGATGCCAAGCTAATAGCGATCGCAAGTGCGGGTTGCCCTCAACAATAGAAATATGGATCGATACCACCTGAGTTTCTGCCCCACTACTGCACAGATTAACACATTGTCAGGGTATCAGAATTAATGTCAAGATGTTGTAACAATCGTAACATTCGTCAGCCGTCAGCTTCTTAGCTATCAAGCATCGGTGGTCGGTGGTCGATGGCAAATTAGGTTACATTTCATCTTTATAAGAAATGCCGTCATAGTATCGTTGGCAATTAAAATTAAATGGAATTAAGCGATCGCATCCTCGGGGTGGATGATGTAAGTAGTCGTGCAAAATTAATTTCCTAGTTGAGACTCCGAGACTCCGAGACTCCGAGACTCCGAGACGGGATACAGCTATTAGGGATCGGATTTGAGTTTTCAGTTCTCTGTTTGCTCACCACAGCAGAAGTCTGACGGAGTAGTGGCTTAGATGTGTAATTAATTGTGCTTAGATACTTACCAGAAAATCTCTTACTCACTGAAGTTAACTCAACACTGACCCTATACTAAGCTGTTGACTATCTAAATTACTCGTTAAGATTGCGGGGGAGTGCCGGAGCTGCGGAGCAGGGAGAGGCAGTTTGAGCATTTGTACTAAAATTTCTAAGACGCAGTTTAAATTCAGTACAGCTTAGAACACTGGTCAGCAATTCCCGCTCATGGTTAATTAAGAAAAATAAACTGTAGCAAAATATACTGTTTTTCCCGTGTTCTAATGGGGATAGATAGGGGGAAAAAAAATCATGTCAAAATCACTCTTTACCGATGCCAGCAGTCGCCTGGAACGCGCCCTTAAGTATGTCTCCATTTCCGATGATGCGATCGAGCGGTTAAAATATCCCAAAGCTAGTCTTAGCGTCTCCATACCCGTCCGTATGGACAACGGTACTTTAAGAATCTTCCAAGGCTACCGCGTCCGCTACGATGACACCCGCGGCCCTGGCAAAGGAGGGGTGCGCTATCATCCCAACGTCAGCATTGATGAAGTGCAGTCCCTAGCCTTTTGGATGACCTTTAAATGCGCCCTGCTGGATTTGCCCTTTGGTGGGGCTAAGGGCGGCATTACCCTCAATCCGAAAGAATTGTCAAAAGCCGAGTTAGAACGCCTTAGCCGGGGTTATATCGAGGGTATAGCCGACTTTATCGGTCCCGATATCGATATTCTTGCCCCCGATGTCTATACCAACGAGATGATCATGGGTTGGATGATGGACCAGTACAGCATCATTCAGCGTAAAATTAGTCCGGCGGTGGTGACGGGGAAACCTTTAACCATGGGAGGCAGTCGCGGCCGCGATACGGCGACGGGAACGGGTGCTTTTCATGTTATCCATTCTCTTTTGCCGAAATTAGACAAAAAACCCGCTAATACTACCGTAGCCGTCCAAGGATTCGGTAACGCCGGGGCCGTAGTGGCGGAGCTCCTCGCCAAAGCCGGTTATCAAGTGGTAGCGGTAAGTGATTCCCAGGGCGGCATTTATCGGGAAAAAGGCCTAGATATTGCCAGCATTCGTGATTATAAACAGGAACATCGCGGGATTACTGCTATTTACTGTCAGGATACCGTGTGTAATATCGTAGAACACGAGGCGATTAGTAATGAAGAATTATTAGCCCTAGATGTAGATATTTTGATTCCAGCTGCCCTAGAAAACCAAATTACCGCCGAAAATGCCGATCGCGTGCGGGCAAAATATATCTTTGAAGTGGCCAATGGTCCGACTACCTCAGAAGCCGATCGCATTTTAGACTCAAAAGGGATTCTCGTTTTCCCCGATATTTTGGTTAACGCCGGTGGGGTAACGGTGAGTTATTTTGAATGGGTGCAAAATCGCAGCGGTCTTTATTGGCAATTAAACGAGATAAATGAGCGCTTAAAAGAAAGAATGGTGACAGAAGCCGAAAAAGTCTGGTCTTTCGCCCAGGAGTTCGATATATCTCTGCGTAACGCCGCCTACGCCCACGCCATTGATCGTCTCGGTGAGGCCCTAGATGCCAAGGGAACCCGCGACTATTATCAAAATAAGACGGGAGCTTAAGGTCGTCAGGAGTCGGTCGTCGGTCGTCAGGAAATAAATAGGGTGATAGGGTTTTGGGGTGATAGGGTGATGAGACAGCTTCCCCACCCCCCAATTCATAATTCATAATTCATAATTCATAATTCCCACCCCCCCACTTCCCCACTTCCCCAATTCATAATTCATAATTCATAATTCATAATTCCCTAAATATGGTCGAGCATGATGCCAGTTCAATTATCATTGCCCTTGTATCATCAACTTTCTCAACCAGAGGTGATTGAATGCTTGACCAGCGATGGGTCAGCGGGCTTATCAGCAGAAGAAGTGGCCAGTCGCTACGAAAAATATGGCCCGAATGAACTGCGATTTAAGCCTGGGAAACCAGCTTGGTTGAGGTTTTTGCAGCAATTTCATCAGCCACTACTCTATATTCTCTTGCTTGCGGGTACTATTAAGGCATTTTTAGGGTCTTGGACGAATGCCTCGGTGATTTGGGGAGTTACCCTGATCAATGCCATTATTGGCTATGTGCAGGAAGCTAAGGCGGAAGGTGCGATCGCTTCCCTAGCCAAGGCCGTAACCACAGAAGCGACGGTGTTGCGAGAGGGACAAACCCTCCGGATTCCATCTCGGGATTTGGTGCCGGGAGATATCGTTTTATTGGCATCGGGGGATAAAGTGCCGGCGGACTTGAGGCTGCTGAAAGTCCGCAATTTGCAGGTGGATGAGTCTGCCTTGACTGGGGAATCCTTGCCCGGGTCAAAAGCGATCGAACCCTTACCCGGGGATACGCCCCTAGCAGAAAGGACAAACATGGCCTACGCAGGGAGTTTCGTTACCTTTGGACAGGGCAAAGGGATTGTTGTCTCTACGGCCAACGCCACCGAAGTGGGGCAGATTTCCCAGTCGATGGAAAGCCGAGTCAGCCTTAGCACACCCCTGACCCGTAAATTTGCCCAATTTAGCCGCACCCTACTCTACGCAATTTTGACCCTAGCAACCTTGACCTTTGCCATCGGGTTAGGACGGGGGAAATCTTGGATCGATATGTTTGAAGCTGCCGTTGCCCTCGCAGTGAGTGCGATTCCAGAAGGGCTGCCGGCAGTGGTAACGATTACCTTGGCCATTGGGGTCAACCGCATGGCCCGTCGTCATGCGATTATTCGTAAACTGCCCGCAGTGGAAGCATTGGGGAGTGCGACCGTCATTTGTTCTGACAAAACCGGAACCCTGACCGAAAATCAAATGACTGTACAGTCCATTTATACTGAAGGGCAATATTACGCCGTTAGTGGTGGTGGCTATAGTCCCAAGGGCGAAATTAGTCTGATCACCGATGGCAACCCTGGCAGCCCCTTTGCGGACGAATTGCCCCCGGCCCTAGGGGATTGTCTGGTAGCTGGTTTGCTTTGTAATGACTCCGGGCTAAAACAAACGGGAGAAGATTGGTCAGTGGTGGGGGATCCTACGGAAGGGGCGCTGATTGCGGCCGCCGCCAAAGCAGGTCTCAGTCAATTGGGGCTATTGTCTTCAACCCCACGATTAGATGCAATTCCCTTTGAATCTGAGTACCAATACATGGCAACCCTGCATGATGGGATACCTCGCCTGATCTATGTCAAGGGATCGGTTGAGTCGCTAATGCGTCGTTGTTCCCACATGATTGATCGCTATGGTCAGATGACCGTGCTGAACGCCCAACAGATCGAGCAAGCGGTAGAAACGATGGCAGAGCAGGGGTTACGGGTGCTTGCCTTTGCCAAAAAAGCAGCAGCGACCCATCAGCATTCTATCGACCATGAGGATATTGAAACAGGCTTGGTGTTTCTAGGATTACAGGGCATGATTGACCCTCCTCGTCCAGAGGCGATCGCTGCCGTTCATGCCTGTCAAACTGCCGGGATTCGGGTCAAGATGATTACCGGTGATCATCTTGTCACGGCACGGGCGATCTCGCGTAGCGAGCGCGTTGCGAGCGCGGAACGGATGGGCATTAAAACGGCAGCACAAGTCTTAGCATTTGAGGGAAAACAATTAGCGCAAATGGATAATCATCAACTGGCCCAAGCGGTGGTCGATGGATCGGTATTTGCCAGGGTTGCCCCTACCCAAAAACTGCAACTGGTGGAAGTACTCCAGTCCCAAGGAGAAATCGTGGCGATGACGGGCGATGGTGTTAATGATGCGCCGGCTCTCAAGCAGGCCGATATCGGCATTGCCATGGGGAAAGGAGGAACGGAAGTCGCCCGGGAATCTGCTGATATGCTCCTCACTGATGATAACTTTGCCTCGATCAAGGCTGCTGTCGAAGAAGGACGCACCGTTTATCAAAATTTACGCAAGGCAATCTCCTTTCTCTTGCCTGTCAATGGTGGCGAATCGATGACCATTCTGATCAGTACTTTACTAGCACGAGATTTACCCATCCTCTCCCTACAAGTACTCTGGTTGAACATGATCAACTCGGTCACGATGACTGTTCCCCTTGCCTTTGAAGCAAAATCCCCCAGCATTATGCAGTCACCACCACGCAATCCCAATGAACCTTTGATCACCAAAAAACTATTGCGCCGAATTTTGGCTGTTTCATTGTTTAACTGGATTCTGATTTTTGGTATGTTTGAGTGGGCTAAATCTACCACAGGAGATATTGCCGTTGCCCGCACAATGGCAATTCAATCCCTTGTGGCGGCACGGGTTATCTATCTGCTCAGTATCAGCCAATTAGGGATGAGCCTAGTTAACTACCTGCGTCGTCAGTCAACCTCGATTACTAATGCACCAATCCTAATTTTGGGGATTGTGGCTGCTGTTGCCCTACAAATTTTATTTAGTCAATGGGGGGTGATGAACAGTCTGTTTGCAACGGCGACCCTAACCGGTCATCAATGGCTAATCTGTTTGTTGCCGATGCCGCTCATGGTGTTTTGGGCAATTTTTGCCAATGTTATCGATCCTCCTCATTGTCATGGGAAATAACTAATCTTGAATTCTTGACCGCAACTACCAAGACTCGCGGTTTTTATTCCCCTAATTGCCAGCTTATCTCTTCACCCGCTCGTAACGGCACCAGTCCGGATTCGGGAAATGGCAATTCATCGGGAATACGCCAAGGGGTTTTGGTTAAGGTGATTTGTTCCGTATTCCGAGGGAGTTGATAAAAATCCGGTCCGTGAAAGCTGGCGAACCCTTCCAGTTGCTCAAGTGCATCAACGCTCTCAAAGGCTTCTGCGTACAACTCTAGGGCGTGCAGAGCCGAATAACAACCCGCGCAGCCACAGGAACTTTCTTTGCTGTAGCGAGAATGGGGTGCGCTATCGGTCCCTAGAAAAAACTTGGGATTCCCCGATGTTGCCGCTTGCAAAAGTGCCAAACGATGATCCTCTCGTTTCAAAATCGGCAGGCAATAAAAATGGGGACGAATGCCACCGGTAAAGAGAATGTTTCGGCTAAACAATAAATGTTGGGGCGTAATTGTGGCGGCGACGTTGTTGTTAGCAGATAGAACAAACTTGACCGCATCGGCAGTGGTAATGTGTTCAAACACGACACGCAGTTTCGGAAATCTTGTTATCAGTGGGAGCAAGTGCTTCTCAATGAACACTTTCTCTCGATCGAACACATCAATATCACCATCGGTGACTTCTCCGTGCAGTAGTAGCGGCATATCTACCTGCTCCATCGCTGCCAAAACGCCATCGCACCGACGAAGGTCCGTCACCCCCAAGTCGGAATTAGTGGTGGCACCGGCTGGGTAGTATTTCACCGCTTTGACAAACTGGGAAGCTTTCGCCGCCATAATTTCTTCGGGACTGGTATTATCGGTGAGATAGAGGGTCATCAATGGCTCGAACTGTTGACCCTCTGGAACTGCTGCCAGAATGCGATCGCGGTAGGAGGCGGCATCGGCGACTGAGCGCACTGGGGGCTTTAAATTCGGCATGATAATGGCACGGGCAAACTGACGCACCGTATGGGGTAGAACCGCTTTCATTGCCGAACCATCGCGGAGATGAAGGTGCCAGTCGTCGGGTCGAGTGATTGTGAGTCTTCGCATTTTTCCATCATACAACGGTTAGGAATCCCAGCGCCACAACTAAACACAAGAGAGAAGTCAATCTTCAGTCAGGGAATCAATTCCTTATTTAAGCAGTCAAGTCAGTTTTAACTAATAAGCTGCCGCGCATCTCTTCCTCGATTTTTATGGTCAATTAGTGCCAGAAATAACTAAGATAGAGCAATTTCTTGAATTGCTAATAATTCCACATTAATCAATCCTATCTAAGATTGACTAACGGATCCCCTTGAATATTTTCTCGATCGAGCGGCTTTTCAGTCCCCAAAATCCTTACAATAGGAGATGAAGATAGCCTGAAAAGTTGGAGAATATGAATTATCTCATTGCCGTGTTAGCTGATCGCATACAAGCAGAAGAAGCTTCCGTTGCCCTCGAAAAAGCGGGAATTCCCCAATCTCAAGTGACCATTCTCGGTCGCGGCTATAAAAGTGCCGATGAGTTCGGTTTGATCGATCCCTTTCAACAAGCCAAAAAACGGGCCACTCTCATGGCTTTTTGGCTAATTCCCTTCGGTTTTGCCGGTGGCTACCTTTTTAACCTGATTACGGGATTGCATACCTTTGATTGGGCCGGAGAACCGGGCAATCATATCGTGGGCGGTATTGCCGGGGCGATTGGGGGGGCGATGGGCAGTATTTTCGTCGGTGGTGGTGTGGGTTTATCGTCCGGCAGTGGCGATGCACTTCCCTATCGCAATCGTCTCGGTGCTGGAAAATATATTATTATCGTGCAGGGTTCGGAAAACCTGAAAAATCAAGCGACTCTTATCCTCCGTCAATTTAACCCCGAAAATCTGCAAGGATACGCCCTAGAAAGATGAACGGTTATCGGGAATAAGTTATCGGTCATCTGATTTTTTCCTAAGAAGTTTTGATTAATTACCAGAAAACAATGTTACCAAGAGAAGAATTACTAAAGGGTGTTGAAAACCGCGAGGAGATAGCGAAAGTTATTGATAAAGCCGAACAAGCGATTAAGACTTGGGAAGTGACGGTGACAGACTTTCTTTCTCCCGCAGTTTTGGCGGAAGTAGAACGGGTTTTTCAGCGTTTAACCGATGTGTCAATGCAAAAATCGGGCGGTTATCCCCAAGCAGAAAGACAGCGCCTCGGTATTGCTAGAGTTGATTTACCTTTGGCAGAAACAGATATTCCCCTATCTGCCCTTGATATTGCCGGTAATTTTCTTTTTGATACCGCTAACCACCGGGATTTTTTAGGGGCAATGTTGGGGACAGGGATCGTCCGGGAAAAAGTCGGCGATATAATCGTTTTAGGTGAGCGAGGAGCGCAGGCGATTGTAGTGCCTGAATTGGCAGATTTTTTATGTGCTAATTTACTACAAGTGCGTTCGGTTCCCGTGAAAACTAGCCCGATTCCTTTGACGGAATTAAAAGTTAGACCCCCGCAAAAAAAAGAAATTAATACTGTGGAAGCTTCCTTACGTTTGGATGCGATTGCCTCGGCGGGTTTTGGCATTTCTCGCAGTAAAATGGCCGAGGCAATTAGTGCTGGGGATGTGCGAGTTAACTGGAAAGATATCAGTCAATCTAGTTATAATGTTAAAACCGGTGATTTGATTTCTTTTCGGGGAAAAGGTCGTTTAGAAGTGGGGGAGGTTGCTATGACCAAAAAAGAGCGCTATCGGGTTCATTTAACTAGATTTATTTAGTTTTTTCTGTCTCTAGAATTTGTTATTAGACAGATTAATTGCTATGGCTGAGAATTTCGCCTTAATCGTGCAACTGTGTCAAGTTAGTCCCATCGGTAAACTATTACCGGGGGCGCTTTATGTTCATCGAGAAGCATTACATCAACTGGATCCTATCCTCCAGAATTACGAACAACAAGCAAGAATTAATCAGCATTTATCTGAGGCAACAATAATTAAATTTAGCACCGATAAACCGAAAATATCCTATCTTTTTTATCCCGATTTTGATCGGGAACCGCACCCAGTTTTAACTAAAAGTTTAGTGGTAGATTTGGGGACATTAATCTTAAGTGAATGGAATTATCAAAATGCTGATAATCCCCCTATTTTACACCGAAAAGAAACTTTTGTTACTAGGGACTATCCTTTTTATGAACAATTCGAGCATCTCACAAAAATCGAGAGTGCTTTAGGACTTTTAAATAGTTCTTATCCCATCGGTACTAAACAGGAATGGCAACGGCTTTTAAGAAAGCATCACCTTGATTTTGCAGGAGATTATTTAGTTTGTCATCTAGAGGGACAAAAGGAAAAATCGATAATAATTGATCGCCACAAAGCCGCTCTGGTTCGCAAAACTCTTTCTCGTCCGACAAGATTAGCATTAGCGGCGGGATTATTCCTTCCTGAAACCACTTTTTTTGATTACGGTTGTGGTTATGGAGGTGATATAGAACGCATAGCTGAACAGGGTTATCAAAGTGAAGGTTGGGATCCTTATTATCGTACCGATAGTCCTTTAATTGAATCTGATATTGTTAATTTAGGCTATGTAATTAATGTTATTGAATCCGCCGAAGAACGGCAGGAAGCTTTATTAAAAGCTTGGCAATTAACCCGTCAAGTTTTAATTGTTTCGGCACAGATTTTAATTGATGATAGTGAACGGGGTTTAATGGCTTATGAAGATGGAATTATAACCCGTCGCAATACCTTTCAAAAATACTATCAACAGGAAGAACTAAAACAGTATATTGATAGCAGTTTAGGAGTTGATTCTATTCCAATAACTTTGGGAATTTATCTGGTTTTTCGAGAGGAAGAAAAAGCCGAAACTTTTCGTTTATCGAGATGTCGTTCCCGCACTGCCACTCCTAAAATTAAAACCCATCTCAAACGCTTTGAAGATTACGAAGATTTATTAACTCCCCTGATGGAATTTTACACCCAGCAGGGACGTTTACCCGTCGCAGGAGAATTATTACAAGAGGAAGAAATTAAGGCAGAATTTGGGACTTTTAGACGAGCTTTTCAAGTGATTTTACAAGTAACAGAAGCGGAAGAATGGGAGATAATTGCCGATAAAAGACGCGCAGATCTTTTACTTTATTTAGCTTTAAGTCAATTTAGCCACTGTCCGAAAGTACGGGAATTATCCCCCGCTACCCGTGCCGATTTTAAAGCTTTATTTGGCAGTTATCGCAATGCTTGCGCTTTAGCAGAAGAAGTGTTAATAAGTGCGGGAAATTTGCCAGCAATCGCTCGTACTTGTGAAAATAGTTCCCTAGGCAAACTTTCCCGTTATTCCCTAACTATTCATATTAGCATTCTGGAAAAATTACCGATGTTATTACGCTTATATGAAGGTTGTGCTAGTCAAACTATCGGACGGTTAGAAAATGCTAACGTTATTCGTTTATCCTTTCGTCAACCCAAAATTTCCTATCTCTATTACCCCAATTTTGATACAGAAATACATCCGATTTTAGCTACTAGCATGGATGTATATTTAGGTTCGGCTGATTTTAGTTTTCGCGATTATCGGGATAGTCCTAATCCGCCAATTCTACACGAAAAAGAGCTTTTAGTAACGGCGGATTATCCTAACTATGATAAATTGCTTCGCTTAACTCAATTAGAAAAGGATTGGGGATTGTTAGAAGATAGAAAAGCGATCGAACGTTTACAGGGTTGGCAAAAATGTTTAGAGGAGAATTGTGCTACAATCAAAGGCTATCAGATCCTGTGGAGAAAAGATGCTGATCCCTATAAAGTGAGGATTTTACGCGCTAAAATTAACGCCAGAAGAAATCAAAATAAGTCTTCCTGAGTAATTAAGTAAGATAGATGAGGTAATTAATTGTATGATGACTACGATTCTGTTAAAAGGATTAGAAGATTTCGAGTTAAAAGCTAATGATCCTGAACAAAGAATGTTTATTTCTGGGGTTAATTGGCAACAGTACGAAACCCTCTTAAAACATTTAGAAGATCGTTCCAGTTATCGCATTACTTACTTAGATGGAATGGTAGAAATTATGGCTCCTAGTCGTCGTCACGAAGTTAGCAAAAAAAATATCGGTAGATTGGTAGAAGTTTATTTAGAATATGCTGAAATTGATTTCTGGGGATTAGGTTCCACCACTTTGCGAAAACAGGAAAAAGAAGCGGGAAAAGAACCAGATGAATGTTTTTGTTTATTTATAGAAAAAGAGTTTCCTGATTTGGCGATAGAAATAATCTTAACCAGTGGCAGCCTGAAAGTTTTAGAAGTTTATCAAAGATTGGGAACTCAAGAGGTTTGGTTTTGGCAAGATAATCAGTTAAAAATCTATTCTTTGCAAGAGAATGGCGAATATATTTTAATCCCTAAAAGTGCTTTATTACCGGATTTAAATTTAGAATTATTAGCCGAATATGTTAACCATCCTAATCCCCGTCTTGCCGTCAAAGAATTTCGCTCGCGTTTAACAGAAAATTCCCAGTTATAATAACTATTATTTTTCCATGAATTCTCAAGTAAAATTTAACCTATCTATCCTAGCGATATTTTTATTTTCTCTGGCAATAAGATTCTGGAATCTCAGTCAATTTAATACTCTTGTTTTCGATGAAGTTTATTATGCTAAATACGGCAATGAATATCTCATCGGTAAAGATTTTTTCCAGTCGCACCCACCGTTAAGTCAATATTTAATTGCTATTAGTATCTGGATTGGTTCCCATTTTCCTGCCGATCCTGAAACCATTAATAATTTAACAGGTTCCCTGCGCTCAACTTTTAGTTATCGCTGGTTAAATGCTTTGACTGGTTCTTTTATTCCCCTAATTATTGGCGCAATTGCCTATCAATTAACCCAGAGAAAAACTGTATTTTTAATTACAACTTTTATCGCCAGTTTAGAAGGATTATTTCTGGTGGAATCCCGCTATGCTCTCAATAATATTTACTTAATTTTATTCGGTTTGTCTGGACAATTATTTTTTTTATTAGCACTCCAGAAAAATCAGAAACTCAATTGGCTATTATTATCGGGGGTTTGTTTCGGTTTAGCGGCAAATATTAAATGGAATGGCTTAGGATTTTTACTAGGAATATTTATTTTTATCGGTGTTGCTTGGTTAATAAAATTATTGAATCAAGAGCAGTCAAAAGATCATCTTTGGACAAAGGCAACTAACCTGAGATTAGAGGACATTTTTATCGCATTAATTGTCTTTCCCCTCGTTACCTATAGTTTGCTGTGGATACCGCATCTTCTCGTCAACCATCAATATAATTTTTGGCAAGTACATCAAGAAATTTGGTCATTTCATCAGAGAATAAAAGGTAATCAATCTGATGTGCATCCCTATTGTTCTCCCTGGTATAGTTGGTTAGTAATGGGGCGACCTGTGGCTTATTATTTTAAGAGAGTAGGCGATAAAATTTATGATATTCACGCTATGGGAAATCCGTTTTTATGGTGGTTTTCTACGGGAGCGATTCTAGTGGTTTTTAGTCGGTTATTTAACCGAAAAGATCGAGTAATTTCCGCCTATCTTATCTGTAACTATATTGCCAATCTGCTGCCCTGGTTAAAAATTAGTCGCTGTACCTTTCTCTATCATTATATGGCTGCCTACAGCTTCACTTGGATTGCCCTAGCTTGGCTCTTAGCCGATGGTTTAGAAAGTTCCACTCCTATTTATAAAAATGTCTCGCGCTCGCTGATAATTTTGATAATTTTTGCTTTTATCCATTGGCTACCAATTTATTTAGGTATTCCCCTGTCAGTGCGGGATTATTATCTGAGAATGATTTTTCCCAATTGGATTTAGGATGAAATTAGCCGCAAAAACTGATACAATAAAATCATGAAAAAAGCGATCGCATGAGTTATGGGTAAACAAAGAATCTTATCTGGTGTACAACCAACTGGCAATTTACATTTAGGCAATTATCTCGGTGCGATCCGCAATTGGGTGGAGGGACAAAAAGACTACGATAATTTCTTTTGTGTGGTCGATTTACACGCGATCACCGTTCCCCATAATCCCGCCACTCTTGCGGAGGATACTTTAGCAATTGCCGCTTTATATTTAGCCTGCGGAATTGATTTAGAATATGCGACTATCTTTGTCCAATCCCACGTTAAAGCTCATACAGAATTAACTTGGTTATTGAATTGTATCACCCCTTTAAATTGGTTAACCGATATGATTCAATTTAAAGAAAAAGCGATTAAACAGGGGGAAAATGTTGGCACAGGTTTACTCGATTATCCCGTGCTGATGGCTGCCGATATCTTACTCTACGATGCCGATAAAGTACCCGTGGGAGAAGATCAAAAACAACATTTAGAATTAACCCGCGATATAGCCGTTAGAATTAATCATCTTTTTGGACAACCGAAACAACCAATTTTAAAACTTCCCGATCCGATGATCCGCAAGGAAGGAGCGCGGGTGATGAGTTTAACCGATGGCCGGAATAAAATGTCTAAATCCGATCCTTCCGAGATGAGTCGGATTAATATTCTCGATAGTCCCGATGTCATTGCTAAGAAAATTAAACGCTGTAAAACCGATCTAGTTAAGGGTTTAACTTTCGATGATCCGGAGCGTCCCGAATGCCATAATTTATTAACTCTCTATAGCATTTTATCGGGAAAAAGTCAAGAGGTGGTCGCGGGAGAATGTGCCGATTTAGGTTGGGGACAATTTAAACCGATGTTAACAGAAGTTACCATAGAATCTCTGAAACCTATTCAGGAAAAATACGCCGAAATTAGAGAGGATAAAGATTATTTAGCCACAGTTTTGCGGCAAGGTCGTCTCAAAGCAGAAGCGGTGGCCAATCAAACTCTCGATCGAGTCAAAAATGCCATGGGTTATTTACCACCATTTTAGGGAAAATAAAACCAGAGATGTCTGGGGCGAATTTCTGCTAGGCTGTCCAGAGAAACTCGCTCTAATAACATTCATCGCCAGAGGGTCGCGAAATTCCGCCGTAATTTTCCCTAAAAATTCGTTTTCTATCTGTTGAGTTGGATTAGTTTTAGCTACTGCTTGCTGTAATTCTTGGCTATACTATGCTAGATGTTGGGACAATTCAATTATAGTTTTTTCTAGTTGTGATTAGCCTTTTTTAAGTTGTTTTCGCAGTTTCAATCATTGGAAATGCGATCGCCAATAAAAGTAGCAGAGTCCGGCAGTTACCCCAAGACTAAGAATTGTTATCCCCGTGGGAATTTCCCACATCCCCGACTCGGTTACTAATATGTTGTACTATTGTAATAAGAGGATTTTTTTCCTGAAAAATTGTCATATTCGAGGTTTTGATTATGCCTTATACAAATGAAGAAGGTGGACGCTTAAATAATTTCGCCGCCGAACCGAAAGTTTATCAAGCGGATCCCCCGACTAAATCGGAACAACGTAATTATATTTTCTGGGGTGTTGCTGCGATCACACTTGTGGGTGGACTGTTAGCCGTCGCTTTTTACGCATCTCAAGCTGGCTAAAATTTAGTCCCTCGTAGTTGCGATTTAGCCCTTTTTACTCCTCTTTAGTGCTAAAATCACAACTACTCCCTGTTTTAGGGCTTTTGACCCTGAATTAATGCCACTGCTGACTGAGACTTAGCCGCAGTCCCCTGTTTACCCTGAGATAACGCTAGACGAGTTGCTGCCTCTAAATCAGCGATCGCTTTTTCCCTGTTTCCCAATTTATAATAGGTCAAACCCCGATTGTGGTAGGCTTCGGCAAAATTAGCATTGATTTTCAGACTCTCATTGTAGTCCCTTAAAGCCATTTCCTGCTGTCCGGCTCGGTTATAGGCCAAGGCGCGATTATAGAAAATGCGATCCTGTCCTCTGGTTCCCTGTAAACTCAAAGCTTTTGTGTAATCCTCGATCGCTTCTAGGTGTTTGCCTAAGTCATCCTTAGCATTACCGCGATAAATGAAGAAATCAGCAAAATTTCCGTTTAAAGCGATCGCTTTTGTGCAATCCTCCACGGCTGCCTCGTATTTTTTCGTCAGATAATAGGCATAACAACGATTACCGAGAGCGTTAACATAATTAGAGTTGATTGTCAAGGCCTGGGTATAATCTGCGATCGCTCGCTCGTACTGGCCGAGAACTAATTCCGCATAGCCGCGATTATAGTAAGCATCGGCATCCTTCGGTTCTAATTGTAGAGCTTGAGTAAAATCTGCGATCGCCCCTGAGTAATCCCCTGCGGTTAAACGATCCACCCCCCGATTATAAAATTCTACAGCCTTCACGGGGTTAGCGGTAGTTTGAGCGCTTAGGGGAGAGATAGTCAGTAAAAAAGTCGCTATAGCCATAATAATTGTCAATTTTTTCTTAATTTTCATAATCCGTTCACCTAAACAATTCAAGGTAAAATTAAACAGCCCTACTTACAGGTCAAAATATCATGATTAAATCTCTTTTGGCGACTTTCCTCCTAATCACCACCCTCCTCTTCACCGCTTGTGCAACTCCCATCGCTGGACTGCAAGGATACACCAGTGGCAGCCAAGGCTATCAATTTTTATATCCTAAGGGTTGGACGCAGGTGGATGTGAAAAAAGTTGCGGGAGTAGATGTGGTTTTTCATGACTTGATCGAAACGAGCGAAAATTTAAGCGTTATTATTAACCCCGTCCCCGACAATAAAACTTTAACAGATTTAGGGACACCCTCGGAAGTGGGCTATCGTCTCCTAAAAAATAACAGTCTTAACCCCAATCTTGATAAGGAAGTAGAATTAATTCGCTCAGAATCCCATCAAATCGACGGCAAAGATTATTATATCCTCGAATATCAAGTTAAATTACCCAACGGCCAAGAACGTCATAATCTGGCCAGCGTCACGGTTAATAATAATAAACTCTATTCTTTTAATCTTTCCACTTCCCAAAAACGTTGGACTCAAATTCAAGAACTCTTTGAAACTATCGTTGATTCTTTCTCGGTTAGTTAGGGAAATAGGCAACTGGCAACAGGCAATAGGGGAAATATAATAAATAAAAGTAATCTCCTGACGACCGAATCCTAAAAAAGTGAACAGTAATCAGTGATCAGTAATCGGTGGGGAAGTGGAGTGTGGTAACTGATAACTGATAACTGGTAACTGATAACTGGTAACTGATAACTGATAACTGATAACTGATAACTGGTAACTGATAACTGATAACTGAATATGAGTAACTCGGAAGAAAATAGACTAGATAGACTCGAATCTCTTGCTGAAAATACCCTAACAGAACTACGGGAAATTAAATCAGGACTACAGGAGATTAGATTAGGATTACAGGAGATTAAATTAGGATTACAGGAAACCAATCAGGGATTAAAAGAAACTAGAGCGATCGCTAATTCTAACGTCAAATTGATCGAAGCGTTAACTAATAGTCTTGCTCAGTCTAAAAAAGAATGGGAAAAAGACAGACGGGGACTTTATCAAATGTTAGGACAATTAACTCGATCGAGGTCAGATTTTTATGAGGTTCAGTCATATTTTTACAATCGATTTGACAAAATTGAAGAAAGACAATCCCGTATGTTTGAGATTTTAGATCGTTATTTTACCCCCGAAAATACTGCCAATTCCTAGCAGAAATAGCTAAAAATTTGATAACTGATGGTGGGTTACGGCAAATAGATAAATTGATAATTAAATCTAATAATTTGTCATTGCCTAACCCACCCTACCTAACTTTTATACTTTTGACTTTTTCCTTTAAAACTTATGTCCATTCCCTTGATTCTTGCTTCCGCTTCTCCTGCGCGTAAAAAACTATTACAAATGATCGGAATTGATCCGATTGTGCGGGTGAGTAACTTTGATGAATCGACAATTAATGCTGATGATACTCTCCATCTTGTCCAAACTTTAGCCCAATGTAAAGCGCAAACGATCGCCCCCCAATTTGATACAGGATTAATTCTTGGTTGTGATTCCGTCTTAGAAGTAGCGGGGGAAGTCTATGGCAAACCCAAGGATAAATCAGAAGCGATCGAGCGTTGGCAAAAAATGCGTGGTCAGGTGGGTACACTCTATACAGGTCATGCTTTAATTGATCGAGTTAATCATCAAACCTTGACTCGTTGTGGGATCACTAAAGTTCACTTTGCCAATATCAACGATCAAACAATTATTGCCTATGTTGACACCGAAGAAGCCCTCAAATGCGCCGGCTGTTTTGCCCTAGAAGGAAAGGGGGGTTTATTCGTAGAAAGATTAGAGGGATGTCACAGTAATGTTATCGGTTTAAGTTTACCCCTATTTAGGCAGATGTTAACGGATTTTGGCTACCAAATCACTGACTTTTGGTGATCTTTTGGCTGATAATTTTCCCAAATTTATTGACAAAAGGGCTTGACAAATTCTCAGATTTGTGTTAACCTTTTATTATAATGGGAATCCGTGTCGCCCTGCGAACCCCTCTTTTTTCTATCGGATAGCCCCAAAATTTTTAACCCGTTCCTTTTCACTTTTTCCCGAAAAAACTATGTCTTGCTTGCGCGTGGGAATTGCCGGTCCGGTGGGTTCAGGAAAAACAGCCCTGCTCGATGCTCTGTGTAAAAATTTGCGGGATCAATATCCGATCGCCGTAGTCACCAATGACATTTATACTCAAGAAGATGCCCAATTTTTAGTGCGATCACAAGCTTTAGCCCCGGAAAGAATTTTAGGAGTAGAAACGGGAGGATGTCCCCATACAGCTATTCGCGAGGATGCCTCAATTAACTTAGTTGCCATTGAACAGTTAGAGAGAAAATTTGCTAACTTAAAGTTAATTTTTCTGGAAAGTGGCGGCGACAATTTAGCGGCAACCTTTAGCCCGGAATTAGTAGATTTAACCATCTATGTGATTGACGTGGCAGCCGGAGATAAAATCCCTCGCAAGGGTGGACCTGGTATCACCAAATCGGATTTATTGGTAATTAATAAAATAGATTTAGCCCCGATGGTGGGGGCAGATTTAGGAGTGATGGATAGAGATGCCAAAAAGATGCGCGGAGATAAACCCTTTATCTTCACCAACTTAAAAACACGGGAAGGATTAGAGCGAGTGATTGCCTTTATCGAAAAGAATTTATAATAACTAAGTAGTCGTGCAAAATAAATTTCCTGGTGAAGATAGGCAAAAGGCAAGAGGCAAGAGGCAAGAGGTGGTTAGATATGTGTAATTAATTTTGCTTAGGTACTTATTACTAGGAATAAAAAAGAGAGCGCCAGAAAAATTTAGGTAAAGCTAACATTCTTTTCCAGCGCCAAGGTTCCTGATAGAGTCGATACAACCACTCTAAATTATTGTCACAGAAAAAGCGAGGGGCGCGGATTTTTGTCCCAGACCAGATATCAAAACTGCCCCCCACACCTACCCAGATAGCTTGGGGACAGAGATGGCGATGTTCCCTAATCCAATATTCTTGTCGGGGTACTCCCAAACCAACTAAAATTAACCGAGGTTGTTGATCTTTTAACACCTCAATCCAATCGGACATTTCCTGGGAGGATAGATAACCGTGGTTAGCCAGAATACGGATATTAGGTATCTTTTTTTGCCAATTACTTGCCGCTTTTTCCGTAATCCCCGGTTTACCCCCAAAAAAAGCAATAGGAGAACTTTCTCCCTGCATTCCTAACTCAGTAATTAAGGATTCTGATAATTCAATACCGGGGCAGCGGGTTTGTTTTTTGCCCCTTAATTTTAAGTAAATAACAATCCCAGCACCGTCGGGAATAACTAAATCTGCTTCTCGAATAACTTGGGCTACTTTGGCATCATTTTCCCCTAACATTGCCATTTCTGCATTAAGAGTGACAACGTGGGAACCAAAACCTTGATAGGCGCGATCTATTAACCAACGACTGTAGTTATCGAGAAGATGAACCGGTAAACCGAGAACTGAATATTTGGGGGGAGTTTCTAACATATAAGTCATCTTGATTTAGTTGTCATTTTATCGAGAAATTGGCACAAAATCTACCCCAAAACTAGAACGAGAACCGGGTTTAACTACCACTAATTGCACGGATTGATTGCGATCGCCAGATGGTAAAAATCGCACGGGATTAGTCGCCCCGGGTACAGAAAAATCACTGCTTCTTAACGCCTGTTGAACTCCCTCTCGGCTAGATTCTGCCTTAATTCCGGCGATTAAAGCCTGAGCAGCGTCATAGGCGGTGGCGGTGCGCCAATTTACGTCTCCTTGCCACAATTGGCGGGAATTATTCACAAAAGGACTATTCGGATTAGCCGCCAAATGCCAAGCGACAGCGACAATCATGCCCAGGGCATTTTTTCCGCCTACATCCAGAGTTTTGGGGCTATAAACGTCATCACCCGCCACAATCGGTAATTTTTGGCCATTGATCTGAACCACCTGTAAAGCCTTATCTAGGGTACCACTATCCCCAAGAAGGGCGATTAGATTTGCTCCCTCCTGTTGAGCTTGTTGGAGGCTTTTAGAAGGGGTAAAAGTGAGGGAAGATAGATCAAATTCACTCACCACTTGACCTCCTCCTAATCCTAAAGCGGTCGTAAATTCAGATTTTAGGGATTGACTATAATTACTTTGGGAGTTAAAAAATACCACTGCTTTGACGTTAGGAATTTTTTGCAAGCTAGATTCAGCTAATGCTCGTGCTGCCACAAAATCACTGGGAACAGAACGAAAGATATAGTCACCAAAATTGGAGAGTTTAACTGAGGTACTGATGGGGGAAATCATTACTAATCCCGCTTTTTGATAGATAGCCGCCGCCGCTAAAGATGTGTCACTGCTAGTGTGTCCTACTACTCCTAAAATGCTGTTATCAGCCGTTAATTTTTGGGCAATTTGAGCGGCAATTTCGGGATTATCAGCATCATCAGCAATGAGAACTTTTAAAGGAGTGCCATTAATTCCCCCAGCTTGATTGATTTGATTTTGAGATTGGGCAACTCCTCGTAAAACTTCTAGGGCGGTATTGACATTGCTACCAATTGGCACGGAAACGGCGATACTATAGGACTTAGCTTCACCAATACGAGCGTTATTTAAGTAGATGAGAGCTTCCGGATCATTTTGATTAGTTTGCAGGGATTTTTCTAGGAGGTAAACTGCTTGCTGAAAGTCTCCTTTTCCGAGTGCCTGTATGGCGGCTTGTTTGTCAGAAGAAGCCCCTTCAACTATTAATAAGTTTTCCCCTTGACTAAATCTTGCTTGTGCCGATACCGATTTTTGCCCGGGTGATATTTTCTCGATTTCGGAAAGATTGGTTGGGTTATTTTTTCCTTGAAAACGATTGTATAACCACCAACCACCAGCCCCAAAAAATACTAGGGTAATCAGCAGGGCTAAAAGCAGGGTAACGGTCTCATTTTTCTGGCTCATGGGCTGATCAACTAAGATTAAATTAATGGTTTAATCGAGATTTATAGTTAATAAAAGTGGCTCTTTTTTGTTTTTAATAGGGCTAATTCAAGTCTGAATGGCACCAATACCCAGCCTACCTTGATAGAATACCTCATTTGGGGTTTGATAGTCAAGACATTGTTTAAATGCGTCTTAGCTTATTAGCGATACTTTACCTTTTTGTTTGGGAATCTTCTAAATGTTTTATTAAAACATTTGAGGATAAAGGACCGTGTAAATGACTCCAGGGTAAAACCTGTTCTAAACGCCATTGTTGATGAACATAATAATCTAGAGGGGGAATTTGTCCTTTTAGTTCCTTAAAAGCCCGTTTATAACTGCCTAAAGAATCACCGTAGCCACGGGTTAATTCTAACAGGGAAGTTAAGCGGCGATCTCCTCTAGACAATAGGGCTTGAATCACCGACCAATTATAACTTTCTGGACGAAATTCTATGCCCTGTTTACCTAATTGTTTCTCTAGATATTTTAATCTTTTTTCGGCCATTTTATTAACTCCAAACCACTGAAAAGGAGTATGAGATTTAGGCACAAAGGTGCTGCAACCGAAAGAAATTCGCAGTCCAGAGGCGGCTTTTTTTAAGGCTATTAACATTTCCATAGTCGCCGCTATATCTTCGGTTTCTTCTCCCGGTATTCCCACCATACCATAGAGTTTTATCCCTTTTAAACCGCCCGCTTTAGCATTAATGGCAGCTTGGATAATTTCATCATTGGCTAACTTTTTGTTGATAATTTCCCGCAAGCGATCAGAACCACTTTCTACGGCAATAGTAATTGATTTGCTGTCTCTTAGGGATAAAATTCTAGCTAATTTTTCTGTGACGGTATTAGTTCTAACTGAAGCGATCGAGAGTCTAACTCCCTCAAATTTTGGTTGAAAAAGATAATCAAGTAAGGTTTCAAATTCGGGATGCTGGCTGACGGAAGCACCTAATAAACCCAAGCGATCGGTCACTTTTAAACCTTTTTCAATGGCGGGAATCAGGGATTCTAAACTAGCAGTACGAAAGGGTAAAGTTAGATAACTAGCTAAACAAAAACGGCACATTTCTGGACAACTTCGCACCACCTCTACCATATAAATATTCTCCCATGCCGCTTGTTTTGTCACCACCGTAGAAGCTGAAAGGGTATTACTGCGATAGGTTTGTTTACTAACAAAAGCGGGAACATTATTATCTATGGGTAGAATTGCCGTAATTTCGCCATCAGGACTATCATAATTAACGGTATATAAACTAGGAACATACACCCCTGGAACCTGGGACAAATGACGGAGTTTTGTCGGGCGATCAGCGTTTCTCACCTCTTGATAGGCATTAATAAAATCAGCAATTAAATTTTCACCATCTCCCAATAAAATTACATCAAAAAAAGCGGCAAAAGGTTCGGGATTAGCGGTTAAAACTGGTCCCCCTCCAAAAATTATCGCCTGCCGATCTTGCCGTTGATGACTGTGACAGGGAATTTCTAAAGATTCTAACAGCGAGAGGATATTAACATAGTCTAATTCCCAAGAAAAGGAAAAGCCAACTAATTCGGGATAGCGGGGTAAAGATTCTTGAAAATCCGTAAATAAACGACTAACTTGTATATCTGATCGCAGGGCTAAAGTTGCCCAAACAATTTGATAACCTAAACTGGTTATACCCACGGAATACTGATTAGGAAAAGCAAAAATAGTTTTAATGGCATCACTGTGGGGGATTGCGGGAGTAAAGAGCAGTTTTTCGTCTTGTAAGATGGTCATTTCAGTTATCAGGTATCAGGTATCAGGTATCAGGTATCAGTGACTACCAGTAGTCTTCAGTAGCTTTTAATTTTCATTCTCTTGAAAGGGGAGACTTATTACCTCTTGTTTTTGGTCAGATATAAGTTTAATTTAATCTGGAGGTGAAGGAGGGGAAAATATCTCAATATACAGTTCTAGTATCCTATCTCAGGTTATGATCCTAGGGAGTCGGTGGTCAAGAACAAATTTAAGTTATACTTACTCCCTAGGGATAGCTATTGTATTTACAGGACATTTTCTCTTATATCCTAGCAATTTTCACAGCTTAACTAGGTGTCGATTTTATTCCTGAGCGCTGCTTTCAAGCAAATCTTGATCTCCTTCACCCCAGCCAGAATGAAATCTATGAATAATTCCGAAGAATACGTTATAATCATGGCGAAAATCCTAGATTTAGCCATTCCCGATCGCTATTTAAATTCTGTGGTTGAAAACTGGCAACGCTTGCAAGAAATCGCCAGTTTAGTGACAGAATTTCCCTTAGAGGATGACGGGGAAAGCGCCCTCAGCTTTGAACCATGACTATTTCTGTGAGCAATTTAGCTCGATCGATCCAAAATCGTCAAACTAGAGCCTTAGAAGTTATTAGCCAGACTTTGGCGGAGATAGAGGCAAAAAATACCCATTTAAATTGCTTTACCGACATTTTACACCCTAGAGCGCTCGCTCAAGCCCAAAAAATCGATCAAGCGATCGCCAATGGGGAACCCGTCGGTGTCTTAGCAGGAGTCCCCTTCGCCGTCAAAAATCTCTTTGATATCAAGGGTATTGTCACCCTTGCCGGCTCCAAAATCAATCGAGATCACCCTGCCGCCAGACAAGATGCGATCGCTATTCAAACCCTAGAAGCGGCTGGGGCAGTTTTGGTGGGGGCGACCAATATGGATGAGTACGCCTACGGTTTTGTCACCGAAAATGCCCATTATGGAGCCACTGCCAACCCCCTCGATCCTAGTCGCGTCTCGGGGGGAGCCTCCGGCGGTTCCGCCGCTGCCGTTGCCGCTAATTTAGTGCCTCTCGCCCTCGGTTCCGATACTAATGGTTCGGTGAGGGTTCCCGCCGCTTGCTGTGGCGTGGTGGGGCTAAAACCCACCTTTGGGCGCGTATCCCGTCAGGGCCTATTTTTGTTCGTTAGTAGTTTGGATCATCCGGGATTTTTTAGCGGCAATGTGGCGGATATGGCCGCTATTTGGCGTGTTTTTGCCAAAAATAACCTTAAAGCTCCTTTAAATGGCTTAGAGGGGGTAAAAATAGCCCTTGCCGACGATTATTTTCAGCAGGGAGCCGAACCGGAAGTAATCGAGGCGGTGACAGCGATCGCCGAACGTTTAGGAGTGAGCCAAAAAATCACCATTCCCGAAACCACCCGCGCCAGAGCAGCCGCCTATATAATTACCGCTTCTGAGGGGGCAAATTGGCATTTACCGCGTTTACAGACCAGATTAGAGGATTTTGACCCCGCAACCCGGGATCGCTTCTTGGCAGGGGCATTAATTCCCTCTAGCTGGTATTTACAGGCTCAACGTTTTCGCCGTTGGTATCGCGATCGTCTGCGAGAGATTTTCACCGAAGTCGATATTATCCTCACCCCGACGATTCCCTGTATTGCGCCGCCGTTAGGAGTAGAAAAAATGATTATTGACGGGCAAGAGCTATTAATTAGATCTAATTTAGGCAGATTCACCCAACCTTTTTCTTTTATCGGTTTACCTGCCCTTTCTTTGCCGATTAAACGTTCATCCAGGCTACCTTTAGGTTTACAAATCATCGCCGCTCCCGATCGCGAAGACTTAATCCTAAGGGTAGCCAGGGTTTTAGAAAAAATGCTTGCGTAAAGACCGGATTTTGCTAGAATCTTAAACTAATGTCAGGTATCAATCATCATGAATAACCCTCTAAGCAAAAAAATCGCTATCTACTACCCTTGTTTTTTGGGTGGTGGTGCGGAAGCGGTTGCTCTCTGGATGATGGAAGCTTTGAAAGATAAGTATCATCTGACTCTAATAACTTTTGCTGACCTCGATTGGCAACGGTTGAATTTAATGTATGGAACAACTTTAAATGCTCAATCAATCAAAGTTGATTCTTTACTACCCAAGAGCTTCTATCGTGTCAATAATGCCCTAGCTTCTAATAATAAACACTTTCGACAATTAGCTATTCATCTCAGTTTAAGACATTGTAAACAAAAGCAGCAAGATTACGATTTAGTAATTTCTGCTTATAACGCCGCCGATTTAGGTAGGCCAGGTATGCAGTACATTCACTGGATTAAGGTTTTAGAAGGTGGAGAGTTAGCCCAGAAATATTATAATCGTATCTCTAATTTTTCTGTGGATAATTTGAAAAAAAACTTCTCTTTAGCCAATTCAGGGGCAGTAGCAGCAGCCATTAAGGACTATTATGGAATTGATGCTAAAGTTGTCTATCCTCCCGTGGTAATTAAACCGGCAGACATTGCTTGGCAAGATAAGGAAAATGCCTTTATCTGTAGCGGTCGTTTGGTAGAGGCAAAACAACCCCATCGGGTAATTCAATGTTTGGAAAAAGTTCGTCAAAAAGGCATTGATGTTAAACTCTATATTACTGGGGGCGGTGGCGGTAACGCTGAGGCTAAATATAAACGTTATTTGGATCAGTTAATTCGAGATAATTCTGATTGGATTGAGCTATGTGAAAACCTTAGTTATGAAGAATACTCCCAAGTTTTATACCGTTGTAAGTATGGTATTCATTTTAAACCTGAACCCTTTGGCATTTCTATCGCCGAGATGGTAAAAGCTGGCATCATTCCCTTCACCCGTGAAGGAGGGGGACCAGCAGAAATTATTGGTCAAGAAAACACCGATTTGTTTTTTAATAATCTTGAGGAGGCGGTAGAAAAAATTGCCCATGTGATGCAAAATGAGGATAAGCAATATCAATTACTTTCCTCTTTGGAGAAACAAAAAGTATTGTTTTCTACCGATAAGTTTATGGAAGATATTAATAATGTAGTTACTGGCTATCTTCAAGTAAATCTATGAAAATCGTCATCCCGATCATGTTTTATCGCAAAGGAGCAGTAGAAAGAGCCATCATCTCTTTAATACCTAGCTTGTTAGAATACGTCGAACAAATTATTATTGTACCCCCTCGTAATGACATTGAATATTTTAATTCTTTAATGCCTGATTCTGATAAACTTATCTACGAAAATTTTTATTTTTACCCCAAGAGTTTTGAGACGAAACTAATCTATTTTTATGGTCTTATAGCGAATTTTTATCAACCCCTAAGACTGACTTATATTCATCGTCTTTTCTCTCCTATAATTGAGCTTTTACCCATCGAAGCAAGAATTAATAGGTTATCAAGACTATGAAACCTTGCAATTTTATTATCAAACCTGTTCCTCTGTGGTATTTCCCTCAAAATACGAAGGTTTTGGATTAGCAATAGCAGAAGCAATTTTACAGGGTATTCCCGTTATCGCTTCCGATTTAGAAGTGTTTCAAGAACAGGTGGAATTATATAATTGTCCTGAAAGAGTGCAATTCTACCCTAGGGGAGATGCGGACAGTTTAGCCAATTGTTTAGAACAATTTATCCTCAATCCAATTCCTCGCTTGTTACCCGAAGATATTCCCAATAAAGTTAATCTATGGACTTGGAAAGATGTGGCCAAAAAATATGTAGAACTACTGAAAGAAAATGCAGGTTACTGATCTCTATATCTACCCGATTAAATCCTGTCGAGGTATTCAACTATCCCACGCTGAAGTGACTCCTAAAGGTTTACTCTGGGATCGAGAAATGATGTTAGTGGATGGCAAGGGTAAATTTATCACTCAAAGAGAATATCCGCAATTAGCCACCGTTTCTATCACAATGACAGAGGATAATTTTTCTCTGAAAACATCTCAAGATTCCCTAACTTTTCAGCCTAATTTCACAGGAGAAAAAAGAGCGGTTCAAATCTGGGAATCTCACACCATAGCCATGGATCAAGGGGATGAAATCGCCGAATGGTTCGAGAAAATTCTCGACATTCCCTGTCGTTTAGTGCGACAATCTCCCGATTATCCACGTCCCGCGAATCCTCGCTATGCAGGGAACGATCATACTCCCGTCAGCTTTGCCGATGGTTATCCAATTTTATTGACTAATACTGCTTCTTTAGAGGACTTAAATCGGCGTTTAGTGGCACCAGTGCCGATGAATCGTTTTCGTCCTAATATTGTTATTAGTAGCGATCAAGCTTTTAGCGAAAGTAGTTGGCAAAAGATCAAAATTGGAGAGATAAATTATGCTCTGGTTAAACCCTGTAGTCGCTGTATTATCACCACCACCGATCAAGAAACAGGTAGGAGAAATCCCCAACAGGAACCTTTAAAAACCTTAAGCACTTTTCGCCGTTTCCCCGGTGGCATCATGTTCGGAGAAAATGTCATCCCCGAAAAGACAGGTACAATTAAAGTCGGCGATCCTATTACCGTAATCTAGGGAAATGGGGGAATGGGGGAATGGGGGAATGGGGAAGCGGGGAAGTGGGGAAGTGGGGGAATGGGGAAGTGGGGAAATGGGGGAATTTCAACTAAAACCCTAAAACCCCAACACCTAACCCCCACAAGGTTAAGATAAATAACCATAAGAACAATACTTGATTAGAGACACTGAAACCATGCCCCTTGATACCGCATCGATTTTAGAAGTATTACGTCCCGTTCAAGATCCGGAACTGCAAAAAAGCCTAGTGGAATTGAACATGATCCGCAATGTGGCGATCGATGGCGGAAAAGTTAGCTTTACCCTAGTTTTGACCACTCCCGCCTGTCCTTTGCGCGAATTTATCGTGGAAGACTGCCAAAAAGCCGTTAAACAGCTGCCCGGGGTGGAAAGTGTCGCCGTGGAGGTAACTGCCGAAACCCCGCAACAAAAAGCTTTACCCGATCGCCAAGGCGTGGAGGGGGTTAAAAATATTATCGCCGTTTCCAGTGGTAAGGGCGGTGTGGGGAAAAGTACCGTGGCTGTCAATATCGCCGTCGCCTTAGCTCATTTAGGGGCAAAAGTGGGGCTATTAGACGCGGACATCTACGGCCCCAACGCCCCGACAATGTTGGGCTTAAATGACGCACAAGTGACCGTACAGGGCGCAAATGGCGAGATATTGGAACCCGCTTTCAACCATGGCATCAAAATGGTTTCCATGGGCTTTTTGATCAACCCCGATCAACCGGTAATCTGGCGCGGTCCGATGTTAAACGGCATTATCCGTCAGTTTCTCTATCAAGTCAATTGGGGCGATTTAGACTATTTAATCGTCGATATGCCTCCCGGTACCGGGGATGCACAATTAACTTTAATTCAATCGGTCCCCCTAGCCGGTGCGGTGATTGTCACCACTCCCCAGACGGTTTCTTTAATTGATGCGCGTCGGGGTTTAAAAATGTTCCAACAGCTAGGGGCGCGGGTTTTGGGTATCGTGGAAAATATGAGTTATTTTATCCCTCCCGATCAGCCCGATCGCTCCTATGATCTATTTGGGTCCGGTGGTGGGGAAAAAACCTCGCAAGAATTGGGTATTCCTTTACTGGGATGTGTGCCTCTGGAGATATCCCTGCGGGAGGGCGGTGATACTGGTGTACCAGTAGTTTTGGGGCAACCGGAATCGGCCTCAGCTAAAGCCCTAATAGCGATCGCTCGTCAGGTGGCGGCGAAAGTATCCGTGGCAGCCTATAGTTAGGGTTTGCGGCAAAAAGTTTTCCCTAGGGGCAGGGTGTGGGGTGTAGGGTGTAGGGTGTAGGGTTTTACCCATTTTCAGGGAAAAAGTCCCTAAATTTTCCCCCCAATCACTCCAATGTCCGGTGCTTTTGGATTTCAAAAAGGTCTAAAAGTCTTATCGAACAATGTTTTTAGATTTATTGAGCAAACCCTAGTTAGTTAGTAAATTTGGGGAGAGAAATGGTGAGAAGACAGTCCCTTGTTAGTAGGAAACTAAGGGGTTTTGGTGATCAGTTTAGCTTCATTTTCCGGGATCTAGCCCAAATGGATCGGCTTTTATTCGTTTTGGTGACGGGTTTAACCGTTTTCGGTGGTTTAATGATTCGTAGTGCCGAAAGACATACTACTGCTCTCGATTGGTGGCAACACTGGTTATTCGGATCCGTGGGAGTGGCGATCGCTTTATTTCTGGCCCGTTGTCGTTACGAAAGTCTGCTGAAATGGCACTGGTTAACCTATCTTCTCACCAATCTCTCCCTAATCGCGGTAATTATCCTAGGGGTGACGGCGAATGGGGCGCAAAGTTGGATTAATATCGGCAGTTTTAACGTGCAACCGTCGGAATTTGCCAAGGTAGGTTTAATTATCACCCTAGCAGCCCTCCTACATCATCGTCCCGCCGATAATCTTTTTGCGATCGCTCGTGTCTTTGCCGTCACTGCCATCCCCTGGGTGTTAATTATGGCGCAGCCGGACCTGGGGACAGGATTAGTCTTTGGGGCAATTACCCTAGGCATGATTTACTGGGCTAATGCGAAACTACCTTGGATGATTATCCTCTTATCTCCCCTCGCATCGGTTTTTCTGTTTAATTTACTTTTTCCTGCTTGGATTGTTTTAGCAATTATCATCGCTGTGCTTGCTTGGTTTACCCTTCCCTACCGTTTTTTATCTACTTTCCTCGTGGTGGCAACTAATCTGGCAGTGGGTAAATTGGGCGAGGTTTTTTGGGGTTTATTAAAAGAATATCAAAAAGATCGTTTAACCCTATTTCTTCACCCAGAAAAGAATCCTTTGGGGGGAGGTTATCAATTAATTCAATCCCGCATTGCCATCGGATCGGGAGAATTATTGGGACGGGGATTACACCAAGGCACCCAAACCCAATTAAATTTTATTCCCGAACAACACACCGATTTTATCTTCTCTGTAGTCGGGGAAGAATTCGGTTTTGTTGGCAGTATTCTAGTTTTAATAGCTTTCTGGTTAATCTGTTGGCGTTTGTTAGTCATTGCTAATACTGCTAAAGAAAACTTTGGTTCTTTAATAGCGATCGGTGTTCTCTCGATGATCGCTTTTCAGGCAATTCTTAATATTAGCATGACCGTGGGATTAGCCCCGATTACAGGGATTCCTTTACCCTGGTTAAGTTATGGACGTTCATCTTTATTAACCAATTTTATCGCCTTGGGTTTAGTGGAATCCGTGGCTAATTATCGCCCCCGTAAGCGTTTGTACTAAGTAGTTGTACAGATATCAGTTATCAGTGATCAGTTATCAGATTTGAGTTTTAAGTGTGGAGTATTAAATCCCACTTTCCGCACTTCTTAACATTCAATTGATGATTTTTACTAATATATTCCTTCCAAACCCTTGCCAGTAAGAATTATAGCTACAATCATGGATTTTGATCAAGGTGAAGAATTGTCAATTTTTTTCTCAGAAAAAATCAATTATTGAAAATGTTCTCAATAGTAGTTTCTACAATCAAGGTTTTTCGTTAAAACATCTTGGGGAATGTAAAAATATATAGCAATTTCCATAGTTGTGAGGTACAGAGTCTTAGGTTTTGAGGAGTCAGGAGTCAGGAGTCAGGAGTTAAGATTTTGGTGTACCTCATGAGATTGGGAAACGCTATATAAAAGTATATGAAGATGTGCTGAATGTCGGATTTAGCGGAAATTTTTCTTAAGTGCTTGACATTTGCCAGATTAGTGCTTACGATGTTTTCCATCACCCAAACAAAGGCAAATTATTTGCACAATCCCAATTCTGAAAGCCATGCACAGCAAAGCTTTCAAGGGTTAGTACAGGTGGTTAGTTTTGTCTGAGTGATTAAACCTATTCACTCGAAATTACCAGAGGAATAACTATGGCATATCCCAACGATCAACAAGGTAAAGCACTTCCTTTCTTTGCTCGTTTCTTGTCCGTAAGCAAAGAGGAATCTTCCATCAAGTCTCCTTCCCCTGAGCGTGAATATAATGTTACACTCAAATACCCTTCTGACTGGGAAGACTTTTAAACTCAGGTTACTTGAGTAATTGCAGCACTTTTCTTGATTACACCGTACAGACAAAAAGCTAAAAGCTCCACTAAGCAAGGCTCGCAGCCAAAAAACTATACGTTGAGATCCTGAGAAGTGCTGTAAAGTAACTTTAGTAATTACTCAAGAAAAAACCAATACTGCAATAAGTCAAGCAAAAGCAAGACTTTTTGCAGCATTTTCTTGAGATTAGGATCAATAAAGACCGACCCAAAAGCCTTAAGATGGGTTAAAATGTAAGGACTTGCAACTGACATGAAAGAATCGCCTAAAGTTGTTTTATTGTTGACCCATAGCGGCGATTTTTTCACGATTGACCGCGTGGCTGAGGCGATAGAAAAAAAAGGAGCCACACCTTTTCGCTTAGATACCGATAAATTTCCCTTAGAGGTTCAATTAACAGCCCAATTTAATGGTAAAAAAAGTTTTTATCAATTAACCTATAACCATCAATCTATTGATAGTGAACAGGTGCAATCTGTTTGGACAAGACGTATTTGGCAGCCTGAACTAACAGGGGATTTAGATCCTCAGTTTCGGGAGGCTTGTGTGCGAGAATCCCAGATGACTTTGGCTGGTTTTTGGGATAGTTTAAGGTCAGCGCGTTGGTTAGATAATTTAGCGCAAATTGAGAAGGCTAAAAATAAGTTATTACAACTTCGTTTGGCCTCAGAAGTTGGCTTAATTATTCCCCCTACCTTAGTTACCAATAATCCTGATGCTGCCCGGGAGTTTTTTTCCCAGGTTCAGGGACGAATGGTGAGTAAATTGTTAACTGCGATCGCCCACAGCATGGAATCGCCGGAATTTTTTCTTTATACCAGTAGGGTGAAAGCAGAAGACCTTGAGGAAGCGGAATCTTTACGCTATTGTCCTATGGTTTTTCAAGCGGAAATTCCCAAACAATTAGAATTGAGAGTTGTCGTGGTTAATGGACAGACATTTGTGGGAGCTTTAGAATCTTCTCAGTATAATAATTCTGCCGTAGATTGGCGAAGACCGGGTATTGATCCGGGTGCTTGGCAACATCATACTTTACCCGATTCACTATTGCAGCAACTTCAGATTTTTATGGCTAATTTAGGGTTGAATTTTGGGGCGTTTGATTTTATCTTAACTCCTGGGGGAGAATACGTTTTTTTAGAAGTTAATCCGGGTGGTGAGTGGGGAATGTTAGAACGGGATTTAGATTTACCTATTTCCAATGCGATCGCCGATTTTTTAGTCTTCGGTTGATCGGCAAAGCTCGCGCTCAAAAAATTGTTAATATTAAGTTTTCAAGGAAATCTATGACCGTTTTAATTGTTACTTTTAGCCACGATAATGAAAGTATTCCTCTGGTAATCAAAGCCATAGAAGCCATGGGTAAAAAAGCCTTCCGTTTTGATACCGATCGCTTCCCTACAGAGGTGAAAGTTGATCTTTACTCAGGCGGTCAAAAAGGCGGAATTATTACCGATGGAGAACAAAAATTAGAGCTAAAAGAAGTTTCTTCTGTTTGGTATCGACGCATGAGATACGGACTAAAATTACCCGATGGGATGGATAGTCAATTTCGCGAAGCTTCTCTTAAGGAATGTCGGTTAAGTATTCGAGGAATGATTGCTAGTTTATCTGGTTTTCATCTTGACCCAATTGCTAAGGTAGATCATGCCAATCATAAACAATTGCAGTTACAAGTAGCGCAACAATTAGGTTTATTAATTCCGGGGACTTTAACTTCTAATAATCCTGAAGCTGTCAAGCAATTTGCTCAGGAGTTTGAAGCGACGGGAATTGTGACTAAAATGCTGTCTCAATTTGCTATTTATGGAGACAAGCAAGAGGAAATGGTTGTTTTTACCAGTCCTGTTACTAAGGAAGACTTAGATAATTTGGAAGGTTTGCAATTTTGTCCCATGACTTTTCAGGAAAACATTCCTAAAGCTTTAGAATTACGCATCACTATCGTCGGTGAACAAATATTTACGGCGGCGATTAATTCCCAACAATTAGACGGTGCTATCTACGATTGGCGAAAAGAGGGAAGAGCGCTCCATCAACAATGGCAACCCTACGATTTACCGAAAACTATTGAAAAACAACTACTAGAATTAGTGAAATATTTCGGTCTCAATTATGGTGCAATTGATATGATTGTCACACCAGATGAACGTTATATCTTTTTAGAAATTAATCCCGTTGGCGAGTTTTTCTGGCTAGAACTTTATCCTCCTTATTTTCCTATCTCCCAGGCGATCGCTGAAATTCTCGTCAACTCATAAACCAACAAATACAGAGCCAGAGTATTTTATCGCATCGACGAGGCTCTGACTCCAGATTTCCCCCCCGACTCCTGACTTGAAAATAGAGGCTGAAATAACGCAACATACTAAATCCGTTGAGTATAGGCTACATATCAGGAGAGATACTCCTACAAGGGGAGTGACTCTTAAATTATTACAGATGCGTCAGCGGCTGCGTGTAAGCATCCCACCGAAAAACTAATGCGCGGGGGGTTTGGGGGCGGCGCCACACCCCCAACGGGGGGTTTGGGGGGTAGAACCCCCCAAAAGCTTGGATTGAGTGATCAAGTGGGAAGTAATACTAAATCCGTTAACCCCACCAACAAACTTTTTCAGCAAACCCTACTTAATTTCCAGACCAAGACTTTCTCTCGCGCTTCTATCAGATTCATGCCGATTTTTTCTAAAACTCGCTTTGAAGCTATATTATCGGGAGCGCAGCCAGCGGTCACTGTTTGCATACCAGGTTGAGAAAGTGTCCAGTCCATCATTGCTTTTGTCGCCTCGGATGCGTAGCCTTGTCGTCGATATAACGGCGCTACTTGATAGCCAATTTCTACAGCATCTGTGGGTAAACCTGTGACATCAGGAATAATTTTGATCATCACATGACCAATAAGGGTATTTTCTGTTTGATGAATAATTAAACTCCCCCATCCCCATTCATTTTGTAAGGGGAATTGCAGCAAAATATTCGCAATATCAGGGAAAGCTTGAATCAATTCTTGTTCGGCCCAGTCAGCTGCAACTTTTACCCCCAAAATTGTTGCTAATTCATCGATACCTATAATTGCGGCCTTGAGAAGTTCAAGCTTTAAGGGGACTAAATATAATCGTTCCGTCACCAGTTTTTCCAGTGCTTTCATTTGATAAAACTCCTATACCAGTTATCAGTTATCAGTTATCAGTTATCAGTTAGTAGCTTGTTAATCAACTTACCCAGCAAAAACCTCATTCTCTAGTTCTCCTGAGAGGGGGAAGTCTGAAAAATTTTCCCTACCCCCTACACCCTACCCCCCACACCCCACACCCTGTCTCACTTTCAATCTGTTTGTCACCCCATTAGCTATATTCTCACCCATTTTAAGGTTTTTGGGTCTTTATCGTAACGATAATTAAAACCATCTTTGGCAGTAATAATTTTACCTAAACTGGCTCGATTACGAACGCTACTTAAAGAATAATCAGTTAGGGACTGCATTTGTTGATGGGACAAACCTTCGGCTATTTCAGAAACTCCGGCAATTTCCGCATCATGCTCAGTTTTAACCTCAGACAAAGTCTCTATTTTTACGGCCGAAAAATTTTCTGATTTTTTTGACATCATCACTAGGTTATTCACTTTTTTGCGCTGATAATCTTCTACAGTTGACAGCTGCCAATGGGAATTTTCTGTTAACTCTAAGACCCATCGATGATAATTAAATAAACTTTCCCGATGACCAACACTAATAAAAGTGGTTTCACTTTCCTGTAATTGCTGATATAAGCTGGCTTCATTGGCCAAATCTAAAGCACTGGTTGCTTCATCTAAGATAGTAAAAGTGGGTTTAGTGATTAATAGTCGAGCAAAAGCTAGTCTTTGCTGTTCTCCGAGGGATAAAATCTGTTCCCAATTGACTTGTTTATCTAAGGTATTTTTGTCAGTTAATAAATGTTGCAGGTTGACTTTTTTTAAGATGTTTTCTAATTCTTCATCGCTCACCTGCTCATTGGTATTAGGATAAAGTAATTGCTGGCGTAAAGTGCCAAGGATAATATAAGGACGTTGGGGTAAAAATAACATTTTAGCTAAAGGAGGACGCACTAAACGGCCGCTACCTGCTTTCCATAAACCGGCGATTGCTCGTAACAAGGAACTTTTTCCTCGACCACTGGGGCCAATAATCAGTAGGCTTTCTCCCAAAGGAACAGAAACCGATAAATTTTCCACAATTACCTTTTCATAATCGGGAGTTTGTAGGGTAAAATTTTCAAAGGCTAGACGATTATCTTCCAGGGTGGTAATACGACTTAAGTTGTTCGGCTCTTCACTGGCAACTTTTAAGGCATCTGTCAAAGTGGCTAACCGTTCAATATAACTGGAAACTTTACCCGATGTTCCCCATTCAGTAATTAATTGTCCCAAGGCATTAGAAAAAAGAAAACAACATAAACTAGCTTGACTAATTTCCCCATAATCGATTTCGTTCTTAATAAACATGGGGGTCAAAATAAACATTGAAAATACACTAATTGCTGACTGATAACCCCGATTAAAAATATTATTAAACCGTTCCCAATTTATCAGTTTTTCCGAGCTTTGAATAACCCGTTCAAAACGGCCTTCAATGATTTTTTCTTCCTGCTCTTCTCCCTGAAAAAAAGCAATGGATTCGGCGTGGTTACGCACATGGGTTAAAGCATAACTATAATCAGCTTTATTATTAAGTTCAGATTGATTAATTTTGTTTAATTCTTGAGTTAGATAAATTGCTATTAAATTTCCTGTGATCGTATAAATGATCAGATAAACCGCAATTTGCCGAGAAATTGTCCAAAGAATAATCGCAAAAGTAATCATTTGTAACCCTTTTTCCACGAAGGTAATTAACAACCTTAGGGTCATGGTCGTAATTGGTTCAATTTCTTGAGATAATCTTTGATCGGGATTTTTTAAGTTCGAGGTAAAATCAATGTTATAATAAGCGCGATAATTGAGATATTTTTTGACGGTTTGTTTCGTTAACCACTTATACCAATCTAAGGCTACTTTGCGACGAATAAATTGAGAAAAAGCAAATAACCCCGTTGTTAATATAATCAACAAACTGGATAACCACAGCGTATTTAGATATTTAGAAAGATCTCTATCTTCAATAATAATGTCGAGTACATAACGATTCCAGTAGCTACTAAAAGCTTCTACCCCCACCGTTGCCAAGATACTTAAAAGGATCAAAGCTGACATCCCCCAAGAAATGATCACATCTCCAAAGGCTCGTCCATTTAACTCCGTTGGATACCAATAGGGTTGAGCGACAATTTTTAGGCTTTCCCAAAATTGACCAAATAGTGAAAAGGGATTATTGGCGGACTGATTGGACACAACAGGGTTTTCCGTTGCTTGTTTAGTAGTATACTGGGGCATCTAGATCCAATTAGCAGTTCTTTTACTGTTCTCTTGACAACTCGCAATCATATTGTAGCGGTAGAATTACCTCTTGTTGTCTTTTGGTAACATTTTTATCTCGAAGTTGAAAGTGACCTATGGTCCAGTCGTTGATGCTCTCAAAATCACCTTAAGTCATGTGCCGAAATGCTCAGGAGCGGATGGACAATCCGCAGTCTTGTGAATATTCGATTCTGACCACTAAACCGGAATTAGTCGCTACTTACCCAGTCCCAGTCTCTCAGAATACTGCCAACTATGGCGAGAAAGCTCTGAGATAACTTAAGAACTACTTGACCCACTTTTGTTACTGTGGCACTTTAGATGCTGTTTACTGTTTACTGATCACTGAAAAACCCCCATCTCTCAATCTCCGTGATCCTCAAAATGATTAGCTAGTAGGAATTTTCGACTGGTATTCAACTCTTGCCAAAGCTGGTTAATTTTCTCGTAAGCTTCCGTGGAGGTAAGTTTTCCTCCACTGTGTAAACCGGCGATAAAAGAGACTCTCAGGGCGAATTCCTGCAAGTTAGCGTTAAAAACCAGATTTTGTGGCGTGAATAAACCCCTGTAGCTGGTTTTAGGGTAGAGAAAGTTATCTTTAGAATTGAATTTTTCCATTGTGACCAACCCCCCAGTATAGGATATCTACATTATTATATATTTAACCTTTTGTTAACTTAAGCTTAACCTAAGAATTTAAACCTGTCTCTAGATTCTTAAGAGAGTAGCTGCTCAACTTGATTAGCCGCCGCTATCCCAGAAGTTAAGGCCGTTTCTAGGGAAGAATTTCTCGATAAATCTCCCCCTTGACACCAATCACCACAGGCAACTAGAGGTAAAGGACTATTAACACTTAAACAGGGTACAGCTAAACCCTGACGGACTAAAGCATAACGCCAACGGTGAATCTGTGACCAATCGGGGAGAGCCAAAGAAGCGCGAGAGAGCAAATCTAGCTTAACTGCTTCTAAATCCTCGCTATCGAGATATTTAACCGCAAAATCTCCACTACTATGCACAACAAAGACATAATCAGGAGATGATTGCCGTTTACTGCTATCAAGTCCTAACCAAGCGATATCTGTGGAGGGAGCAACTGCGGGTAAAGAATCGCCATAACCTGCCATTACCGTTAAACAGGGATCGTAAACGATCGATCGCAATTCTGGCATAGTAGTTATGGGAGAGTTTTCTAACAATAACGCCGCTTGCGGGGCGGGAATAGCCAGGACAATCACCGAAAACTCCCCCCGAATTTGACCGTTATTGTTTAAAAACCATTTTTCTTGATGATTTTCCAGACGAGTAACCAGAAAATCTCGTTCAATTTCTAAACCTTGAGCTAAAAATTTCGCCACGCTATTGATGCCAAAAGGAGCAACATAGCTAGAATCAAACCAAGGAGTAACTATATTCTCTCTGAGGAGATTATCAATTAAAGCTGCCGTTTTTTCGCCCTGAATAGTCAAAAAAGGCAAGCCATGATCCACAGGCATCTCTTGATTGGCTCGATTAACCCGTCGCGTGGCTAAACGACCACCAATGCCTCTAGACTTATCAAATAGCTTAACAGTATAACCTCGATCGCACAACTGACGAGCGCAGGTTAACCCGGCTAAACCCGCGCCAATGATCCCAACATTAATCGAAAAATTTGTCACTAGCCTTCCTAATCCTGTGAACCCTTGAGTTAATATTAGTAGTAATCAGCACTAGCGAAACTAAGTTGATTATTGGGGCTGAGGAGGACAAACCACATTGGACGAATTACGCACAGCTTTGGAGTTAGCCACCGAGGAGGAACTGCAGCAAATCACTAACATCCTCTTTTGCCGTCGTTTTAACCCCCTCGATTATCTACGAGCGCCGGACGCAATCGCCGTTCAAAGTCAAGATTGGGAAAGTTGGTTAGATAGCGTCGAGGATCGTTTTCGTTATTTGGCTGCCGATGGTGTGACAGTATTAAAAGGTCAAACCGAAAAAGTTAGTTATCGTCAAATTCTGGTTCGTGTCTGTCATTTCCTCAAGGTTCCCTACTCCCAAAAAATGCCGACAACGGAAATTGAAGCGGAAATCTATCTTCATCTCGTTAACAAAGCTTGGAAACGTCTCCCCCCATCGGAACAAAAATCCCTCTCGATTCAAATTCAAAAGGCACTCGCGGATTCCCACACTCCCCAACCCTTGCCCGTTCACCTACAACATAATCCCCTCGATATAGTCCTTAAAGGCGGCAGCGTCATAGCCATTAATTCTATCCTGAAACCGATTCTGCTCAAACATATCGCCGGGCAGTTCGCTCTCCATTTTGCCCGCTATCAAGGGGCAAAGACTGCCCTAGTCCAGGGTGGGGCAATTGCTAATCAAATCGCCCTACAAACGGCTAAACAGGGCATGACTCGGGCGGCGGCCCGCTACGGAGCGGTCAGAACCGTGTTAAGTTTAGTCGGACCGGCTTTATGGGGTTGGTTTATTGCTGATCTCGGTTGGAAGGCGATCGCCACTGACTACGGCCGGATTATCCCGACTATTTTTGCTCTTGCCCAAATTCGTCTGACTCGTGACGATTGTTGGCAACCCGCTTAACATGAAAAAGATTTTTTGTCAAGGGTGGGAGTGGAATTTAATACTTTTTTCAGTTTTTATCGCCATGATCCTGCCGGAGTTAGCGGGTATCGGCATTATTATCGTCTTAATTAGGGTTTTTACTGCCAATTTTCGGGCAATTATCCAGTCACGTCTCAATCAAGGTCTCGGTATCGTCACTCTTTGGTTGATGATTAGTGCCAGTCTTTCCCCAACTCCGGGGGATGCTTGGATTGGGTTAGGAAATTTCCTGCCTTTTTTCTTCTTTTTTAGCAATATTCGGCAATTAATTAAAAAACCCTCTCAATTGCGTCAACTAGCTTGGGCGATGGTTATTCCGTCGGTTTGGGTAGTGGTGATGGGATGGGGACAAATTTTTCTCGGTTGGCAAAAACCGGAAGCATTAAAAGGGATTTTTACCTGGCCCTACGGGGCGGGGGGTGAACCTTTGGGACGAATGTCTTCGGTTTTTATGTATGCTAATCTTTTGGGGGCTTATTTACTCATAACTCTGATTTTAGCGATCGGTTTATTAATTCTAACTTGGCGGCAGTGGCACAGACAAAGAAATCGGAATTTAAATCTCAAAATCGGGTTTTTAACTTTAACCATATTTATCGATAGTGTAGGGCTATTTTTAAGTAATTCTCGCAATGCTTGGGCCTTAGCCTTTTTAGGGTGCCTAATTTTCGCCCTTTATCTGGGTTGGAATGCCTTAGTCGCCGGTTTTGTCCTCTTGGGAGGGGTGATTTCCCTCGCTTCTTGGGGACCAAATCCTTTAAGGGATAGTCTGCGTTTTTTGGTTCCTAGAGCGATTTGGGCGCGATTATCCGATGAAATGTTCCCCAATCGCCCTCTAGCTACTCTCAGATCAACTCAATGGCGTTTTACTCTAGAAATGACCCAAGAAAGACCCCTATTCGGTTGGGGATTACGCAGTTTTACACCTCTCTACGAAAAAAGTCAGGGATTATGGTTAGGTCATCCCCATAATTTATATTTGATGTTAATGGCAGAAACGGGAATTATTGGCTTAATTTTGTTGTCTGCTTGGGTGGGTTGGATTTATGCCCAAGGGGTGCGTTTATTTATATTTTTACGGCAACAAAAAGCTGGGGGGGAGTTAATTATCTTTACCTATCTGGTAGCTTTTGGCGCTTGTGTTTTATTTAATCTCGTCGATGTCACCCTCTCCGATGTCAAGATTAATACTATTGTTTGGCTTCTCTTGGCTGCCATTGCTGGGGTGAGTCAAAGGTTAAATTATGAATTATGAATTATGAATTGGGAATTATGAATTATGAATTATGAATTATGAATTATGAATTGGGAAGTGGGGAATTGGGGAAGTGGGGTGTGGGGTGTGGGGTGTGGGGCGTGGGGAGAATAAATAAAATAATCTCCTATCTCCTGAATCCTGAATCCTGAATCCTGAATCCTAACTCCTGACTCCTATCTCCTGACTCCTATCTCCTGAATCCTGAATCCTGAATCCTGAATCCTGACTCCTGACTCCTGAATCCTGACTCCTAACCCCACCAACAAACTTTGTCAGCAAACCCTAATTATAAATAGACTTTTAATAACCAAAGAAAGAAAGGAATAGTCAGAAAACTAGCAAGGGTAGTGACCACAACTGTGCGGGCCATTAAAGCGGCTGAACCACCGAATTCTGTGACTAAAATGACAGTATTAACGGCGGTGGGCATGGCACTTTGTAGGATGAGAATTTTTAGATCCATACCGCTTAATCCTAAACTACTGCCGATAGCAACTGCCACAAGAGGAGCGACTAAAAGACGCAAACAGGCCCCTAATAACTCTAATTTACCGATCGCTAATTTTTGCTGAGATAATTGGATACCTAGGATAATTAAAGCCAAGGGAATTGCCGCTTGTCCCAGATAGCTAACACTTTTATCTAATTGCAGGGGAAGATGAAAAGGGAAAGTTTGAAAGCTAATGCCGATAAAAATTGACCAGATTAAGGGCAATTGAAAAACTAAGCGAAATCCTGAAAGAAAGCTTTTTCCTTGCAAATAAGCGGGACTAATACCAAATAAAAGAATACTAGAGCCAATCATATAGATTATCGCTCTTTCCAGTCCGGCGGCACCCAGGGCAAAACTAGCCACTGGTAAACCCATATTACCGTTATTGGGCATCACGGCGGCAGCCATGATGCTTTTGCGGGTATCATCATCGAGACTAAGACAATAGGCCATAATTTCGACGACAATCACCATTACCAATGAAATAAGGGCAAAGCCTAGGAGAATTAAACCGATATTGCTGGCGGATAAAGTGGTGCGATAGAGTCCATCAATCACCAAAGCGGGGGCAAGAATATATACCGTGATTTGGGAAAGGGAATGCACTTCCACAGTGAGAATTTTTCCTGCTATCACACCGATGAGGATGATAAAACCCACTGGAACAATAGCGGAGAGGATGACAAGCATTAATCAGGTAAAAAGTAAATAGTAAACAGAAAAAACTTATCTGATTTTTTAACAGATTTCTGTTATATCTTCATATAAAGATTTGATCGCACAGTGAAAATCGATACTAGCTAGATAAATATCTGCTCCTTTGCTGTAGGGATAAAGAACCCAGAATCCTTCGTCATTGCGACGAAAACAATCTACACTGATGCGTTCTTGACTGATAAGAACGTATTCTTCTAAAGTTTCAAGGGAACGATAGTCGGCAAATTTATCACCCCGATCTCGCTTCGCGAGCGCGTTGCGAGCAAAGGCAGCAGTAGTGGGGGATAATACTTCTACAATCAAGCGCGGATAACGGATAAAATCTTCCGAGAAAGACTGATTATCTCGCGAGTCGCAAGTGACCACAAGATCGGGATAAAAATAACTATTAGCTATTTCTAGACGAACTTTCATATCTGTGGCATAGACAAGACAACCACTACCCCGCAGCCGGTTTTTTAAAAGTGTGGCTAAGTTGATAATAATCATACCATGGGCTTTACTTGCACCAGCCATGGCGTAGGTTTGACCGCGAATGTATTCGTGTTTATCCTTGGCTATTCTCTCCGTTGCTAAATAATCTTCCGGGGAAAGATAGTTATGGTCAAAGTTAGCAATCATTTGGTTAAATCACCTTTATTGTCTCTAAAATCAATTCTAACTCTCGATCGAGGAGCGGTACATTTTAAAAAATTGTCTGACCAACACCTGCCAATTTTGCCAGTTGCTCGGCAAATTGTTGAGCTAATTGACCGGCTCGGACAATATCTAGTAAAAAAGCCTTATCCCGCCACATAAATCACTTGTGCTGTCTCTAAAATCTCTCGTTGACGAATCCAATTATGACTCTGCTCGATCGATTTTTTCGTTAGCAAATCAACTTTCCGTCCCAATAAATTCTCTAATTCCCGTTTCATCCTCGAAAACTCCAGAAGTCCCCAAGAAACACTATCTTGAAAACTGACCAGTATATCAATATCGCTATCTGGACGAAAATCTTCCCGCAAAACCGATCCGAATAAACACATTTCAGATATCTGCCATTTCTGACAAAATTCGCTGATTATTTGCTGGGGTAGTTCTATTTTCAATTTTTTCACCTCCCTGTCACCGGTAATCAGTGATCGGTTTTCAGATTTAAGGAGAATTATCGCTAACGACACGAAAACCGATATCATAGAGTCCAGCAGTAGCCAGAAATTTGACCCGGTAGGCCGAGCGACATTTGTTAGGGCCGTCATTCCAGGAACCCCCGCGTAAAACTCGTCTGTCCCTATCTTCTATTGTGGCTGCTTCGTAGTTATCGCGCCAGTAATCTGCACACCATTCCCTGACATTTCCGTGCAGATCGTAGAGTCCGAAAGGGTTAGCGACGGCAAACATTCCCACCGGTGTGGTTTCTCTGCGATCGCAACCTAGGCGACCTTCCCCATAACGACCAGAACTGCACACTTTGCCGCCATAATCCCAGTCCACCCCGGAATAGTTGGCTAAATCAGTGGAAATTGTCGGGCCGAAGTGAAAAGGGGTTGATGTTCCTCCCCGACAAGCGTATTCCCATTCTTTTTCTGCGGGTAAACGATAATTGAGTCCCGTGAGACGGGATAGGCGATCGCAAAATTCCACCGCTTCCCACCAGTTAATTTGTTCTACGGGGCGATCATAACCTTCAAAATGGGCCGGATAGGGATTAAGTTCAATATTTACTGGTTCTAATTTTGCCACCTCGCGCCATTGTCGTTGGGTAATTGGGTAGCGACTCAGGCAAAAAGCCTGAATATTAACCGGAGATTGGGGACTTTGACTCAATTTCCAGCCTAACTCGCTTTTGGGCGCACCGATGAGGTATTGACCGCTAGGGATAGAAATCATCTCTAAAAAGGTTTTTTTGCTTAAAAAATATTTATAACCTCGATTAGTGACTTTTTCCCGTTTAATTTCCTCACCTTTGCCATTAACAGTGACCACCTCATCGGTAAAATCTAACCATTCTCCCATTCTGCACCCCTCTATCGGTTATCGGTTGATCAGGTTCAGCTGCGAGCCTAAAAACATCTCGAAACCTACCAGTTTAAGAATAACAAGACTTCGATCGCTTATCCCCCGATCAGTTTTAATTTTAATTAATTTTTTGGATTGTTCCCCCTCACTTCCCACCTTCCCACTCCCCATATTAATTGCTGGAGTGATTAACAACTTCTGGGACAATCTCTAATTCTTGTTCACCAATTACAGGTAAATGATTTTTCTGTAAACCCATAGCAGTTAAACAAGTATTGAGAGAGTTGATCGCTTGATTATAATCCTCAATTTTTTGGTGAATTTCTTGCTGTTTGTGGGCATTATTAGCAATTTTTTCCGCCGCTTCCTGTTCTAAGGTTTGTTCTAGATAGGAACGAGCTTGATTAAACTGTTGTAGAATAGTATCGGCTTGTTTTTTCGCCATTGGTATCAATTGATTTTTGAGAGTATTATTAACCGTGTGACGGAAGTTTTTCTGAATTGTCGCTGATACTTTTGGTTCAAAATCTAACTGAAGTAATTGACGGATAGCAGGTTCGGCATCAAGAATACTTTCGCAATCGTAACCTTGAGTAGTTTGTTGGACAGTTTGCCGAAATTGAAAGATAGAAAAAGTGCCTTCGTTGTAAAAATTGTGATTTTCTCTTACATAGCGATCGCACTCTGTTCTCCCTTGGGAAACTAAGGCATGAATTAACTGCCATTCTACCTGTTTTAGCTGATTTTCTATGCCACCATCATTACCCAATAAACGATAGATTTGCCGATAATAATCACCTTGCCTTACCGCATCTAAAAGACGCTGACAGAAGCGATTAACTAAACTGGTTGACTCCTCAATTAACACATCTTCTAGCTGGTTAGACAGATAATAAAAAGCTTCCACTAATACCGCTAATAAAGGTGCTGTAGCATTGCGGGGATGGTTTAAAGTTGCTTGCGAGTAAGCATTTCTAACAGAAAAAGTATTTAATAACTCATCCAATCTTGATACCATTCTCGCTTTCAGTTTTTTAAAGTCTTCTTCAAAGTTTTCATCGCTATTAACCACGATAGCATTGACATAACCCTCGATATGTTTAGTTAATTTCTCTCCCACTTCCTTTAACTCTTGATTGAGGTGATTTAACTCCAGAGCTTTCATCGCCTCAATTTCTCGTGGTTGACTTTCTAAATCACGATAAATCCCTTGGTAATGATTTTTGAGAGTGATACAGAGAGATTGTAAATCATCAGCTAAAGTTGCAAACAATTGCGGGCGTTTTTCTTCGGTGAGATAACGAGTAATTGCCGTGCGAAATTCTTCGATACCGCTATCAGCAATTAACTGCTCTAGTAAAGGAGTTCCCCACTCGCTTAAAACTCGGAAGTAATTTTTATTGGGAGTTTCATAACCGTGGATGGAAACTTTAAAGGGAGTTGCCAGTAATTTCCCAGAGTTGGCACAATAGTTATTAAACTCGCTGACAAATTGCGGTGTTTCTTCTTCTCCTCCTAAATTTTTAACACTTTCGGCAAAGATAGAATCTAAACCATAACGCTGATTAATATTGGTTTGATTTTTCACCTGATACCCATAAAACCCTAAAAGTCCGCTGGTTTTGTAAATGCGGGAAGTATCACGAAATTGCGTTTGAATTAGATTTTCTAAACGCTGTTTTAGTTGGGCTGAGTACCAGGTTTCATCGATGCGGTTAAAAACATAAAAAACTCGATCACGAATACTGGCATTAGAGCCAATTTTTTCGAGTAATTCCGTTTCTTCTGTGGCTAATTCTCCCGCAGAAGCAGCCTTTAAAACACAAACCACTGCCGAAGTATCAGGATGCTCTATTTTACGATAGGCTAATGCGGCATCTTTTTTGACTGGGGCATCAATACCGGGCAAATCTACCAAAACGTTACCATCTTTAAGGAGAGGATGATGACAGTAATATTCTAGACGTTTTAAGACGGCACTATTGCTACCACGACGGGCAAAACTGGCCGCTTCTGCTAAATTAGAAAAGTGAAATTGTTCCATGGAATAGGTGGCATTATGCAGGGTATGGATCCGCTCACGATTTTGAGTAAATCCTTCAATTAATAATTTTAAACCCTGAGCTTGTTTAGCTCGCTCGGATTTGCCTTCTCCCCCTTCCTGTTCGATAATTTTTTGACAGTATTGGTTTAATTGACTACAGTATTCCGGGGAATTAATGTTACTGGGATTAGTTAATTGCAGATTTTGACAGACGCTATCGACTAAAGTACGAATTTCTGCTTCGCTGAGAAAGGTTAAAACCACTCTTTCCTCATCAGCTTCTGCGTACTCAATATAACATTCTGTACCCGTTGCGTGTCCTTCGGCACTATAGAGCAATTCTCGCTCTAAAAGTGCATTGATTAACATTGATTTCCCTGCACTAAAAGCACCGGCGAAAACGATTTCAAATTTGGGAGAAATGGCTTTTTGTAGGGCAATTTCTATCTTGCTGGTATCCTGTTGATTACGGAGAGAAGATTCGCCTTTGCATAGTTCAATTATACTGTTAACATTACCAGCCAGATTACTGCATTGGGGTAAAAGTTCAGTCATGGTAAAACCCAGATCTAGAAGAACAGTGCTATTGTTCCCCAGATTATAACAAAATTCCCTAACTAGATGTCACATCTTTGATCAGCAATTTAAACAATCAAGGACAAGGCCCTAGTCTTGAATCTAGAATCAGGATTGATTATAATCAATTTAGTACATACCGATTTCCGAGAACCTGCTTAGGTAAAAATTACCTCCTGTCTCCTGAATCTTAGGGTAATGATAATTATGCGGGCAAAAATGGCAATAGATCAATGGAGATTAAAAAAAATTCTGCCCATGGTACAGTTAGGATTTCTGTTAGGAATAGTTTTTCTTTTGGGTGGCTGTCATTCTCTGAATGCCATCCAAAATCGTCCGCAACCCTTGCCCCAAGATCAATATATTCAAGTCTATTTTAATCATAATCAAGCCCGAAATTCAAATTATACCGATCCCTATCGCCAAATTAATCGCCCAGGGGATAATTTAGAACAGGTTATTCTTGATAATATCAACTCGGCAAAAAGTTCGATCGATCTAGCAGTGCAAGAGTTACGTTTACCCGCCATCGCTCAAGCTTTAGCTACTCGTCAGCAACAGGGAATTAAAGTTAGGGTTATCCTCGAAAACATTTACAATAAACCTATTAATAGTTTAGCCAAAAACCAAGAACAATTAAGTGATCGAGAACAGGAACGTTATCAAAATATTTTTGACTTAGTTGACATAAATCGCGATGGTAAATTAACTCCAGAGGAAATCGCCCAAAGAGATGCAATTACTATCCTCAAAAAAGCTGGTATTACCCTAATTGATGATAGAAATGATCGCTCAAAAGGTAGCGGTTTAATGCACCATAAATTCATGATTATTGATAATTACACTACTTTAATTAGTTCAGCTAGCTATACCTTAAGTGATATTCATGGAGACTTTTCTAATCCCAAAACTGTCGGTAATGCCAATCACTTATTAGTGATTACTAATCCCCCACTAGCTAGAGTTTTTCAAAGAGAATTTAATCTGATGTGGGGAAGGGAAGATCGTTCTAGATTTGGGTTAGATAAACCCCACAGAAAACCGCAAACAATCCCTATCGGTAATAGTAGTCTGACGGTAAAATTTTCCCCCGATTCTACCACTTATCCCTGGGCAATTACTAGCAATGGTCTGATCGGTGAAACTTTAAATAAAGCTAAAAAATCCGTGGACTTAGCCCTATTTGTCTTTACGGAACAGCCTTTAGCTAATATTCTCGCTCAACGACATCAAAAAGGGATAGAAATTAAGGCTTTAATTGATCCTAGTTTTGCCTTCCGATACTATAGCGAAGGATTAGATTTATTAGGAGTTGCTCTCAGTAATAAATGTCGTTATGAACCAGATAATCAGCCTTGGCAAAACCCAATTAATACCCTAGGAGTTCCCGCTCTAGCCCCGGGAGATAAATTACACCATAAATTCGGTTTAATCGATGATAAAATTGTGATTACTGGTTCTCATAATTGGTCAAGAGCCGCTAACCATCAAAACGATGAAGCTTTAGTTATTATCAATAATCCCACCGTTGCCGCTCATTTCGATCGAGAATTTCAATATCTTTACCGTACCGCTAAATTAGGACTGCCGGAAACTATTAAAAATCGGATCGAACGGGATAGAAAAAACTGTCCCCAATCTGTAACAATTAAAAGCGATCGCTTAATTAATTTAAACACTGCCACAAAAGAAGAATTAGATACTTTACCCGGTATCAGTGGCAAATTAGCCGAAAAAATTATCGCAGCCCGGCAACAAAAACCCTTTACTTCCCTAGAAGATTTGGATCGAGTATCGGGAATCGGTCGGGGAAAAATTAACAAGCTGCAAGGCAAAGTTAGCTGGTGATGATTGCCTCGTCTGTATTTTTTGCCCCAGTCCAAAAGGGTTATTTTAACGGTTCGGGAATAGTATCGGAAGGAGCCTCAAACTGTCCTGTAATAACGTATTCTAGACGCAATTTTAGCCAAGTAATAAACTGTTGATTGAGAGAAACAATCGCCGCTGCCGGTTGGGGAGTTTTCTTTTTGATATCGGCAAAAGCGGGAGTATCTAAAAAAGCTGGATTGGCAATTAACCAAAAATCAATTTCTTGACCTTTTTCTTGATAATTCCTGATTCTTTCCTTCAAAACTTCCTTTTCGATCGCTTCTTCTTCTAAAAACTTTTGACTGGCTACCAAATAATAATAAGTTGTCATGATCTTTCCTTTAATTTTTCAGTGTAATTGTTCCTTAGTCGGCAGATTAGCTGATAGCTGATGGCTTTTATAATTGTCCACGCATAGCCAATTTCATTTCCCTAACGGCCCGTTCTAACCCGACCAAAACCGCGCGACTGATAATTGTGTGACCAATGTTCAATTCTTCCATATTGGGCAAACAGGCGACGGCATAAACATTCCAATAGGTCAAACCGTGGCCGGCATTCACCCGCAAACCGAGGGAGGAAGCGTATTCGCAGCCTTCTTTAAGAATTGTTAACAATGCTTGACGATCACTCTCCTGTTGTGCTTCGGCGTATTGACCGGTGTGGAGTTCGATAAATTTCGCCCCTGTATTAGCGGCCGCTTGAATTTGGGCAAAATCGGCATCAATAAACCAACTAACGGGGATATTAGCCCCTTGTAGGCGCTCTACAACCCGACAAAAACGGTCAAAATTGCCCAGCATATCGATCCCCCCTTCCGTGGTCACTTCCTCGCGCTTTTCGGGGACAAGGGTGACATAATCGGGTTTAATATCGAGAGCAATGGCGATCATTTCCTCCGTCGGGGCCATTTCCAGATTCAGATGAGTCCGCACCGTTTGCCGGAGAATCCGCACATCGCGATCCTGGATATGACGACGATCCTCGCGCAAGTGAACGGTAATGCCATCAGCGCCGCCGATTTCGGCCAAAACTGCCGCCGCCACGGGATCTGGTTCTACGGTGCGGCGAGCTTGGCGAATTGTGGCCACATGGTCGATATTGACACCCAAAGTCAGCAAAGTTGAACCTCCTTGTTTGTTAGTCCAACTTTCCATCTTACCATTGCGGTCAAAAGCGATTACATACTGGGGATATTTAAACCACTGGTCAGTTCTTCCATTTTGGCGCGCATGGTTTCCGTAGAAGCAGTATAGGCGGCCTTCATGGCTTCTAGAATAGACTCGGCCACAATCTCCGGTTCTTGGGAGAGGAGAGCAGGATCGATTTCAATCCCCCGGGGTTCTTGGTTGCCACTGAGATAGACTGTCACCAAGCCATTTTCACTCTGGCCAGGAATTTCCATATTTTCCAGTTCTTCTTGCAGAACTTTCGCCCCTTGTTGCACCTGTTGCGCTTTTTGGAAAGCGTCTTGTAATTCTTTAATCTTACCGAGACCGAATCCGAATCCTTGTCCTTGTGCCATGATGTTTTTTTTTGTTTAAGGGGTCACTCAAGGTTTTTATTGTACTGCTTAAGGTGAACCGGGGTCAACTTTTGGCCATTTGAGGGCAAAAAGTGACAACGATGACTTTCTGACGGGGTTAAGGTTTGCGGGAACTTATTCTCTGTTAATCCGTCACGGCATGGTCAGCAAGAGAAATCCTAAAAATTATCCTAACCACTCATTCGATTACCCTACGCCATAATAGAATTGTTGCTTTGACGAGGAGAATAGCAATTTTGAACGCCAAAAAAACGGTAATTTTCTTGACAATTGCCCTCAGTTGTGCTTTAGCGGGGAAAGCGGCGATCGCTAATACTTCCCCTTTGGAGGGGACTCGATGGAAACTAAAGGGGTGGACAGCCGGAAGTTTGGTGAAAGAAACGGAAATTACTGCCGCTTTCCAGAAAAATATCCTCAGTGGTTCGGCTGGATGCAACCAGTATAATACCGGCTATCAAGTCAATGATGACACGCTCAAGGTTAACCAAGCGATCGCTACTACGAAAAAAGCTTGTCCAGAACCGCAGATGAAACAAGAAAATCAATATCTTGCTGCCTTGCAAGGAGTGGAACAATTCCAAGTAACAGCTAAAGGCGATTTACAGTTATTTTATCGTACTCCCGAAGGTTTAGGAATACTCACTTTTACCCCCACACCGACCACCACGCGCACGGAAAGGACAATTTATATCAATTCTAGGAAACAACCCTGCAGCCAAGGCACCACCAAAGACTGTTTACAGATGCGAGAAAAACCAGAGGAAAACTGGAGATTGTTCGCCAATAGTATCGAGGGATTTGATTATAAACTAGGATTTTTATATCAAATTAAAGTTAGCGTTGAAACCGTCTCCAATCCAGCTAATAATCAAAGTTCGGAGACATGGAAGCTATTAGAAGTTATTAGCCAAACCCCAGAAAAAGAGACTCCGCGAGCTTGGTTTGATCGACCGTTAACTAATTGGAATAAAGCCAAGGCCCCTATCCCAAAATCTCCCGTTAAAACCGTGATCGATAACCAGTGTCGTGAACAGGTTCGTCCGGCAATTACTGCCAATGATCAAGCACTTAATAAAGCAGGATGGTTACTGTACGGTTCCGTGCAAACCTATGGTAAAACTAGCGTTATTTCGGCTATGAGTGCAGTGGATGGAATGTGCCGACCGATGGGTTATCAAGACTTTGTTTTTGTTGATGGTAAATTTGCTGGCACTCTTTCCCCGCGACCGATGGATTCCCGCACTGATGGTGCATCTCAGAGAATTGTTTTACAAAATAGCGATCGAATTATTGTGGTTTTTAATCGCTATAAAGATACGGATCCTCTCTGTTGTCCTTCCCAATTAAGTCGCGTTATTTATCAAATCGAAACAGTCAGCGGAGTGCCAGTGGTTGTTCCCAAAGAAGCAGAAACAGAAGCAGTAAGAAACTAATTCAGTTATCAGTTATCAGTTATCAGTTATCAGTTATCAGTTATCAGTTATCAGTTATCAGTTATCAGTTATCAGTTATCAGTTATCAGGGAGATAGGGAGATAGGGAGATAGGGAGAAAAAGACTGGCAGCTAATAGCTTACTTTTTTATTATATCTCCCGCAAAAGTGAGTTTTTAATCGCAGATGCTATTAAAGTCCTTAATTTAAGGATTTTTACAGAAAAAGATCGCTTTTCTACTGCCAGAAAATAATCTATTTCTTTCTGCTTATCCTGACTCGGATAATAGTGGCTCGGAGACTCCTCACTTAACTAAAGATTTTTGATTTATGCAGCAGGTCTAGTGATTAGGCACTGATACTAGATAAGTAGTTATAGAATTCTAATAACTCCTCGTTAGTTAGTAGTAAACGGGACTTTTTGCCATAGGTAGAAATCAGGTATTCCCGACCTTTTTCTGTAGTCCAAGCTAATCGCTTCATCTCCACATCAATTTTAGTTTTAAGCACTGAATAATCGATTTCTTCAGGAATAACAACAACTGGTTCTGGTGCTGGGGGTTCTTCTTCAGTTAAACTCGCTTCTTCTGGCAATTCTGATAATAAGGAGTAATTATCGGTTTCCATTTCTAATAATAAAGGCTCTGGTTCTGGTAAAGGAATATCCTCAACTTGGGGTAATTCCGGTTCAATTTTAGCCGGGGGAATATCCTTAACTTGGGGTAATTCCGGTTCAATTTTAGCTGGGGGAATATCCTTAACCTGGGGTAATTCCGGTTCAATTTTAGCTTCAGGACGAGGTATTTCAGTGACTTTAGCCGTTTTAGTCGATTTTTTGGCACTAGGGACGGGTTTAGGTAAATCGGACGGTAGAGAAATATTATTGGGGCTGATTTTTTCCACAAGCTGGAGATCGGGGGTGTTTTCAGCCTCTAAAAGCAGTAAAGCTCGTTCTCTGGCTCTATCTTCGGCGATTTCTACCGTATCTGCCGCTGCTAAACCTGTAACGACCGTTTTTCCCTCAATTTCGATGATCGCTCTCACAATATACTTACCGTGATCGATTTGAACTAACTCGCTAATCAGGGCAACTTGGGGGTAACGTTGGCGTAACTTTTGCAACATGGTGACTTTTTCGAGTTCTTTTGTACTTATACTAAAATACTCTATCGTAATTATGGAAAAATGTAGCAAGTTCTTGCTAAGATCAAAGATTAGATAAAATTTTCAGTCCTAGGATTAGCCTTGCCCATAGTAACAAGATTCTACTAGGCTGAAACTTCTGCCAGAAAGACGAGCGATCGCAAAAAAGTTTGCCAGTGTTCGCTATTGGCTTATCCTAAGGAAGGATTCGATAATTCTCAAGGTAGGTTCGGGTGTTCGATGCTTGCTTAGTTTACCTTCACTGTCACCTACAGCGATCGCAGTTAGCCCGATAGAGATAATCTCTCGAGTCAATGGTTTAAATCAATCTTCTCATTATATAAGTATTTAAACTTAATTGTCCACCATTCCGTCAGTGTCTTGTAAGTAAGGATTATTGTTAGATGGACTTCTCGATCGCCACACTCCTCTCTCATCTTAGTGATGATAAATTAGCTACGGGTAAAATTCTCGAAAAAAAACTAGGCTGCGAAGACGATCCCGAAAGCTGCGAAAAATTGCAAGTGATTCTCGATGCTTTGGAACGTCTGGGAATGGTTGTCAAAGAACGCGGGCGCTATCGTCGTGTGATCGAGGAAAATATCGTAGAAGCAAAGCTGCGCTGTTCCAGTAAAGAATTTTGCTTTGCTATCCAAGATATCGAAGATGCTGATGACATCTACGTGTCGAAAAATCATCTCAGTAACGCTTGGAATGGCGATCGAGTTTTAGTTAAAATCATCCGCGAGGGAACCCGTCGTCGTTCCCCAGAAGGAGAGGTGAGATTAATTCTCGAACGAGCTAACCCTTCACTTCTAGCGCAAGTAAAACAGGAAAATGAGCAGTTTGTGGCGGTTCCCCTCGATGATCGCCTGAAATTTACCCTTAATCTCCTCGAAAATGGTCAAAATCTCCAAGAAAACATCGATCACCTCGTTCATGTTTCCGTCCTCCGTTATCCTCTAGGAGAAATGCCTCCCATCGGTAAAGTTACTCGCATTCTCGGTTCTACTGCCGAGGCCGCTGCCGACACGGATATCGTCTCCTGTAAACACGATCTACCCCATAATTTTCCGCCAGAAGCCCTCGAAATTGCCGATAATTTAGCGGATTTCTTCGATAGTGGCGAAAAAGAACAACTGCGAGATTTAACCCCACTCTTCACCTTTACCATCGAAGATGACACCCCCCTGGATTATCCCCCAATCATTGAAAATGCCTTTTCTTTAGAGAAAATCAACCAAAATCGCTGGCAAGTCGCCATTCATATCAGCGATGTCACCCGTTACATCGAACGGGGCGGATTATTGGATAAAGTTGCCAAAAAACGGGGAACTGCCGTCTATTTAGGCGAAAAAGTGCTGCCATTAGTCCCGGCTGCCCTTACCAGTCGTTGTTCCCTGTCACCCCAAGAACAGCGCCCCGCTATTTCTATCCTCGTCACCCTCGATGACAAGGGGGAGCTAGTGGAGTACGAAATCACCCGCAGCCTCATCCAAGTGGATCAACATTTTACCTATCAACAGGTGCGCGATCTGCTCAGTGAAGAAGATAGCGAAGCTGCCCCCACCGATACCGTTGAAACGCTGAAAGATTTATTTTTTAGCGTTTGCCCCACCCTAAAATCCCAACGTCTGCAGCGGGGTAGTTTTGATATTCAATTAGACAAAATCTCTCCCTACAAAGACGAAGGACGGGGGGGGACTGTTCTCGCTTCTAATAATTTACCTGCCCGTTCTTTACTGACAGAAGTGGCAATTTTAGCCGGCAAAGTTGTCGCCGAACACTTACAGGCCTTAAAATTGCCCTGTATCTACTGCGGACAATCGGAACCGGATTGGGATGAATTGGAGGATTTACTCAAATTGGCCAATAATTTAGGGGCAGAATTAAATTTAACTGCCGAGGAGGAGATTAAACCCAATGACTATCAAAATCTCACCCGCACTTTTTCCGCTTCTTCATCGGTGAAAGTCCTCAATTATCTCCTGCAAGAAACTCTCAAATTAGTTAGATATAGCAGCCATCCTCTACCCCATTTTGGTTTGGCCTATCCTAGCAATTATACCCACTGTCTCTCACCCCTACAAAGATATGCGGATCTTTGGGTACAACGGGTGTTAAAAATACTATTAACCGAGGGGAAAGATCGCCGCAGCAAAATCGTCAAAGTCGGGGTTAATTTGGGCAGTAATAGCTGTCATGGGCAGATTAATTGGAATATTCTCCCAAGTCAAATTCAGGAGGAGTTAGAAGAAGAAAGCCACCTAATTGTTTCCCATCTCAATGATCGCTCAAAAATTGCTGAAGATGCGGAAAAAGACCTAGAAGGATTGAAAAAAGCCGAGAAAATGAAAGAAAGAATGGGTCAAGTTTTTCGCGGCTTAATTACCGGTGTACAATCCTATGGTTTCTTCGTGGAAATTTCCGATTTATTAGTGGAAGGGTTGGTCCATGTTTCTTCTCTCAAGGATGATTGGTACGAATATCGGGCCCGTCATAGCTGTTTGGTAGGACGGAAAAATCGCGTTGCCTATCGTCTCGGTGATGAGGTAGAAGTGGAAGTAAAAGATGTAGACTATTATCGTCAGCAAATTGATCTAGTTACGGTTAGCGGTGGCAGTTCAGCAAGTTATGACGACTTAGAAGAAGATTAATTATGAATCAACCAACCACCGAAAAAATAGGGAAAACCCCCTTTATTCTGCCCTTTTTATGCGGTATTTTTCTCTTTTTAACTGGCTGTGTCCGTTACGATGTGGGCATTAATTTTCCCCACCAACACCACGGGGAAATTATTCAACATATCACCCTCGGACAACGTTTAACCAGTCTCAGTCAAACCGAAGCCACTAAATGGTTAAATAGTATCGAACAGAGGGCAAAATTACTGAAGGGGAAAACCGCTCCTATTTCCGAACGAGAAATAATCGTGACTATTCCCTTTAGTAATAGTCAGGAATTAGAGGAAAAATTCAATCAATTTTTTGATCCTAGTTCTTCCTTTAAAATCAAAAATTCTGCCGATACCGATGATATAAAGTTACTGCAACTAGATTCAAAACTGGCAGTTACAGAACGAGATTGGTTCTTTTTGACCCAGAAAAACTTAAAATTAACCGTTGATTTGCGGGCTTTAGGTGTACTTTCCGAACAGGGAAATATTATCATTAGTCCCGGTTCCTTAGTCGATATCGACTTCGCTTTAAAGACTCCCTTTCCTGGTCAAAATATTGAAGATGACTCAGGATTAAATCCCCCAGTAGAACAAGTTGATAATCAGTTAATTTGGCATTTAAAACCGGGAGAAATTAACACCATTGCTGCGGCTTTTTGGGTTCCTAACTATTTAGGTATCGGCACAATAATTATTGTTTTATTAACAAGTTTTGCCTATTACTTGAAATATAAACGCTTGCCCGGTGTATCCCCATCGACTTAAATTGAGATGGCAAGTAAGTAGTTAGGTGTTAAAAACTGTCAGACACCCCCCTTAATCCCCCCTTAATCCCCCCTTATCAAGGGGGGATCCATCTTCAATTTAATTATAACCAGCTACTTATTGACCAAAATTTAATGATCAATAAGGGAAAAATTAGCCAACTTATGAAACTGATCTAAAAATTGGCCAACAATAGGGAAAATCTTGGCTAGGATCAAATCATAGTCACAATTGAGACTAGACGGGTTTTCCTTTTTTACTTTATTACTGGCAATTACAGTTATGGTTAGCAATATTCCCTTTTCTATCCCCGAACATAGCCTCGATCGAGATTGTACCACCCTGTCCCGTCACGTCCTGCAACAACTACAAAGCTTTTCCCCCGACGCGCAGGATTTAAGCGCAATTATGAGTCGGATTGCCCTAGCGGGAAAATTAATTGCCCGTCGTCTCAGTAAAGCGGGATTAATGGCGGATGTGCTAGGTTTTACTGGAGAAACCAACGTCCAAGGGGAATCAGTCAAGAAAATGGACGTTTTTGCCAATGAGGTATTTATCTCGGTTTTTAAGCAAAGTGGCTTAGTTTGCCGTCTTGCTTCCGAGGAAATGGATAAACCCTATTATATCCCAGAAAACTGTCCCATCGGTCGCTATACCCTACTCTACGACCCGATCGATGGTTCTTCTAATGTGGATATTAACCTAAATGTGGGTTCGATTTTTGCCATCCGTCAACAGGAAGGCAATGATTTAGACGGAGAGGCGCGGGATTTACTGCAAAATGGTCGTCAACAAATCGCCGCCGGTTATATTCTCTACGGACCTTCGACTATCTTAGTTTACTCGATCGGTCGCGGTGTTCATGCCTTTGTTCTTGACCCCAGTTTAGGGGAATTTATCCTCGCCCAAGAGAATATTATTATCCCCGACCATGGCCCGATTTATAGTACCAATGAGGGCAATTTTTGGCAGTGGGATGAGGCAATTCGCGACTATACTCGTTATGTCCACCGTCATGATGGTTACACGGCCCGTTACAGTGGGGCATTAGTGGGAGATATCCATCGAATTTTAATGCAGGGAGGCGTTTTTCTCTATCCGGGTACTGTTAAAAATCCCCAGGGAAAATTGCGCTTAATTTATGAAACTGCTCCCCTTGCTTTTTTAATTGAACAGGCAGGAGGTAAAGCTAGTGATGGGGTGACAAATCTTTTAGATATCGTTCCCGATAAATTACACTACCGCACACCTTTAGTGATCGGTAGTGTCGAAGATGTTAAATTGGTAGAGTCTTTTATCGCTGATCGCCGTCATCGCGATCGAGTTTAACTTATAGTTTTATTTAGAGATATTGACATGGATTTACAAGCTCTGAAGTGGACTAAAAATGTCAGGCGACACGATCGTACATGGGCATATCGGGAATATAAGGTTTCTGATCGCTTCCGACTGGCATGGAAAGATGATGAAGTCAATGCCAATAAACCCGAAAAAGGTAGTTTGATACTACTCAGACAGCGAGGGTATGTTACCCATTTAGTAAAAGTTCTCGACTGCAAAGCCAAACGTGAAATTGGCAAGGATAATTACGACATCTATCGAATTGTTGAGGTGCTTTGGGCTATTGATTTTGATAATCCACCTGTATCAGCAAAAGCAGATAAGATGTTTGATTATCGAGTCAGGTATCAAGGTGGGAATGTGATGGAATTGGAGAAGTTACCAACTTTCAGACAGCGTTGGGATGACGATGGCGGTTTGGGGGGATTCCAAACTTACATTCAGAATTTATTGGGGCTGTCAAGCAATAACTAAGAGCCTTGTTAAGCTTGTGTTATAGTATTGAGCAGATATAGGGTAACTGCTATGACTGCTATAGTTCAGGAACTTTTAGATACCTTTGACCGCTTGACAGACTCAGAGCGCTCAGATTTGCTATTAGAGATTCTGAAGCGGACAATTCACCTGGATTTTCCGCCCTTATCTGATGAAGATCTAGTCCTCAATGCCGAGGGAATTTTTCTAGAATTAGACGATAGTTATAGAAAAAATCAGAGCAGATCAAACTCCACCTCAAGCGGAGAATATTTATTCCCTTGAATATCAACCAATAACAAGAGAATTTCAAGCTAAGTATTGTGAATTTTTGTCTGCTGATAGCTTAAAAAAATGGCATATTATGATAATTATTTACAGGGTTTTATCGAGTTAATTCGAGTGAAGAAAATAATGTTAGATGCTTCGTTAACATTACTGATTGCGCTCTCTGGCAAGATATACATTATTAAAGCGAAACCGCTTGTTTTTATTTTTTTCAATAATAATTATAGATCTAAAACAATCTATTGACCGCCCGAAAATTCCCCCCATAATCTTGAGAATTTTTTGATCAATTGGGACTCGATCGAGGATAATTAGAAGAAATATTTTGACTCATAACCAAATCTAATCAAGAAGCCCAGTGACGATTCCCCTCCTAGAGTTGTTTGTGTTCGCCACCGTTTTGTGCGGATTTTTAGGAACATTCCTGAAAAAAAACTTAATCATGAAGATTATCGCCATGGATGTCATGAGTACGGGCGTTATCGCCTACTATGTGGTGATTTCTTCCCGTGACGGTTTATTTACTCCCATCCTCAGTACAGTTAAACAGCAAAATTACGCCGATCCTGTACCTCAAGCAGTGATTTTAACAGCGATCGTCATCGGTTTTTCGATTCAGGCGTTAATGCTGGTGGGAGTGATGAAATTAGCCAAAGATAACCCCACCCTCGACAGCAGCGAGATAGAAAAAAATAACACACCATGAATACTTTAACGATCGCCTGGATAAGTTTACCCTTTTTGATCGGCTTTATCATCTATTTATTGCCGCGATTAGACAAATATCTGGCTCTCGCCGCCACTATTATCTCTCTCGCCTATTCTCTCCTTCTATTTAGCCAATCCTCCCCCATAACCCTTAACCTACTAGATAATTATGGCGTGAGACTGGTAGCCGATCAGTTAAGTGCCTATTTTATCCTCACCAATGCCCTGGTGACGATGGCAGTTATTTTTTATAACTGGGAAAGTAGCAAAACCGCCTTTTTTTACGCTCAAGCTATCATTCTCCACGGCAGCATTAATTCTGTCTTCGTCTGTGAGGATTTTATTAGCGTTTACGTTGCCCTAGAGGTAATTAGTATTGCCGCTTTTCTGATGATTGCCTATCCTCGCAGCGATCGCTCTCTCTGGGTTGCCCTGCGTTATCTGTTTATCAGCAATGTGGCGATGTTATTTTACCTTATTGGCGCAGTTTTAGTCTATAAAGCCAATAATTCCTTTGCTTTTGCTGGTTTAAAGGACGCACCTCCCGAAGCCTTGGCTTTAATCTTCATGGGATTATTAGTCAAAGGGGGAATCTTTGTCTCGGGATTATGGCTACCGATGACACACTCGGAATCGGAAACCTCCGTCTCGGCGCTGATGTCGGGGGTGGTGGTAAAAGCTGGCATTTTTCCCCTCCTGCGCTGTGCTTTAATCCTAGAGGATTTAGATGTCCTAATTCGGCTTTTCGGGGTGCTAACGGCGATTTTTGGCGTGTCATACGCAGTGTTTGAAAAGGATAGCAAGCGGATGTTAGCCTTCCATACTATTTCCCAGTTAGGTTTTATTTTAGCTGCCCCAGTAGTCAGTGGTTTTTATACCCTTACCCACGGTTTAGTTAAATCTTCCCTATTTCTGTTAGCGGGAGTTTTACCCAGTCGCAATTTTAAAGAATTACAGCAACAATCGATCCCTAATTCTCTCTGGATTGCCCTAGTGGTTGCTAGTTTTTCTATCTCCGGATTCCCCCTATTATCTGGTTTTGGTGCGAAAGCGTTAACGATGAAAAATTTAGTCCCCTGGCAAGAGATTATGATCAATCTTGTGGCGGTGGGGACGGCGATTTCCTTTGCTAAATTTATCTTTTTACCCCACGCAGGGGGTGAAAGCAAACAGAAGCTAACTATCGGTTTCTGGACGGCAATAATTCTGCTCCTTGCCGCCCTATTTTTATCCAATGCCGTCTATGTTGAAGCTTATAATCTACCCAATATTATCAAAGCTTTAGCCGTCATCGGTGCGGGGTGGTGGTTATATCTGGGAGTTTTCAAAAAGTTATCCCTAAAATTATCGCGAGCCTGGGAACAATTTGATAATCTCGTCGGGATGATGAGTATAATGTTAGTTCTATTGTTTTGGATGGTTTTAGCATGATCGGACATATAATTCTGCGTTTAACTATGTGGTTTTTACTCACCGCTAATTTTACCCCCGCTAATATTATGATCGGGGTGGCTATTGCTTTTCTTTTGCCCCGTAATTTCGCCTCTAGCGAAACTTTAGGCGATTGGTTAAAGGTAATAATTAAAGTCTTTCTGGCTATTCCCCAAGCTTATAAAGAAGCGTTTGAAATTATCTTTCGTCCCCACAAGGAAGAAGAAATTATTTTAGAGAGAATTTCGGGTAAACGTTCACCCAGATTGGCTTTTTGGGATATATTTCTCATTACCTTTACCCCGAAAACTATCGTCACCGAATACAAGGAAAATGAGGGTTATGAAGTACATATAATTAAACGGAGTACCCAGGGATGAATATTGTTCTCATTGCCATGATTGTCGCCCTATTAATTCCCCTTTATGAAGTGGCAAGAAATGATGACATCTGGCAAAAAATGGCCGCCTTTGCCAGTGCTTCCAGTAAATCATCGATTATTATTCTAGTGGTGTCGGTTCTGCGGGATGATTGGATGATTGGAGTGGTAGCAGTGATTATTCTCAGTGTCGGTAATGCCGGCTTTATGTTATTAGCACAAATTCTTAAACGACTGAACGAATCATGATTAACATTTTGAGTTATATCTGCATCGCTATCGGAGTTTTTTTCTGGTTTTGGGGAACGGCGCATCTTTTAGACAAGCGCTCGGTATTATATAAATTACATGGTCTATCTGTCGCTGATACCTTGGGTTCTATGGCGATTATTTTCGGGCTACTTTTGAAAGTTCCCCAAAATTGGCCTTTATTATTATTGGCAATAATTTCCTTAGCAATTTGGAACACCATGTTAGGCTACGTTTTAGCTTATACTTCTAGCGATCGAGAGTAAAATTAAAGATGAATGAAAGTTATCTCTATGTTATTGTTGCCCTCTTGCCTTTAACTGCGGCGATGGTGATGTTACAATCCAATCCCTACCAAGCTTTAGTAATTCGCGGGGTTTTAGGGGCAATAGCAGCCTTAGTTTATGCTTTATTAGGGGCGGCAGATGTATCTTTAACCGAGGCTTTGATGGGAACCATGTTAGCTGTAACTCTCTACGCGGTGGCGATTCGTTCCTCTTTAGTGATGCGTTTAGGAGTAATTGCCGAGGAAACCGATACGGTTTTAGAACAGTTAAAAACTCAACTACAAACGGTTTTAAGTAAGCGTTTTATGCGTTTAGAATTAGTTGCCTACAGTGATAAACAAGCTTTGCAACAGGCACTTAGGGATAAAGATGTTCATGCCGTCTGTATCCGTCAAGACAATCCAGAAACTATCCCCTACGAAACCACAATTAGATTACCCTATCTCTACGATATTTTTAAAAATGAATTAACGGCAGCCAACACAACTTTAACTTGTATTGAAACCCCAAAATTAGAGGAGAAACACTAATGAAATGGATTTATACTCTAGCCGCCATTGCCTTCGCTGTCAAAATGGTAATTATTCCCAATACTGCTTCCTCTATATCATCCTTAGAAATTGTTGAATCCCTAGTGCGCGACGGCGGTGTTCCTAATGCGGTTTCGGTGGTTATTTTTCGTAATCGTCTTTACGATACCATCTATGAAGTGATTGTTTTTACCATTGCCATTATGGGTGCGAATTTTCTTCTAGCCACCGAAAAACCCGCCAGTAAAATCCATCAATTTACTGACCAACCTTCAATTATTTTAGCCCGTTTAGGGGCAACAATTGCCGCTTTAGTGGGCATTGAATTAGCTATCCGCGGACATTTAAGTCCAGGGGGAGGTTTTGCCGCCGGAGTCGCCGGAGGTACGGCAATTGGGTTAATAGCCATTACCTCGTCTCCCGAATGGATGCAGGCAATTTATCGCCGTTGGCAAGCGGCAACATGGGAGAAAATTTCCGTCTTAGTTTTTATTGTTTTAGCCGCCATTACTCTCTCAGGATTTGAGTTACCCCACGGGGAATTAGGGGCGCTCTTTAGTGGCGGTCTTTTACCGATACTAAACATTTTAGTCGCCGTTAAAGTAGCTTTAGGTTCCTGGGCAGTAATCCTCGTTTTTATCCGCTATCGCGGTTTATTGTGAGAGGTTAATATAGTCATTTCAATTAATAAGCTAAGACGTATTTAAACCGCTTATTCTTAGATTATCCGAATCTCCTCCAATCGCTTTACTATTGCCTATTGCCTCCTGCCTCGTCTCAACAAGCAATTTAAATTACGAACAGCTTACTAAATCTGGTTATTAAAAAATGACTATATTCTATTAGTTTTTATTTTACCTCAATATTCTATCATCTAGAATGAAATAGCCCCAGGTGTTAGGAGGAATTTGCCCTATTTTCTAACACCCTAACAACTTAGATAATTAACCCCTTTGTCGAGTATTAATCACCTCACCGGCTGCATTAACTAACTCTAGCTGTAGCGGCATTTGTCCCATAGCGTGAGTGGAACAACTTAAACAGGGATCATAGCAACGAATACCCGCTTCCACGCGGTTTAACATTGCTTCGGGAATTTCGCCACCATGGATATAATGTTGGGCGATTTGTTTCACCGTTTGGTTCATGGCTAAATTATTATTACCCGTGGCAATAATCAAATTCACCGTTTCGATCAAACCATTTTCATCCACTTTATAATCATGGAATAAAGTACCCCGGGGCGCTTCACTAACTCCCACCCCTTGCAGACTATTAATTCCGGCTTCGGCGCGGCAGCGTTTAGAGACGATATCGGGATCGTCGATTAAAAGTTCGATACGCTCTAAACAGCCTAAAATCTCGACTAATCGGGCATAATGATAGTAAAAAGAAGAGGTGGCTACACCACCGACCCGATGGCGATATTCGCGTAACTCGATATCTGCTCCCTCCGTGCCAAAATGAGAACAAACATTTAAGCGGGCCAACGGACCAACCCGATAGATCCCGTTGGGATAACCGAGGGGTTTATAGTAGGGAAACTTCAAATAAGACCATTTTTCCACTGATTCGCCGATATAATCGCGATAATTGTCTTCGCTCAGGTTATCGGCCACAATATTGCCTTGACTATCGGTAAAACGAATATGACCACCGTAGTGTTCCCACTCGTCCCGTTTACCGACCAATCCCATAAACAGAGAAGGGAAATTACCAAAAGCGGCGATTTCTGTGGTTAAATTGTCTAGAAGTCCTTTAAACAGGTTTAAAGCCGTGTAAAGAGTCGCTTTAGACTCCGGCAGTCGTTCTTTAATCCATTGTCGCCCTTCTTCGCTCAAAGGGGAACGGACACCTCCCGGGACGGACCAAGCGGGGTGAATTTTTTTGGCTCCCAAAAGTTCGATAACCTTCTGTCCAAATTGACGTAAACGGATGCCTGCTCGCGCTAGGTCGGGATCGGCGGCGATTAAACCGAAAATATTCCGTTTGGCGGGGTCACTTTCCCAACCAAGCAGAAAATCGGGACTGCTAAGATGGAAAAAGCTTAAAGCATGGGATTGGGTTAACTGTCCCAAATTCATCAAGCGCCGCAGTTTTTCCCCCGCAGGGGGGATTTGCACCGCTAGAATTTTGTCGCCGGTCTTGGCGGCACAAAGTAGGTGACTAACGGGACAAATCCCGCAAATTCGGGCAGTAATTCCCGCCATCTCCCACATCGGCCGTCCCTCGCAGAATTTCTCAAAACCGCGATACTCGACCACATGAAAACGCACGTCATCCACTTCCCCCCCATCGTCAAGGAAAATCGAGATCTTGGCATGGCCCTCGATCCGGGTGACGGGATCGATAACGACGGTTTTAGTCATAGTAAGTCCTCATTGTTCAGGAGTTCCACAGAACGGCATTGTGGAGATTGCGATCGAGCTTGGTTTTAACGATAATTTATCCCGATCTCCGCCCTGCTGTCTCTATGATAGTTATTACCCTCCTAGCAATCATAATTTTTATAACAATTTTTCCCGATTCTCAATCGCGGCTAATTTGGCATTTTGTAACAAATACTACAGAAAATAGTTCGGGAATCCGCAAAAATTACATCTCCCTTTGCTGGTTTTGATCAGTCATTATATATATAGAAGTCGGTTCTCGGCTGTTAGTCTTCCTCTCAAAGCTGAGGGCGAAAGGGTCGGAAGTCAGCCAAATTGTTTATGACTAATCGGGAAAATCACCTTTTTGTCTTGTAATCTTACCTAACAGTATCAGCGGCACTGCCGAGGATTCGGGAAAAAGCGACCCAAAAACAAGCGATTGTAGTTGATAGTTCTAGGCTGTAATACTTTTGTTCTAAATGTTGGGGGAAAAAGGATAAACCTAACATCATACCAAAGAATGAATTAGCTTTGAACCTTTAGGGGATTGTCTGCGTCTAAAAGCGCAGGATACAATCAAAGGAATTCCGAATCGAACTCATACCGACTTCAGATAAGCCAGACTCACCCGCGAGTCGGAATAGTAACAGACTTTTTCTGTGTCAAGGAGTCACCACCAAACCAATGCCCACAGCAAAAACCAACCAAACTCAACCACAGCCCACCCTCAATGCCGATATGGTGCGTACCTATCTGCACGAAATTGGGCGGGTTCCCCTCCTAACTCATGAACAAGAAATTATTTACGGCAAACAAGTCCAACGGATGATGAGCCTGTTAGAAGCGAAAGAAGCACTATCGAAACAATTAGGACGGGAACCACAGCGCTTGGAGTGGGCGGATTCGGTGAATTTAAGCGAAAATGAACTGGATCGCGCCTTGAAAACTGGCGATCGAGCTAAACGGAAAATGATTGAAGCTAACCTCCGCTTGGTGGTTGCGATCGCCAAAAAATATCAAAAGCGGAACATGGAATTCCTAGATCTAATTCAAGAGGGTAGTCTGGGATTAGAAAGAGGTGTAGAGAAATTTGATCCCACCAAAGGTTATAAATTTTCTACCTATGCTTACTGGTGGATTCGGCAAGCGATTACTCGTGCGATCGCTCAACAAGCCCGCACCATTCGTTTACCCATCCATATCACCGAAAAACTGAATAAAATCAAAAGAACCCAGCGCGAACTCGCCCAAAAACTGGGCAGAAGTGCCACTCCCGCCGAGATTGCCCTGGAATTAGAGCTAGAACCCGCTCAAATCCGCGAATATCTCAGTATGGCTCGTCAACCCATCTCCCTTGATGTGCGCGTCGGCGATAACCAAGATACGGAATTGTCGGAATTATTAGAAGATAGCGGAGTTTCTCCCGATACCTTCATCACCCAAGAGTTATTACGGCAAGACTTAGCCAATCTCCTGGCCGAATTAACCCCCCAACAACGGGAAGTGATTACTCTCCGTTTCGGTTTAACCGATGGCAAAGAGTTATCCCTAGCCAAAATCGGTCAGAGAATGAACATCAGTCGGGAACGAGTGCGACAATTAGAACACCAGGCCCTAGCTCATTTACGCCGTCGCCGGGCCAACGTCAAGGAATATATTGTCGCTAGTTAGTAAAATTAGCAAATAAGTAGGTAGGCGTTAAAAATTATCAGATGCCCCCCTGATCAAGGGGGGATCAAGGGGGGATTAAAGGCAAAATCCATTTTTAATTTAATTATAACCAGCTACTTAACTGATCACTGATCACTGATCTGGTTTTACTCAAGCAACTTCTTCAGCAGGGCATCCACTTCCTCCAGGCCAGATTGATTATTTTTCAGGACATAAACCGCTCGCGCTTGCTTAAAAGCTTCCTCCGCCTCTTTTTTTCGTCCCCGGCCCGCGTAAGCCCGACCGAGATTAAGATAGACATCGGCGTTATTGGGGGCGATTTCGGCCAAATCTTGATAGGCGATAATTGCTGCAAGATAATCTTTTCGGGCCAGATGGATGCGACCGATTCCCGCTTGTGCTTCCAAAGATTGGGGCTGCAGGAAAACAGCCCGACGATAAAAGGGGAGAGCTTCGTCAAAACGCTCTTGTTTTTCGAGTAAAATCCCTATTTTTAGCTGAATTAAAAAATTTCCTGCATTTTGTCGTTCTATTTCTTTTAAAATCTGGGTTCCGCCATTTAAATCGCCCTGTTTGAGCAAAAGGCTGGCCAGTTGCAATCTTAATTCACTATTGTTAGGGAATCTTTGCAGGGATTTTTGGAGAAAATCGAGGGCTTCGCTGCTTTTATTCTGTTCAATCAAGGCTTTGCCCATGATTTCGTGGGCTTGCTGATTATTGGGATCGAGAGCTAAAACCCATTGGTAAACTTCGCCTGCTTTAGCATAGTTTTTTTGCCGTAATAATACCACCCCTAAACCGAGGTAGTGTTGGACGTTTTTCGGTTCTATTTGGATAGCGTAGTAGTAAGCGGTGGCTGCATTGTCATAATCGCCGATATTAGCCAAACTATAACCGAGAGCATGGAAAAAGTCGGGATTACTCGGATCGAGACTTAAAGCTTTTTGGTATGCTTGGGCGGCGGCGTTATAATCCCCTTGCCGCGTTTGTAAAAAGCCGATCCCGGAGAAAATTTTGGCATTATTGCCATCAAGGGCGGCAGCTCGCTCGTAAACGGCTATAGCTTCTCCATAATTGCCATTTCTGACCAATTGCCGCGCTTGACGCAGTAGTTCGTTAACCTGTGAATTCTTGCTCACGATTGCCCCCCCGGAATTATCAGCGATCGCAATTGAGGGAGAGAAACAGCCCCCCGCGAGGAGACTGACGAGCAAGATTAGACGGGTAAATTGTTTCATCGCTTTACCTTTGTTAACGATTCTTAATTAAAGTTTATTGTAAATAGTATTGACAAAAATCCACTATTCTGCATTACCCTTGAACGAGATTATTGCGGGCCTCTTGGGCGACTTGGGCGCTTTTGTCGCCGGTTAACTGGGTCAAAATAGCGATCGCATCTTGCCCCCCTAAGCGACCTAAAGCTTGAGCGAGACGATAGCGCAGTTGCCAGTCATCATCACTAGCCAAGGGAACGAGTAAAGAGACGGCGCGAGGGTCGCCTAGTTCCCCAAAAGCACTAACGGCGGCCGTTTTTACCAACTCATTATCGGAGTTTAGGGCGATTTCGAGCAGTTCAAAGCCCCGGGGTTCCCCCAATTCGCCCAAAGCGGCCACAATGCTAAATTGAATTAACCAGTCGCTGGATTGTTGATAGACGGCCACCAGATCATCGTAGGCTGCCGTTAATTTTAACCCCCCGATCGCATCGGCCGCGGCCGCTTTCACGTCTGCTTCCGGATCATTTAACAAACGATCACGCAGAATAGTTAAGGTCAGATCAAGATTCTGATGACCGAGTATATCTAACTGACTTACCGCCGAATAACGCACCCTAGCGTTACTATCGTTAATTACAGGCTGTAACATCTCGAAGGCGATTTCTGGGGCTAAATAACGCAGTTGATTAACTCCCGATAAGCGATCGCCATAATCATCGGAATCGAGCAGCCGTTGCACGGATTCGGGGGAATAATTCATAATTTGATGACACCCTTAACAATTGGACTGGTATTAATTGTCCCATGAATAGTTATCGACTCCTGACTATCTCGATCATCTTTAGTTCCCCGGTTTTTTGGGGCTGTAGTCCCCCCTCTCCCCCTAAAAAAGAACCTACGGCTAAGATAATCATTTCTCCTTCTCCCAGTCCGATTATTTCCCCATCGGACATTAAAGCCGCTAATCGTTATCGTCAATTGGGATTACAGTATCGTCAACAGGGAGATTTTATCAAAAGTATTGAGGCTTTAAAAAAATCGGTACAGTTAAACCCCAATCATCTGGACGGGAGAGTAATTTTAGGTTGGACACAACACCTCGCTAAACAACCTTTAGCGGCACAAACGACCCTAGAGGAAACGATTAAAATTGCCCCCGATCATGTGGCCGCTTATAATGCTTTGGGTATTGTTTATCTAGTGGCTGGTGATCTTGAAAAAGCCGTAGTCACTCATACTAAAGCCGCTAATTTAAAACCCAATAATGAAATCGCCTACTATAATTTATCCCTCGCCTATCATCGCCTAAAAGATTTTAAGTCAGCTATTACTAACGCTGAAAAAGCAGTTAAATTAGAGCCAAATAATCCCCATCCTCTTGTGGCTTTGGCAATGGTTTATTTAGACCAAGGTGATAGTAAAAAAGCGCGGGATACCTATAGAAAGGCTAGGGATTTAGACGGTCGTTATCGCCAAAAATGGTTTCTGGCACATCTGAAGGAAGCTGGTTTTAGTCAGGAGCAAATTCAATTAGTCGAAAAGTTACTATCCTAGATTTAAAATTATTATTTCCCCTTAAGATGCCTGTCGATGTCCCAGTTTTAGGAAAATAGTTTCTAAATCTTCGCTGCAAGTATAAAACTCGCTTAAAGTCAGACCAGAAACGACTAAAGATTTCAACAATTCGGCACTATCTTCTAGGGTTCCCGTAAATTTAACCCGGAGAGTATTAGTATTAATAATTTTTTGCCAACTTTCCACAAAAACACATTGTTTAAGAGCGGTTTCTAAGGCTTCTAAATTGCCTAGAGTCGTAATCTGCAAGTATTGACCTGCTAGACGTTGATTTAATTCTTGTAAAGAGGTACTTTCCACTAGATAACCTAATTCCATGATACCCACAGAACTACAAAGTTCGGCTAAATCACTAAGGACATGGGAAGAAATTAAAATAGTCATACCTGCCGATTGTAAGACTTTAATAATCTCACGAAATTGTAGGCGAGCGATCGGGTCTAATCCAGAAACCGGTTCATCGAGAAGTAAAATTAAAGGTTCATGGATAATGGTTCGGGCTAAACTTAAACGTTGTTTCATTCCCCGGGACAAAGTAGCGATCAAATTATGGCTTTTATTGGTTAATTGTACCAGTTCTAGAACCTCATAAATGCGGCGATGACGTTGGGAGCGAGGGATATGATAAAGACGGGCAAAATAATCCAGATAATTCCAGACATTTAGGTCATCATAGAGGGGAAAATTATCGGGTAGATAACCTAAATTTCTTTTGATACGGGGATTACTCTCATCTCTTAAAAGACGTTCTCCGTGCAGATATATTTCTCCCGTTGTCGGTTCTTCTGCTGCCGCTAACATCCTAATTAAAGTGGTTTTTCCCGCTCCATTTGGACCGATTAACCCGTAAACTTCCCCCGCTTCAATCTGTAAATCCACTTGATTAACAGCACCATGGCGGTCAAATTGTTTCGTTAAACCAACGGTAGCAATGGCTAATTCGGGTGCGTTCATAAAGTTTTTTAGTTAGGTTCTGAGGGTGACTCGCTAACCACGAATACAGGGTTTATCTCCCATGACTTCCGCTGGTTGTTGTTAAATTGTTTAAGTCTTAATATCTTCTCAATTTTTTGATAATTGACCACTGTTACATTTGGTAAATCGAGGAGTTGATCAAAATTTATCCCCATAACCTACCTCCTATTCTGTATTAATATTATAACATCCTCACACAGAACCTAGAAGAGCTGCCTCATCTTCTGAGCATTCATAATTGATCGGTAAATACCTTGTATAAGAAGATTCCAGGCGAAAAAAAGCCAAAAAGTAGCGGACTGTATAGCGCGGCACTACATCTCAGAAAAAACCTCTTACAATGGAGATAAGAATGATCGGAGATCAATGGGGGTGAACGTCATGTTAGTTATTTTAACCGACGAACACATTCTCGATACGGGTTCTGTGTGTCAGGGCTGTCTTTTAGCCAACCAGCAGGGGCAACCCCGGTGGCGAGAGGGTAAACTAGGCTGTGGTCACTCCTTGGGCAAAGGAGGAAGCCAACAGCCCAATCTCTACGAGTGTCAGATGGGCTTTACAATTGCTAATATTGAAGGCTAATCAGACTGGCTAAAGGCTCAACTTAGGGTTGAGTTAGGGGGGTTTTCTTTGGACGCGGAGGAGAGAATCAAGGCTATTGCTAATCCCCAATTCAGCTTAGATACAATGACAATAATGGCTGAGGGTTTCGTAGCATTGATCGTAGGCTTTTTGGGCTTGGGTTAAAACATCGTCGGAAATTTCTATATCTAATTTTCTGGCTTGTTTAATAATTTTACCCGCTTTGATATTCTCGGAGGAATCCCCTATCCCACGAGTGCCAGTGGTTTTTAAAACTCGATATTCTTCAGAAAATCCTGTTTTAGTATCGAGATGACTTTGTAAACTATTAAAGACCAATTGACTTTGGTTTAATACCTGATCGTGGGTGATAAATAAACTCTTTTCTTGGCTGTTAATTAATCGAGCATAACTTTCTAGGGTGGCTAAACGACCAGTATAATAACCCAGGGCGTGCTGCTCATTGTGATGGGGTTTAATATCTAGAATACTAGCTAAAGTGCGCTTCGGTTCTCGTAGTAAAAATATGGTCTTAACCGCATCAGATTGTAAAAAACTATGATCCAAAAACTTCTGATCGTGAAGAACTTTATCTAAAATATATTTATGATTCATGTTTAAATCTTTCAAACGCCAGTAGAGTTTAAACATTAAAGCTTTAAAATCCTGTTCACGCTCATAAACCAGATGAGTTTCGCCAAAACCGATAATTTCAGGGTTAGAATTGAGGATATGGGTCAATAAAGACGAACCCGATCGCATATGGCTAAGGATAAATAAAACCTGATAGGGTTGGGGACGAAAGAGAATTTTATAGGGGTCTTTGGGTGTATCAATGCGTACCTGAAAATACTTATAAGTTAAACGATGGGTTAAACCCTGCCAAGATTGGGGTAAGCGATCGAGGGCTATAGTCATAGGTTAATCAGGAATTGTGTCAACTTGTCGCTAAGATTCCCCTATAATGTATCCCATTTAAGACCCAAACAAAAGTGAGGTTTATACAAAATGGGATTGCCAAGTTGTTCGCTCTGGTTTTTTACGGCGCGAACCGATGTCTGGTTTATGATGAACACTATTCCCCATCTAGTCAAAATGAGTCAGTTTCCCTTCCAGGAAAAGGTACTCGCTATTGACACAGCCCCTTTAAGCGGGGACAAGGTTAATCGCCCCGGACTGGGTACAATGGAGGAATTAAGAGCCTGTGGTGAAAAATTAGTTGAAGATGGCATAATCGATCGCCTAGTGGATTTTAACTACGATCCCAGCTATCGTCAGCGTATCTATCAAAAGCATTTCGGCAGTCCCCTCCGTTCCACCCATAACTACAAAGGTTATCCGATTTTTGGCTCAATCTTCAAAATCGAGTCCTGTCGCAGTGATTATATGGTCCATTATGACAGTGACATGATGCTCTACCAAGAACCGGATTACAGTTGGATCCGCGAAGGGATCGAGTTAATGGAAACCCATCCAGAAATGATGTTTGTGCGTCCTTTGTCCGGTCCACCGCGGCCCGATGGTACGATTTATTCTCAGCATCCTTGCACAAAAAATCCCGACGGATTCTATCAATTTAAATTTTTTGGCAGCCGTGCCTATCTACTTAATTGTCGTCGCTACGATCGCCTTTTACCGATGACCCCCCTCTGGCGCTCTTATAAAAATACCTTTCTCGATCACTTACCCGATGGTTTAAAAGCTTGGGGCAATATTTTGACCGGCAAAGGAAAACTCGACTCTTGGGAAATTATGGTTTCTCGCTCCCTAGAACAAAGCAACTATTATCGCGCCACTCTCACCAATGCCAAGGGTTGGACTCTGCACCCCAACGAGCGCTCTGCCGCTTTTAGGCAAGCTTGGCCGACTATTATCCAAAAAATCGAAGCGGGTGTTTATCCACCGCCCCAAGCTGGTTATTATGACCTGATCCCCGAATTATGGTACTAAGAGAGCCTTAGTTTTCTAGATTTGAGGTGAGCGCTCTTTCAGGACTCTGGCAAAAGTCTTACAGTCTCTAAACTCTAGCTCTCTTATGGGGTAAGTCTTCAAGCTATCGCTAACTAGGGTTTGCTGAATAAATCTAAAAACCTTGTTGGATAATATCTTTAGGCTTTTTTGAAATCAAAAAGTGCCAGCGATTGGAGTGATTGGGGGGAAATTTAGGGACTTTTTCCCTGAAAATTAGGTAGGGTTTGCGGCAAAAAGTTTGTTGGTGGGGTTAGGAGTCAAGAGTCAAGAGTCAGTAGCCGGTCGTTTCAGGCTTTGTTGTCCTCTTTTTTTTGTACCAGTTTGTATACTCAAAGAAGGATAATGCAAGGTTTTTGAAGGTCTTAATCCTATTTTCGCAGCATGAACATCGGATTTTAGCAGGTCAAAAGCCTTATTTTAAAAGGGTTTTACCATTATTCAGCAAACCCTTGGTAATTGACTCCCTGAAAATGGGTAAAACCCCACACCCCACACCCCACACCCCACACCCTGCCACCAGGAAAAACTTTTTGCCGCAAACCCTAACTAACAGAAACCAGAAATTTGAGTTTTTATTAGAAAAAAAGTTAGCGTTCCCTTGTCAAGCAAGGGTTTCAGAATCTAGATTCGGTCAGGGATTTCCGAAAGTCCCAGAATAGCGAGCAAGACTCTACCAGCCTAAAAATAGCAAAAAACCCGGCGGAGAAATCTCCCCACCGGGTCAAAAAGGCAAAAGTAAAGAATTATTTCTGCTCAGCCTTTTTGCTTGACTTATCGCCCATTTTGTACTTACGCAAGAAGCGATCGACCCGGCCTTCCGTATCGATCATCTTCTGGGTTCCCGTATAAAAAGGATGATTACCCGACCAAACCTCCACATGAATTTCTGGTTTTGTCGAACCCACCGTCATCACCAGTTCACCATTACAGATCACCTTAGCTTCCGGATACCAAGTAGGATGAATTTTTTTCGGCATAATAAACCTCTCTATTAACCTAACGTTTCGAGTATTGAGGCGCTTTGCGCGCTTTGTGAAGACCGTATTTTTTCCGTTCCTTCGCCCGGGGATCCCGGGTCAGATAACCTTCACTCTTGAGGGGAGGACGATTTTCCGGTGCTAATTGACATAAAGCTCTAGCGACACCCAATTTCACCGCGTCCGCTTGGCCGGTCAAACCACCGCCCTCGGCCTTAACGATGATATCGTACTCATTTTCCAGTCCCAAAGTCTCCAGAGGAGCTTTAATCGTCTGGATATAGGTGGGAATGCGGTTAAAATGGGTTTCCCCATCGCGACCGTTAACGGTAATTGCCCCCGTCCCCGGCACCAGACGCACGGAAGCGACCGCCGATTTGCGTCGTCCCGTTCCCCAATAAACTACCTTATTTTTACTGTCCGTGGCTTGCATTGACTTAATTTCCTCCTGCGGGAATCGTATTAATCGCTAAAACTTCCGGTTGTTGTGCCTGATGGGGATGTTCCGCACCGGCATAAACTTTCAGTTTCGTGAACAATTTCCGACCTAAGCTATTTTTCGGGAGCATTCCCTTAACAGCGTGTTCGATAATTCGTTCGGGAATGCGTTTTTGCAGTTTATCGAAGGTTTCTACCTTCATACCACCCGGTCTGCCGGAGTCGCGGCGATAAACTTTCTGTTGGCGTTTTTTGCCCGTCACCGTCACTTTTTCGGCGTTAATAACAATGACAAAATCCCCCGTATCCAGATGGGGGGTGAAGGTGGCTTTATTTTTGCCCCGTAGAATCATAGCGATTTCGGTGGCCAGACGACCTAGACGCTGATCGGCCGCATCAATGACGTACCATTTCTGCTCTAGAGTCTCTAAATTTGGTAGAGGTGTTTTGTTCATGGTCAGTTTGCCTTGGTTTACAAAAATAAACTTTGAATCTCTATGCTCGGAAATAATAAAGAGGCTGAGTCTCGCACCAGACGCTATCGGCAAAGGGAAAATCAGCGTAACCCACCCGCAGTAAACATAGTCCTTTAGCTGGTGCGGCGTATTTGACCAATTCTCGGCGCTGATTGACCCAGATGTCGGTAAAGTTTTCTAGCGATCGCTCACCGGTTCCCACCTCTACCAACATTCCCACCAATAGGCGCACCATCCCGTACAAAAAGCCATTGGCTTGAATTTCCATCTGTACAAACGGCCCCTGACGGTAGCATTCCACCCCCTGTACTTCTACCCAAGAATGGTCACGACTAGAGTTAGCACGGTGAAAGGCGGCCAGATGGTGCTTGCCCAATAGGGGCCGTAAGGCCCTGGCCATCAAATCGGCATCGAGGGGACGATGGTAGTAGTGCCAACTAAAGGGGCTAACAAAGAGATTGGGGATGGGGTCGGTATAGAGGGTGTAACGATAACGTCGCCAGAGGGCCGAGAAACGGGCGTGCCAGCGATCGGGAACCTGAGCCGAGGCCCGAATGACGATATCGTCATCTAGCCGAGCATTGAGAACCTTGGCCCAATGGGCAGGTGGGATCGGACTCTGCTGCTGGAAATGGGCAACTTGGGCGGCGGCGTGAACACCGCTATCGGTACGTCCGGCCCCGTGCAGAGTGACGGCATGACCGAGAATATCGGCCAGAGCCTTCTCGATTTCTTCCTGCACGCTCCTGTGATGGGGTTGCCGTTGCCAGCCGTGGAAATTAGTTCCCACATACTGGATAACTAGGGCGATCCGCGACTGGGGGCAAGCTGTCATCGTTACATCAGTTCGATAATCGCCATGGGGGCATTATCCCCGCGACGGCGCAGGGTACGCACGACCCGGGTATAACCGCCGTTACGGTTGCCATAACGGGCTTGTGCGCCTTCAAAGAGGGCGTGAACCAGTTGTTTATCGTAGATGTAGCCCATGGCTTGGCGACGGGCGCTCAGGGAACCGTCTTTAGCTAGGGTGATAATGTGGTCTACCTCTGCTCGCACCGCTTTTGCTTTCGCTAGGGTGGTGGTGATCTGACCGTGTAGAATTAGCTGCGTGGCCAAGCTGCGCAGCAGTGCCTTTCTTTGGTCAGCCGGCAGACCCAATTGAGGCACTTTACACCGATGTCTCATGGTATTTTCCTGGAATTGGGTTTACTTGCTTTTTTCTTGGGGTAGGGTGATTCCTAACCGTTTTTGTAGGGCTTCAATGACTTCTTCGGCCGATTTCTGCCCAAAGTTTTTGATTTCTAAGAGATCTTCTTGGCTGTAATCGAGGAGGTCGGCTACGGTGTTGATCTGCGCTCGCTTCAGGCAATTGTAGGCGCGCACGGATAATTGTAGTTCCTCGATCGGAATTTGGTTTTCTTGGTTGATCTCTTGGTCGTCAAAGTTACCGGAGGCTTCGAGGGCGTTGAGATCCTTGAGCGGGTTAAAGAGATTAACCAGCATATCGGCCGCTTGGGAAAGGGCTTCTTTGGGGTTAATGCTCCCGTTTGTCCAAATTTCTAAGAGCAGACGATCTCTAGCTTGACCGCTTTCGGAACGGATATCTTCGACGCTGTAGTTGACTTTGGTTACGGGCATAAAAATTGAGTCGATTTGCAGAAAGTCCAGCGAAGTGGCTTCTTCTTTACTGCGATCAATCGCCCGGTAGCCTTTGCCTTTTTCCACGCGAAATTCCATCTCTAGCTTGGCCCCTTCGGCCAGGGTAGCGACGTACTGATTGCGATCAACTATCTCGATTTCTGAGGGTAAATCGAATTGTGCCGCCACTACTGTCGCCGGTCCAGTTGCCACTAAACGCCCGATCTGGGTTTGATTGGTGTAGCTTTTCAGGATGATTTCTTTCATGTTGAGCATGAGTTCCATCACGTCCTCGCGTACTCCTTCGACGGTGGCAAATTCGTGATTGACTCCCGCGATCCGCAGGGCCGTCACGGCCGCCCCTTCCAGATTGGAAATGAGAATCCGTCTCAGGGCATTACCTACGGTCGTACCCTGGCCTCTTTCCAGAGGCTCTAGTACGAATTTACTGTACTGACTCTGATTCTTGTAAGTTTTTGCTTCTACACACTCGATTTGAAATTGCGCCACCGATTGACCTCCCTTGTTCAGTTTTCAGTTATCAGTTATCAGTTATCAGTTTTCTTTGGCTTTCAGCCTTTAGCGTTCGGCGTTTAGCTTTTTGAGCAGATGGTCTTTGACGACCCGATTCTGCTGCTGATGCGCTCAAAGCTAACGGCTGTCGGCCTCCAGATCCCTGTCACCTGAAAAAGCTGTTCACTGTTTACACTCTCCGGCGTTTGGGAGGACGACAACCATTGTGGGGGATGGGAGTCACGTCCCGGATCAGGGTGATTTCTAATCCTGCTCCTTGCAGGGCCCGGATTGCGGTTTCCCGTCCTGCCCCGGGGCCACTAACCATCACTTCTAGTTGACGCATTCCCTGTTCGATCGCTCGGCGGGCGGCGTTATCGGCGGCGGTTTGGGCGGCGAAGGGGGTTCCTTTTTTGGCTCCTTTAAAACCACTCGATCCCGCCGATGCCCAAGAGATCACATCGCCTTTGGTATCGGCGATCGTGACAATGGTATTGTTGAAGGTCGATTGAATGTGAGCGACTCCGGTAGGAATATTTTTCTTCTGTTTTTTCGGTCCGGTTTTTTTGGTTGGTCGCGCCATAGTTTTTCTTGATTGGGGGATATCGCAATGAATAAAAAATTATTTCTTGGAGGGGGCTTTTTTCTTCCCTGCCACTGTCACCCGACGACCGCGACGGGTCCGCGCATTGGTTCGCGTCCGTTGCCCGCGCACGGGTAATCCTAGCCGATGCCGACGACCTCGATAGGTGCCGATATCGGCGAGGCGTTTAATGTTCATCGCCTCCCAGCGTCTCAAATCCCCCTCGATTTGATAATTTGTTTCGATATAAGTCCGTAGCGCCGCCACGTCTTCATCGCTGAGATCCTTGACCCGAGTGTCAGGGTTAACACCCGTCGCAGATAAGACTTCTTGGGAACGCGATAGACCCACTCCGTAGAGGTAGGTCAGGGCGATTTCCACACGCTTATCGCGAGGTAGGTCTACACCAGCTATCCTTGCCACGCTTTTTCTTTCTCCCTATGAACGATTTTTTTTCCAAAAACGACTACAATTAACGGTAACGATTCTCTGCCCCAAGACAGTGACTTTGGTGATTTAACCTTGTCTCTGCTTGTGTTTGGGGTTAGAACAAATTACCATGACTCGACCGCGCCGACGGATGACGCGGCACTTTTCGCACATTTTTTTGACAGACGCTCTAACTTTCATGCCTAAGTATTCTGGCAACACTGCAAGCTTATTATTATATCAGATTTCTTTTACCCGTGTCACCTATTTTTTTAAAATAAATTTGGCCGCTTATTAGACTTTTTGGCTTCTCTACCCCTATTTATCGCTATTTTTTTTGATTTTTCAGGCGATAGGTGATTCTGCCTTTGGTTAGGTCGTAGGGGGTCAGTTCCACCTTGACTCGATCGCCGGGGAGGATTTTGATATAATTACGGCGGATTTTGCCAGATATATGGGCTAAGACGTTGAAACCGTTATCTAAATCCACCCTAAACATGGCGTTGGGCAAAGATTCGGTGACGGTTCCTTCCATTTCGATGAGATCTTGTTTAGACAAAGTTAATTCCTCAATTTCACTGGGGACAATTTAATGATCGGCAGCAGCAACCGCGCTGTTAGCACAATTCCCCTAGTATAGCTTATCAGTGATCAGTTATCAGATGTAAGTTTTCAGTTCACAGCAAAAAAGCTCCTCATCTTCCCTCTCCCATCTCCTGACTCCACTCCCCACCCCCATCTCCCTAATACTAGGCAGTATTAACGAGTAATATTTAGATAATCAACAGTTTAACATTGCTGTCTTTTCACTGATTACTGATTACTGTTCACTGTTCCCTGAAAAGCTGGATTATTCTACGACAATTCGCCATTCATGTAGTTCATATTCCACACAACCATTCTCGATTAAAGGATCGCGAACTATAATTGCTTGGGCTTCCTCAAGAGAATCGGCCTTAAATAATAACATTCCGCCGCCCCTTTCTGCCCAATAACCGGTTTTTGCTGCTCGTCCTTGGCTAATTAAATCACGCACATAGTCCTTATGGGCGCTGACATAGCGATCGAAGGTAGCTTTATCAACAATGCCTTTTTCTATCTTGACAAACCAGGGCATAAATTCTCAGTAGGCTAGGACGGATTAACAACCCTATAATTATACCGATTAATCTTGGCTGTCGAGGGTGCAATGTAACAGAGCTATACAATTAGCTAGAGTTGTTGAAGACTGCTAGAATCGAGGTGACAGCTTCATTTCTGTAGCTTTGCTTGCTTCCATGAATCAACCCCAAGGATCTCTATTTTTTATCGCACTTTTGCCGCCGCCAGAAGTACAGGAAATTGCCACAAAAATCAAGGTAGAGTTTGCAGAAATTTACAATAGTCGCGCCGCCCTGAAATCGCCTCCCCACGTCACTCTCCAACCCCCTTTCCGGTGGAATTTAGAACAATTACCGGATTTAGAAAGATGTTTAGAGAAATTTGCCCGCTTGCACGCTCCTATTCCCCTAATTCTCCAGAATTTTGCCGCCTTTAAACCGCGAGTCATTTATATTAATGTCCAGAAAACCCCAGAATTATTAACCCTACAAAAACGGCTTTTACAGCAGCTAGAATCTTCCTTGAATATCAGCGATAATGCCTCAAAAAGCCGAGCTTTTTCGCCCCATTTAACCGTTGGCTTCCGAGATTTAACTAAAGATAATTTCTGGAAAGCTTGGTCAAAATATGCTGATCAAGAGCTATTTTTTGAGGTGATGATCGATCAAATTACCCTCCTAATTCATAACGGTAAGCACTGGGAAATTTATCGGGAATTTTCTCTATAATCCGGACTCTTGCAGGTTTCTGCGGCTGCATCTGATTTTTGTAAATCTACTAAGTTGGGATTTTTAAGGGGAAACTCTCTACTAAAATCGGGCGTTACTTTCGATTTTTTTCCTCAATCCAAGCTTTTGGGGGGTAGAACCCCCCAAACCCCCCGTTGGGGGCGTGGCGCCGCCCCCAAGCCCCCCGCGCATTAGTTTTTCGGTGGGATGCTTACAGACGGCTGCTGATATATCTGTAATAATTTAAAAGTCACCGATAATTGCTGATTGTCGGTATTGCTGCAAGTGCGAGATGCACCCGATTTCTACAGAGGAGGGGGTTCTAGTGGTAAAATAGGAGAGAGCAGTTTTTAAAGCTTCATTTCTGGCTTTTTTGCAAAATTTTAACCTATAGAGCGATTTTATGGCGACTCCGCCGCCCTGAAACCTATGTTACTCAAAAATCCCCCGAAAATCTCCCCCAATCTGATCAAACAGCTAGAAACGATCCTCGGTAAAGATGGAGTCATCCGTCGCAAAGATGAATTATTAACCTACGAGTGCGATGGTATCACAGGATACAGACAAAGACCCGCTCTTGTGGTATTGCCCCGCAGCACCGCAGAAATTGCGGCGGTGGTGAAACTCTGTCACGATAACGAGATTGCCTGGGTAGCGAGGGGGGCAGGAACGGGCTTATCGGGAGGGGCGTTACCCTTAGAAGAGGGGATTCTCATCGTCACAGCGCGGATGAATCAGATTCTCAGGGTTGATTTAGATAATCAAAGGGTGGTGGTACAGCCCGGGGTGATTAATAATTGGGTGACGCAAGCGGTAAGCGGGGCGGGATTTTATTATGCACCGGATCCCTCTAGTCAAATTATCTGCTCAATCGGCGGTAATGTGGCGGAAAATTCCGGCGGGGTTCACTGTTTAAAATACGGTGTCACTACCAATCACGTTATGGGCTTAAAAATCGTCCTTCCCGATGGTTCAATTATCGATGTGGGGGGGGCAGTACCAGAACAACCGGGCTACGATTTAACCGGTTTATTTGTGGGTTCCGAGGGAACTTTAGGCATCGCCACGGAAATCACCTTAAGAATTCTGAAAACTCCGGAATCTATCTGTGTTTTACTGGCCGATTTTACCAGTATCGAGGCGGCGGGCCGAGCGGTGGCGGATATTATTAAATCGGGAATGATTCCGGCGGGGATGGAGATTATGGATAATCTCAGTATCAACGCCGTGGAAGATGTGGTAGCTACCGGCTGTTATCCCCGGGATGCCGAGTCAGTTTTATTAGTGGAATTGGATGGTTTAGGGGTAGAAGTAACCAGTAATAAACATCGGGTTGCCGAGATTTGCCGTCAAAATGGGGCGAGAAATATCACCACGGCTAATGATGCCGAAACCCGCTTGAAACTCTGGAAGGGCAGAAAAGCGGCTTTTGCGGCGGCGGGGAAAATTAGCCCTAATTATTTTGTGCAAGATGGGGTGATTCCCCGCACTCAATTGGTGTATGTTCTTCAGGAAATTAAGGCTTTAAGTGAAAAATACGGCTATAAAATCGCCAATGTTTTCCACGCCGGTGATGGTAATTTACACCCGTTGATTCTCTACGATAACAAGGTAGAGGGGGCCTGGGAAGAAGTGGAAGAATTAGGCGGTGAAATTCTCAAACTTTGTGTGCGGGTTGGGGGCAGTTTATCGGGAGAACACGGTATCGGCATCGATAAAAATTGTTATATGCCCGCTATGTTCAACGAGATTGACTTAGAAACTATGGGCTATGTGCGGGATTGCTTTAATCCCAAAGGTTTGGCTAACCCGGGGAAATTATTCCCCACCCCGCGCAGCTGTGGGGAAGCTGCTAATGCCAAAATACAAGGGTTTGCGGGGGTGGATGTGTTTTAGGTTATAGCAGTTATCTTCATGGTGACAAAGGACAAGAGAGCCATTCCAGATAAGTATTACTCAATTCTTTCACGGCTAATTCATAGAATCTCTGACCGTGTTCGGGAGTCGCTAAGGCAGGATTGGAACCCATACGACCATCGGGGTAATTTTGGCGAAAATTAGCCGCACCGTAAATACCATGACCAGAAGCCACTTTTTCGGATAAAAAGGCATTTTTAAGGCTCTCAGGGTAAAGATACTGAGTTAAGGCCACTTCGCTCGGTGTAGCGTGGGAACCTTCCTGCTCTCCATACAATTCTTTGGCTAAAAGATAAACATCTCGCACCATAAACCAATTGGCCACTTGACATTTAACCTCGTTTGTGTTAGGCAAATTAAGGGAATCCAAATGATAATAGGTTTCCGAAAAAGCTGCTTTTAGGGTAGCAATATTGCCCCCATGACCATTAATAAAGAAAAATTGACGAAAACCGGCTCTAGCTAAACAAGTCACATAGTCAAGGATGACTTGAATCAAAGTGCTAGGACGAAGGCTAATTGTACCGGGAAAAGCCGTATGATGTAAGGCCATACCGACATTTAAGGTCGGTGCTACCATTGCTTGTACCTGTGTCCCTACTCCTTTAGCGATCGCCTCAGCACAGAGAGCATCTGTACCAATTAGTCCCGTCGGCCCGTGTTGTTCCGTGGAACCAATAGGAATAATAATTCCTTGAGATTGTTCTAGATAGGATTCCACCTCTAACCAGGTAGATAACTGTAATAACATTCGGCTCTACCTCTCCAAAACGAGTGCGGGTTGACAAATTGAGATAAAATTAGGACGAATAATCAAGTATTTTTATGTTAACCCTTGACAACCCCCCCTTGTCGGCGAGTGCGGATTTCGTTCCCAATCATCGGATTTTAATCGTCGAAGATGAAGAAGTGATTCGGGATATGATTATTTTGGCTTTGCAAGAAGAAGGTTACGAGGCACTCGGTGTTAGTGATGGTCGCGCTGCCCTAGAATTACTGCAAAGTCAAGAATCCAATCACGGTGAGTCTCGGTTTGATTTGGTCGTTTTGGATTTAATGTTACCCCAAGTCAACGGTCTTGATATCTGCCGTCTGTTGCGCTATCACGGCAATATTATTCCGATTTTAATCTTAAGTGCTAAGGCCAGCGAAACCGATCGAGTTTTGGGTTTAGAAGTGGGTGCCGATGATTATCTGACTAAACCCTTTAGTATGCGAGAATTAGTCGCTCGTTGTCGCGCTCTCATTCGTCGTCAAGGATTTACTTCTCTAGCGGCTGCTCCCGTGCGGAAATTCCGCGATGTTCTCCTCTATACCCAGGAATGTCGGGTGACGGTGCGAGATGAAGAAATCAGCCTTTCTCCTAAAGAATTCCGTCTCCTCGACCTATTTATGAGTTATCCGCGCCGAGTTTGGTCAAGAGAGCAGTTAATTGAACAAATTTGGGGACCAGATTTTTTAGGAGACACCAAAACCGTCGATGTTCACATTCGCTGGTTACGCGAAAAACTGGAAATCGATCCCAGTCAACCGGAATACCTGATTACTGTACGCGGTTTCGGTTATCGTTTTGGCTAGGTGAGCGATTATATTTTCCCGATTAGCGATCGCCGCTCGCGCAGACAATGACTATTTTCGCTTTTATTTTGGGAGTAGTTTTAGGTTTGAGTATTTGTTACTGGCAAGTCTCACGCTTAAATAGAGAGTTAAAGCGAACCCTAAGCGCTCTCTCGGATTCGGCGGATTTGTCGGCTTCTTTTCCCGTTACCTCCCTAGTGCGTCGAGAATTACAGTTTCTCTCCCAAAGTCTGCAAGAGCGAGAAAAGAGCTTAGAAATTCAGAAATCCTTGCTAGAAAGAGCGCCGATCGCCTATCTTCATGTGGATGCCGATAATCAACTGCTCTGGTGCAATCAACAGGCAATAACCCTCTTAAAACTCGATCGCTGGCAGCCAGATCAAGTGCGTCTGCTGCTAGAATTGGTGCGCTCCTACGAATTAGATCAATTAATTCAAGAAACTCGCCAAAAACAGAGTCCACAGGTGCAAACTTGGACTTTTTACCCGACTAATTATCCTGTCACTCCCATTAGCGATCACCAAGTGATTGCTCCTAAATCGATTGCCTTGAAAGGTTACGGTTATCCCTTGCCGGAAGGTCAAATCGGTGTATTTATCGAAAATAGACAGCCTTTAGTGGAATTATCGCAAAATCGCGAACGAGCTTTCTCTGACTTAACGCACGAGTTACGCACTCCCTTAACCTCCATTTCTCTCCTCACCGAAGCTTTACAAAAACGCCTGCAAGCTCCCGAAAGACGCTGGTTAGAACAAATGGCGAAAGAAGTGGAGCGTTTGAGCCAATTAGTCTGCGATTGGCTAGAAATTAGCGAATTACAAGCGGATGCTGGTCGATCTTTACAATACCAGATGATTAATCTACAGGATCTAATCACCGCCGCTTGGCAGACTGTCACCCCAATAGCCGCCCAAAAACAGATTAGCTTAGATTATTCCTCTCCGGTGGATTGGACGCTGGAAGTCGATCGTTCTCGTCTGCTGCAGGTTTTCCTGAATCTCTTTGATAATGCCATCAAGTATAGTCCCGATCGAGGGAAAATACGCCTAGAAATTCGGGAAATATCCGACACTATCGGGGAAAAATTGCTTAAAATTGACGTTATCGACAACGGCAAAGGATTTAACGAAGCGGATCTACCCTACGTTTTCGATCGTCTCTTTCGCGGAGATCCTTCCCGCACCCGTCAAAAACAAGGCACAAAGGATTATAGTACCGGTTTAGGTTTATCGATTGCTAAAGAGATTATTCAAGCCCATGGCGGTTCGATCGTCGCTCAAAATGATCCTAACACCGGCGGCGCTCGCCTACAAGTCACTCTCCCCCGTCAAAAAAAGGAGGTGGGAATTATGAATTATGAATTATGAATTATGAATTGGGGAGAGGGGAGAAAAAATTCTGTCAAGTTCTCTAGACAACCGTGCAAAATCTAAAATTTTCTTGTTATGACTGTAGAGAAAGAGTAGTTTTATGTTAAGCGAATCTGACCGTGAGCCTATCCAAAGAAACCAATCATCGCGATCGCACCTATTTCGCTCGTTCTCTCCAGCGATTGGAACAGGATGTGCTGAGAATGGGAACCTTGGTCGAAGAATCCTTTCGTCTTAGCCATCAATCCCTTTTTGCTAGGGATTTGGAAATGGCGAAAAAAATCGCCCCCCTTGACAAGGAAATCGATCGCTACTATCGTCAAATCGAGTTAGATTGTGCCACTCTCATGACTCTACAGGCTCCCGTAGCCCAAGATTTGCGGCTTTTAAGTGCTTTTATGCAATTAGTGCGCGATTTAGAACGGATCGGCGATTATGCCAAGGATTTAGCTGAAATAGCGCTCAAGTTATTCGCCTATACTCCCCACGATTGTATGGATGAGATCGAGGCTATGTCCCACCATGCTCAGTATATGTTAGCCACGAGTCTGGTTGCTCTGGCCGACCTCGATCAAGAAGCCGGTCCAAAGGTCAAAGAACTAGATAATACGGTCGATCGAGCCTATGACTATCTTTATCACACTCTCGCCCATCAAAGAGATATTAAGGGTGTGGTGGAACCGATCCTGCTGATGGCTTTACTAATCCGTCATCTAGAACGTATGGCCGATCATGCCACCAATATCGCCCAAAGGGTATCCTACATCGTTACCGGACAGAGAGGCTGAGGGTGTGGAAGTTCCTCAGATGATTTCTCTCGAACTCTGGCCCTCGCTTTTAGCGTTTACGACTCAGGGGGTTTAAAATTTCACTTAACCCCTCTCCCAACAGAGATAAACCCACCACCATCGTGGTCATTGCTAATCCGGGAAATAAAGTCGTCCACCAGATACCCGTAGATAAATCCGCCAAAGCTTCCTTGAGATCATGACCCCATTCCGGCACTTCTTCCGGTAATCCTAAGCCTAAAAAGCCTAAACCGCCTAAAACCAAGATCGCATCCGCCGCGTTGAGGGTAAAAAGAACCGGGACACTCTGGACGACATTAAAGAAAAGATATTTTGATAGTATCCGGCTAGGACTAGCGCCGATCGCTCGTGCCGCTTCGATAAATAACTCATTTTTTACGCTGGCGGTTTGATTTCTGACCACGCGAAAATATTGGGGAATATAGGCAATGCTAACAGCGATGGCGACATTGACCACACCACGACCCAAAACGAAGGCCAGAGCCACCGATAATAATAACCCCGGCAAGGTGTAGAGGGTATCCATGAGGAAGAGGAGAACGCGATCGATCTTACCCCCCAAATAACCGCTAATTAACCCTAAAGGAACCCCGATGACTAAAGACAATCCTGTGGCCAAAAATACCACGGACAAGGCCGCCCGGGCCCCGAATAGGGTGCGGGAAAAGACATCGTAACCGCGCACATTCGTCCCGAACCAATGGGCAAAACTGGGGGCTTGTAGGGGATAATTGCTTAAAATGTCGGTTGGATCCTGAATCAGGCCGATCGCTTGCAGAAGGGGCGAAAACAGGGCAATCAGGATAAAAATAATTGTCAATACCAACCCAACCCCTAGGAGCTTAGTGGTTAGGTTGGGTTTCAGAAAAGGATCGATCGGCAATTTAACAGGAGTCATCGACAAAATTTAGCCATTGCATAGAACGCTAATTGTAGAAGACAAGGCTAACCTGAGACAAGAGCAGTGTTTTTTTCAGACAGCCGGGGCCGAAACGACCATAAACCAGAGCAAGACTGCTAACGCTAAAACAGTTAGTTTAATGAGGATATAAAGCAGTCCGTTGGGATAAAGGAGATCGTGAAACATATTGCCTCCTTGGGAGAGTAGCGATTGTCTCTCTCTATCTTTGATCTTAAGTCTTTTTCTGTTCACCTGACGCACAACTTAACAAAACGTGCGATTATAGGGAAAAAGATTTTTTTTACTAGCTATGGCATTACTGACCACAGGAAAACCATTTATTCGCGATCTGGAACAATACGGTGCTTTAGGCGTTTACGCACCCTTAGAAGGGGGTTACGAGGGACGCTATCAAAGACGTTTACGGGCCACTGGTTACAATGTCCTGCATATCACCGCTAGAGGTCTAGGCGATTTAAGTGCCTATCTTACCGGCATTCATGGAGTCCGTCCCCCCCATTTAGGTAAAAAAAATATCGGTCGGGAAGCAGCCGTGGGACCGGTTTATTTTATTCCTCCCATTGCTACCTATCAATTGGAAAATTTACCCCCCAAATCTAAAGGTTTAGTGATTTGGATTATTGAAAGTTTTGTTTTATCCTCGGAAGAAAAACAATACTTAATTAATCTTAGTCAACAGGAACCCCGGTTAAAATTTGTCCTCGAATTGGGTGGGGAAAGATATTTCCGTTGGCAACCTTTGAGCAAATCTTTAATCGCTGCCTAAATTTCCCAAATAACACGGTTATTGAAATATCTCCCCCTCAACCCCTCTCCCCGGAGAGGGAAACTTCATTTATTGAGAGTTTGTTGTTCATCCCTCACCTTTTGGTAGCTATCCATTTTGAGAACTGATATTACCTCAAGATATAGCTAGAATCCCGTAGATTGCCAGCGCTGAAAGCGCCAAGGTTTTAACCAATAGGCTTTTATCTGTCTATTTCCTTCTTTCCAAGTGCATTGAATCTGAGAATTAGCAGGATTCGCACCACATTGGGGCTGAAGATTCAAAATACTGGAGATTTCCCTAGGATTAATCTGAGGATCGGAACCAAAACTTTTTTCGGCAATTCTTCTCTCCACTGCCACCTTATTAGTGGGAGTCAGATGGAAATAATCAGACTGGGTAAGCAAAATCGAAGATAATAGAGTTTCAAACATTGTGATTAATCGCAACCTCAGAGATAAAACCAATAGATATCTCCAAAATTTATAACCGACATTCCGCACATCTTCACATACTTTTATATATTTTTACATTCCCCAAGATGTTTTATTGTTCTTCGATTCCCCAGTGCGGTTACTCAGGGCTAACACTCCCAGCTTAATCGGTACAAAAGAACTGATAATTGCTGCTGGCAACCCTGGCTGAAAACTGTCTTAATTTTGCCAGTTGACCTAGGTGAATTTGCCATAACATGGGATATGGTTGCCGCAAAAACCTAGGAGTTAGATCGTGACAGTAAGAGTTCGTATTGCCCCCAGTCCCACGGGAAATTTACACATTGGAACCGCACGCACAGCCGTGTTTAACTGGCTTTTTGCCCATCATCACCGGGGTAAATTTATCTTGCGCGTGGAAGATACAGATTTAGAACGTTCTCGACCAGAATATACGGAAAATATTCAAGCGGGCCTACAATGGTTAGGACTCAATTGGGATGAAGGTCCTTTTTTTCAAACTCAACGTCTTAATTATTATCGTCAGGCTATTCAAACCCTGCTTGATCGAGGTTTAGCCTATCGTTGTTATTGTACCCCGGAAGAATTGGAAAAAATGCGGGAAGAACAAAAAGCCCGCAATCTTGCCCCCCGTTACGATAATCGTCATCGTTATCTCACCCCTGAACAACAAGCTCAATTCGAGCAAGGGGGGAGAAAAGCAGTAATTCGTTTTATTATTGACGATGATAAAGAAATTATTTGGCAGGATTTAATCCGGGAAAAAGTCATCTGGAAAGGTAGTGATTTAGGTGGCGATATGGTGATCGCTCGTACCTCGGAAAATGCCGAGGAAAACTTCGGTCAGCCTCTTTATAATTTAGCGGTAGTTGTTGATGATATTGATATGGAAATTACCCATGTTATTCGTGGGGAAGATCACATCGCTAATACGGCTAAACAAATTCTTTTATACGAAGCTTTAGGGGCAAAAGTGCCGGAGTTTGCCCACACTCCTTTGATCTTAAATCAGGAGGGTCGTAAGTTATCTAAACGGGATGGAGTCACTTCGATCGATGATTTCAGAAAACTGGGTTTTTTGCCGCAAGCTTTGGTTAATTACATGACTCTCCTCGGTTGGACTCCTCCCGATTCCACTGAAGAAATTTTTACCCTTGAAACGGCCGCTCAAGTGTTTAGTTTAGAACGGGTAAATAAAGCGGGAGCAAAATTTGACTGGACGAAATTGGATTGGATTAATAGTCAATATCTCCATCGTTTAACCGGTGAGGAATTAGTGCCTTTACTTCTCCCTTACTGGCAAGAAGCAGGGTATAATTTTGATGCTGAAACCGATCGAGCTTGGTTGATCGGTTTGGCTACTCTCATCGGTCCGAGTTTAACTCGTTTAAGCGATGCTGTCGCCGAAAGTCGTTTACTTTTAACCCCTCTGGCTAATTATAATCAGGAGGCTTTAAGTCAATTACAATTAGAGGGAGTTAAGGATATTATCAAGGATATTCTCGCCGCTATTACTCCCGATTTGACCGGAGAAGTTGCTAAGGGAATTGTGGAGACCACAACTAAAGCCCATCGGGTTAAAAAAGGTCTAGTGATGAAGTCTCTGCGGGCCGCTTTGATGGGGGAGTTACACGGTCCAGATTTAATGCAGTCTTGGCTACTTCTCAATCAAAAAGGTTGGGATCTATCCCGTCTTCAGCAAGCAGTAAATAGTTAAATTGATTAGCTATCAGTTATCAGAAAATTTCTTGCATATTAGGGTTGACAAATGCCCTAATATTGCTATATACTTTCTAGTATAATGGGAATCCGTGTCGCCCTGCATACCCTGCTCGTGATCGATTACTGAGGGGATGGGGGCGAATTTTTCGTTTTTTTCCCCTAGCTGTCAGGGACGATCTAGAAACTTTCTTAATTTTCAGGCATTATCCGCAACTTTTCCCTAAATATAGATTTGTTAATCTCCTGACAAAAACCTATGGGTGAAAAAAAACGAATTGGAATTCTCACCAGTGGTGGCGACTGTGCGGGTTTAAATGCCGCCATTCGTGCCGTTGTCCACCATGCCAGTGGCAATTATGGCTGGGAAGTGGTGGGTATTCGAGAAGCAACGAACGGATTAGTTAACCGTCCCCCCAAAACCACTATCTTTGATATTGAAGGAGTCGATCGCCTGTTAGTGATGGGAGGAACAATTCTCGGTACTACCAATAAGGGGGATCCCTTCGCTTTCCCGATGCCGGATGGAACCCTGATCGATCGCTCTCAGGACATCATCGACGGCTATCATAGTCTGGGACTGGATGCCCTGATCGGCATCGGTGGCGATGGTAGTCTGGCGATTTTGCGCCGTATTGCCCAACAGGGAGGCATTAATCTGATTGGTATCCCCAAAACCATCGATAATGATGTGGGAGCTACAGAAGTCTCCATCGGCTTCGATACAGCTACTAATATCGCCACAGAAGCCCTCGATCGCCTCCATTTTACCGCCGCTAGTCATAACCGGGTGATGATTCTAGAAGTTATGGGTAGAGATGCCGGCCATATCGCCCTGGCTGCCGGTATTGCGGGGGGGGCCGATATCATTCTCATTCCCGAAATTCCCTACCGATTAGAGAAGGTCTGCGAGAAGATCCGGCAACGGCAGCGTATGGATAAACAGTTTTCTCTGATTATTGTCTCCGAGGCTGTGCGTACCGAAACTGGCAATCGCCTAGTGCAGAAGGAAGCCCTAGGGGAAGATCGTCTCGGGGGTATCGGTCGCTATTTAGCCGAAGAAGTTGCCAGGGAAACCGGGGCCGAAACGAGAGTAACTTTCCTGGGCCACATTCAACGGGGGGGCATTCCTTCTCCGATGGATCGCTTACTGGGGGCGGCTTTTGGCGTGGCGGCCGTGGATTTGATCGCTCGGGAAGAATTCGATCGCATGGTGGCCTGGCAAAATCGGCAAGTGGTCAGTGTTCCCATTGAGGAGGCGATTAAAACCTATCGCGTCGTCGATCCCGAAGAAACTTTAGTCAAAACCGCCAGGGGTTTGGGTATTTGTCTAGGGGATTGAGATTAAATTTAGGGGAATCGGTGCGAGAATTAATCCTTAAGTATCGCCCTTTCCCCACTGATTAAAATTACCCCTCAAATAAAGATAAACTCTGATAATTATTTTTCGGCAATTTCGCCGGTAAACCTAAATGATTAATAGTTCAGTTAATGTAGCAGAAAGATTGTTAGAAATCAACAATCTCGATCGAGAATTATTTAATTATTTTCAAGACAAATTACTTGATTCTGAGCAATTATCTCGTACTCTAGTGAGTTTTCAAGGTAATAAGAACCAACCAGTTTATCGCTGGTATAAGTATAAAGAGGGTTTTTCCGTTGATCTGATAGTTTATCTTCTAGAAAAATATGGTATCAAACAAGGAAAAATACTAGACCCTTTCGCCGGCAGCGGAACAACTTTGTTTGCGGCGGCAGCCAGGGGTTTATCAGCAGATGGAATAGAACTATTGCCGATTGGACAGGAATTAATTATTACTAGGCAAATTTTAGAAAATGGCTTAAATAGTGATGATATACATCGTCTAGAGTATTGGTCTAACCATAGCCTTTGGCAACAGGTAGATGACAAAGTTAAGTTATTAGAATTACCAATTACTCAAGGAGCATATCCCCAAGAAAATCAGGCTTGTATAGAAAGTTACTTAGGGTTGATTGCCCAAGAGAATGAGCGAGTGCAAGCGATCTTAAAATTTGCCTTACTTTCTATTCTCGAATCAATTAGCTATACTAGAAAAGATGGTCAATACCTCCGTTGGGATTATCGTTCTGGTAAACAACAGGGCAAAAATATATTTGACAAAGGAAAAATTTTAGACTTTAAAACTGCCCTACATAGCAAGTTACGAGAAATTCTCGCAGATTTAGAGCCTAGTCAGCAACAATTGGAACTTTTTTCTAGAGATTATCCTCGGGGAAAAATTCAACTATATCAAGGTTCTTGTCTTGAGATTTTGCCAGAGATTTCGTCAGAAAAATACGATTCTATTATTACTTCTCCTCCTTATTGTAATCGCTATGATTATACTCGTATCTACGCTTTGGAATTGGCTCTGTTGGGAATAGATCAACTACAATTAAAACAATTACGTCAACAAATGCTTAGCTGCACTGTTGAAAATAAACCCAAAGAGTTACTAAAAATCAATGAACATTGGTCGCCAGCCATTGCCATAACTGATCGTCAAAAATTATTAGAAAGTATCCTAGGTTATTTAGAGGAATTAAAATCAAGCAAGGCCTTAAATAACCATGGTATTCCTCGGATGATTAGGGGGTATTTTCTGGAAATGTCTTGTCTAATTTATGAATGCTTTCGGGTTATGAAATCCTCGGGTATTTTCTGTATGATTAATGATAACGTGCGCTATGCGGGGGCTAGTATTTCTGTAGATTTAATTTTGTCAAAAATTGCCGAAGAAATTGGATTTAAAGTAGAAAATATTTTAGTAGTTCCTCAGGGAAAAGGTAATAGTAGTCAGCAAATGGGATGTCATGGTAGAGAATCTTTAAGAAAATGTATTTATGTGTGGAGAAAGCCTTAATGGAAAAACCCTATCTCTTGCATTTAAACCAAAGTTGTGATTTGGAGACTACCTATGAAGCTATCCGTTCAGGATTTATTGCTCTAGCCTTAGAAAAAAATCAGAGAGCTACTCCTTTAATTGCAGAAGCAAGAACCTTAAAAATTATTGCCCAAACCGTAAACAATCCTAGAGAGTTACTAAACATCCCAGATATTCAAGCGGCTTTATTAACTGCATCGGGAATTTCTGATAAAGCTAAAAATTATTTACATCCCCAAGACAAGGTAGAAGCAATTCAAGAATTAATTGTCAATTTTCTGGAACCTGCGGGGACTAATTTTGTCGAGGAGTTAGTCTATAGATTTCTATTGATTCGGGGTGACACTTTAGGAGGAATCATGAGAAACGCGGGTGGCTCCTTAGCTCAAAGTAAATTTACTCGTTCTCTATTAGCAACTTTAAGAGTAGCAGGGATTGCTTATGATTGGCTCAATTCTAGTAATAATCAATGGAGAGAAGCTGAAGAAATGACACCTAATCTAGAAATCTTGGTTAGAGGTGTTAGCTGGTTAAATAACAGCCAACCAAGAACAATAATTTATAATGTCAATGTTCCCATTGTCAATAACAACAATATTGATTTGTGCCTTTTAAAATGTGATTCGACGCAATTAGCTAATCAAAAAATCAAAAAACAAACCTTACAATCTGCTGATTTATACATTGCTTTGGGAGAATTGAAAGGTGGGATTGATCCCGCAGGAGCAGATGAACATTGGAAAACTGCTCGTACTGCTTTGCAGAGAATTGATGATGCTTTCAGAAAAATATCTAAGCATCCTTATACTTTTTTTATCGGTGCTGCTATTGAAACAAAAATGGCCAGGGAAATTTATCAGCAATTAGAGACGAAAAAACTCACCAATGCCGCTAACTTAACCAATGATAATCAACTGGTTTCAATTATGCGTTGGCTATGCCATCTTTAACCTAGTTAACATCTAGAACATTACCCCTCAAATAAAGTCCAGTTGGGTTGGTTAGCAACGCATAAACCACCCAATTCTGATCAGATGGCAAGAAGAATTAACCAACCTAATCCTTGTGTCTTTGTGGTTATTCTCTGGGAGCGCTTGTTAATTTTCCCTCAATCTTGATCCTATTATTTGTGATAGCATATAGTTAGACTTCGACCATTTGGGAGAGGCAAACTATGATAGATTATAATTTAGACGCGGCGCATAGCATTCTCTATATGCGACCGACATCTGCACTGGCGGCGGAAGATTTCATCAAGATTGCGGAGGCAGTGGACCCCCACATTGAATCCACTGGTGGCCTTGCCGGCGTAATCATCGAAGTTCCTACGTTCACTGGTTGGGAGAGTTTTGGTGCCTTGGTCGCTCATTTCCGGCTGATACGCGACCATCACAAGTACGTCAGTAAAGTTGCAGTGGTGACTGATTCCACTCTGGTTAAACTGATTGAAAGTCTGGCTTCCCACTTTGTCGCCGCTGAAGTCAGGCAGTTCCCTTGGGGGGAAACTGAGGTAGCGAACCAATGGATCTTGGGCGGCTCCTGATTCCCTTGCAGTACAATAGACATTTCCAGAAATTAACCTCAATCTGGCCTAAATTTTGGAGATGTCTAATACCAAATCCGTTTTTAATATAGCGTTTCTGATTCACAAGAGGTACATTCCCGATCCTGAACAGCTTAATCAGCAAAGGTTTAAGTGTGCCGCACAGATGCGAGAACCGCTATAGTATGATTGACTGCCAAGTTATGAATTGTTTTTCGCTGCTCCCTGCTCTCCTATGCCTTTTAACAGGATTTAGGCATAATCGGTGGAGTTGTTAGGTTTCGTTCCGAGGGACTAAGCTATGAAACTCACCCCATCACCGGCCAATTGACTTTTTGCCGCAAACCCTAATCAAAAAATCTCCCCGTAACAAGGGAGATTTTAGCCAATATCTGGAGTTATTCCCCGACAAATTACACTAATTTCAGATCGGGATAATTGGCGAGAATGTCATCTTGACTGAGAATATCACCCTCGCTTTGGGGAGTCCAAATCACTTCTACCGCTAAAAGTCGATCGCCTCCCATACTACCAATTTGTTGCAGGGCCTGTTTCAAGTCTTGGGAATCATTAATTTTGGCTAGGGAAAATTTACCGACAATGCCAGCCAAAATAGTCACCAAAATATAGCCTTCCGGTGCGGTTTTAGCTAATTCTCCGGCCGATTCGGGTAAAATATTTTCTCTAGAACCTTGACGCAGTTGATTATTGTAATTAGTTAAGGTTTCCGCCGTTAGTTTACCGCGTTCGTTGAGAGACCACTGATTAAACTTCGCTTCTGCACTGCTCAGGCTGGTTTGTTGGCAATCGACGTTACCATAAACCCAGTATTCCGGATGACGCAACAGGGCGAGGGCCGATTCTTGTAAGACTTCGACTCGTCCCTCGGAGGTGCTAGTATCGACAGTTAGGGCGATTTGATTTAATTCTTTTTGCAGATAACGGGCATTAGCCAACAAACCCACCTGTACTTTAGCCACGGAGACGGTTTCATAACCGGATTCTATCGTCATACCGTTTTCATCACTGCCTCCACCACTACGGAAAGCATTAACGAGGAAATTGGCAATAGCAAAAAAGATTAACAGAGAAATTAAGCCACCGCCACCACCACCCCAAAAGAAGGGTAAAAGGAAGGGAAACCCAATACCTCCACCGTAACCCGGGGAACTGTAACCACCACCTCTAGAAGGACTAATACTGCGACTAGGGGCGCGAAAACTACCGCCACCCATTCTACCCCCCGATGCCGCCAAAGCACTGGGAATAGAACCGAAAATCAGCGTTGTCACTAATCCTAGAACCAATAATGGCTTGGCAAGCGATCGAACTTTAGTTAAAATTTTGTCAATCATAAGAACACCGAAGCAACCCTTTATTTACTAGCATAACCAGTTTCTCCCTCAGAGATAGACAAATCCCGAATAGGGATAACCGAATCAGTTATCAGTGATCAGTTATCAGTGATCAGATTTGAGTTTTCAGTTCACTGTTTACTGTTTACTGATCACTGACAAAACCCCCAACCCCCAAATTTATGACTTGGAATTTCTCCTCTCCCACGGATTCACCCTTAGGCGATCGCGAAGTACCCTTAGAAAATCATCATCTCTGGGGTAAACGGATTGCTTTACTGGTAACGGGAGGGATTGCGGCCATGAAAGCGCCACTAATTGCCCGATCTTTGCGGAAATTCGGGGCTACAGTCGTGGCTTTTGTCTCGGAAGAAGCTTTAAGATACGTCACTAAGGAAGCTTTGGAATGGAGTACGGTTAATCCCGTAATTAGTCAATTAACGGCAAAAGCAGAACATTTAAGCGATCAATCTCCCTTTGATCTTTATTTAGTCGCTCCCGCTACCTATAACACGATTAATAAGTTTCGTTACGGAATTGCTGACGGAGTGATCACTTCATGCTTGGCCTCAGCCTTGGGACGACAGGAAAAGGGGAAAACTAAAATTCTGCTTGTCCCCACCATGCACGGCAGTTTACATAATGCTATTCTGAGCGAATCTTTGCAAACGCTTGATCGCTGGGGAGTTGAGATTATGCCACCCCGGGATGATTACGGTAAACACAATCTCCCCGGGGAAAAAGAGATTACCGTGGCAGCCTGTGGGATTCTCAGTAATTCTGTCCTGAAAAATATGCCGATTTTAGTCACTGGTGGACCCACACCCGTGATTATCGATAATATTCGTCGTTTAACCAATCGTTTTACTGGACAGTTAGGGGTCGCTATCACAGAAGAATTATACCTGCGCGGGGCCAAGGTGCAGTTAATCCACGGACGGGGCAGCTATACACCCCCCGCTTATTTACCCCACGAAATTATTGAAACTTATGACGAGTATCTAGGGAAGGTGATGGGAGAATTAGAGAGTAAAGATTATCAATTTGGGATTTTCTCGGCGGCAGTGGCAGATTATCGCTTAGAAAAACCTTTTTCTGGTAAGATTCCCAGTGGAGGGCAGTTAAATCTTAATTTTGTGCCGACGGAAAAAGTGATTGACAAGGTGAGAGAAAATTTTCCCGATTTAGAGATGGTGACTTTCAAGTATCAGGAGGGAGTTAGTCAGGAGGAGTTACTGGAAATCGCCCGTAAACGCCTAGAAAAGGGCTATCAGGCGGTCATTGCTAATAGGGGTGAGGAAAAGGGCGATCACGGGGAACAGGTGGCTTATTTGGTCACAAAAGCGGCATTGAGGAAATTTATCGGTAAAAAAGCGATCGCTATTGGCATCGCCGAATATTTAGAAGAGGGAGCCAAAAATGTTACAATCAAAAAAATTTAATATTTTTTAATATTAATTTGCAAAAATTTAGGGTAACACAGTCATGGGTAACATCAACTTCGTCAAAGAGAATAAGATCGTGGTAGCGGCAGATGGAGCGAATTTACGAGAGAAAGCAATCCAGAATGGCGTTGATATCTACACTTTTAGCGGTAAATTGATGAATTGTGGCGGTTACGGCCAGTGTGGTACTTGTATAGTGGCAATTGTCGAGGGTATGGAAAATCTCTCGGCCAGAACCGACTTTGAACAGCGCTGTCTGAAGAAAAAACCCGAAAATTATCGTTTAGCCTGTCAAACCATGGTTAATGGCCCCATCAGCGTCCAAACTAAACCAAAATAGTATTTATCAGGAGTCAGGAGACAGGAGTTTATTTTTATTTATTCTTCCCACTTCATAATCCATAATTCCCACTCCCTTCTCCCCGCTGCCTGTTCCCTAAAACCAGAGACTTCGTACCTCACTATTAAGATAAGTGCGATCACTGTGTTTTTGAGTATATTTTTCCTGTCCCTACTCCTACAATAAACACGAACCCGAAGAAAAATTTACCCGTACCCCCTACCCCAAAAGAAAAATTTTTTTCTGGAAGGTTTTTCAGCATTAGGGTTTGATGATTTGAGTGCAAGCTTGATCATTTTAACCAATATCATGCTTTGCCCTTGCGGAGGGTTAAAATTTGCTGCTGCTATAAATAAGGAAAAAAGTTTTTGTGTGCTTCTCTGTGACAACAATCTCTAGGCAAAAAGCCGGAGATTTTTTTAAAAGCTGATAACTGATCACTGATAACTGATCACTGATAAAAACTAACTAGGAACAATATTTAAGAAAGCATCGAAGTCTTTTAATGCTTCTTGGAATTGATTAGCAGCGAGACTAGCATCTTTTTCTTTAGCTGCCGCATCGATACGTTCAAAGTGAACGAAAAGATTTTTCGCTAACTGCTTGGCTTTTTCTTGGTCTTTGGGCAGTAAATTACGCGATAATCCTACCATTTCCTGACGCAATTGCCCCAAAGGACCGTGGATATAGGTGCGAGTATCTACCCAATTTTTGTCAGCGATGAGGTCTTGCAAAACGCTCATTTTTTGGCGAAATCCTTCTATGGGTTGGATGTAAACCTGTAACTGTTCGATTTTTTGCGGACTGTAAACGGTGGGGATAGTTGCTTGGGGACCACTGCAGCTAACCAGCAGGGTAGTAACTAGGACTAAAACTAGGGAAATAATCGAGCGAAGACGTGGCATTGGTTTATATGTACTATTTAACAAACTATTGACGTTTTCTCCCAATAACCGGTCAAGCTATCGGGACGATTTTTACTTTATCAGGTTGTGGGATTCCCAAATCAGATTTTACTCCCAACGGCCTTGACAGTAACTTGGTGCTATTGGACGATAATCAGCAATTTTGCCTCTGATCCCCCCTTAATCCCCCCTTGATAAGGGGGGTGTCTGATAATTTTTAACACCTACCTACTTATTGATTACAGCTTAAACTGTTTCATAAAAGCTCGATCAATCCGATCTTTCCATAACCATAATAACGGTGATTGCCAGCCAAAACCGCCCCAAGATGCGATCGCTTTTTGGTCTCCCGTCCCGATTAAACTCAGATAATTTTTCTGAGGAAAATAGGTTTTTAGAGGCTGATTTTGCAGAATTCTGACTAAATTATCGAACAGGGGTTTTCCTTGTCGGACGGCAAAAACTCCCGCTTTCGGACGGGGATAATCTGGAATCGTGGCAATATCTCCCACGGCAAAAATATGGGGATGGGAAAGAGATTGCAGATAATTATTCACTAAAATAAACCCTTTTTCATCTGTCAGTAATCCTGACGCTTTAATCCAACTAGGGGACGAGGCAGTCGTTACCCAAATTGTATAATCTGTGGGCAAAACTAACCCCGATGAACAGATAATCTGATCTGCTTGCACTGCCGTCACATCCGTTGATAAATATAATCTAATTCCCCTTTGTTTAAAAATATTCTCTAAACGTTCACCGACCCAATTATTATGGGCTGGTAGGAGTTTTTTTCCTCGATGAATTAGAGATAAATTCAAATTACCGCTAGAGTTGAGAATTTTGACCAAACGGGACTGCATATTTAAAGCTAATTCGACTCCGCCCGCGCCACCACCAACAATGACGATATTTAGAGTATTATTAGGGTTACTAACCGCTTTTTTGAGTATTTCTTGCCATCCTTCCCGAAAAATCGGTACTGGTTTGGCAGGGATAGCGTACTCTTTAGCACCGATAACATTATCCACTGCCGGAATGCTGCCGATATCGATCGAGAGATAATCAAAGGGAATCGGTGAAGAATTATGACAAATTACTTGACATTTTTTCGTATCTATGTTTATAGCTTTAGCTAAACAGAATTGTGCTTGAGAATACCTAGCTAGAGAAGGTAAATCGATATGAGTCTCGGCAAAATCATAAAAACCAGCGATGTGGCCGGGTAACATTCCCGAATAGGGGGTATGGGTGACATCGCTAATTAAAGTTAATTGAACGTTTTTTAGGGGTGATTGCCCCCAAAGACGAAGGGCGATCGCATGACTATGACCACCACCGATAAAAACCAGGCGCTTCACTAAATCCATAAAAAAAAGGGATTGCTGCCGGAAAAGTTAAATTCTAATGAATATATGTTCTGACACAGAAATTCTGTTGCAAGATCGAGGGTAGATAGACAAAAACTCAAGGCATCGGGGCCAGGAACTTTTAACCAATGACAGTAAATTGGGATTTTGATCTTTTCGGACTCGATATTCTTAAGCAAATTCTATCTAGTATCTTCGCTTCCCAATAGAGAGAAGTCTATGCAAGAAGTTTATATCGTGGCCGCTGTCCGGACTCCAATTGGTCGTTTTGGTGGGGGATTAATGGGATTATCCCCGGCCGATTTAGGGGCAACAGTGATGAAATCCGCCCTAGAAATCGCTAATTTGCCTCCAGAAGCCCTAGATTTGTACATTTTCGGCAATGTTTTGGGATCGGGTCATGGTCAGTTAATTCCCCGGCAAGCGGCGATTAAAGCGGGAATTCCCGTAAGTGTGGACGGATATCGGGTAGATATGGTTTGTTCTTCGGGAATGATTGCCGTTAGTAACGCTGCCACCTCAATTCGCGCTGGAGAAGCGGATCTCATCCTCGCCGGTGGCATCGAATCCATGTCCCAAACTGGCTTTTTTCTCTCCCATCGGGCCCGGTGGGGTTATAAATTCCTCATGGGGGCACCAGAACAATTAACCGACTTATTACTGCACGATGGCTTAACCGATGCTACCACGACTGAGGGCATGGGTTCCCAAGTCGATCGCCTCTGTCTCGATCGCGGTGTCTCTCGGCAAGCATTAGATGAAATTGCCGCTTTATCCCACCAAAGAGCGGCCACAGCCACAGAAAAAGGCTGGTTTAATGGTGAAATCGTGCCAATTGAGCTTAAATCTAAGAAAGGTTCCACAATTATCGCTCAAGATGAGGGTATTCGTTCCGATAGTACCCCGGAAGGTTTAGGAAAACTGCGGCCGGCTTTTAATCCGTCGGGAGTTTTAACCGCAGGGAATAGTAGTCAGATTTCCGATGGGGCCGCCGCTATCCTTTTAGCCAGTCAAAAAGCTGTGGATCAGTACGGTTTAAAACCAATTGCCAAAATCCTTGGCGGTGCTGTGGGTGCTGGAAAAACCGATCGCTTCCCAGAATTCCCCGTCCTCGCGGTGAAAAAATTACTGGCATCTCTAAATAAAACGATCGAAGATTTCGATTTAGTGGAAAATAACGAAGCTTTTGCCTTAAATAATCTGCTTTTTGAGATGGATCTGGGGTTAGCGAGGGAAAAACAAAACGTTCACGGTGGTGCGATCGCCTTGGGTCATCCCATCGGTGCTTCCGGTGCGCGGATTCTGGTGACGTTAATTAACGCCTTGAAAGTACAGGATAAAACCCTCGGTATGGGGGCCATCTGTCATGGGACCGGTGGCGGAACAGCGATCGCAATTGAAAGAGTTTAGGAGGAAAAAGCTATGGTATCTCTGGGACTAGAGGAGAAAGTTATCGTCGTTACCGGCGGAAATCGAGGCATTGGGGCGGCTATTGTCTCTCTTTTGATAGAATTGGGAGCCAAGGTGGCCTACACGGATTTAGCCACCGATAATCCCCAGGGTTTAGGCATTGTCGCCGACGTAACTAAGTTGGAATCCATGGAAGCGGCAGCTCAACAAATTGAAGCGGAATTGGGGCCGGTGTACGGCATCGTCGCTAACGCGGGGATTACCAGAGATAACTTTTTCCCTAAATTAACGCCGCTAGATTGGGATTTAGTGATTAATGTCAACTTAAAAGGGGTTAATCACACGATTAAACCGTTTATTGAGGGAATGTATGAACGACAAGCGGGATCGATCGTTTGTATTAGTTCTATTTCTGGTGATCGCGGTAATGCCGGCCAAACTAATTATGCGGCCACAAAAGCGGCAGTTATCGGTTTAGTCAAATCCTTAGCGCGAGAAGCTGCCCGTTATAATATTCGCGCCAATGCGATTGCACCGGGGTTTATTAACACGGAAATGACTTTAGCGATTCCCGATAAAGTTCGCGATAAAATCACTGCCGAAATTCCCTGTCGTCGCTTCGGTGAACCCGCAGATATCGCCTGGGCAACTGCCTATTTACTCTCTCCTGTTGCCAGCAGTTATGTCTCTGGAGAAGTCCTCAGAGTTAATGGGGCCCATCACACCTAATCAGTTATCAGTTATCAGTTATCAGTTATCAGTGGGTAAGTTATCAGTTATCTAATTCAAAGATGGAAAATGTGTTTGTTATTGTCCCTGCTAAGTTGCTTGATAGTGGCATAAATCTATGAAATTTCAATGGGATCAAGACAAGGCAAATAACAACATCAAAAAACATAGTATATCTTTTGAAGAAGCAGTGACCGTATTTGGGGATCCATTGGCCGTGACGATTTTCGATCCCGATCATTCAGTGGGTGAGTTTCGTTTTCTGACGATAGGACAGTCAAAATCACAAAAGCTGTTAGTCATATCTCATACAGAAAGAGAAAATGAGATTCGCTTAATTAGCGCCCGTTTAGCTAGTAAACAGGAGAGAAAAAATTATGAATCAGGAGTCTGAAGAAACGGTTAATGACGAGATGCGGACTGAATATGACTTTTCTGGTGGTATTCGTGGCAAATATTATCAAGCTTATCGACAGGCTAGTAATGTGATAATTCTCGATCCCGATGTGGCGGAAATTTTTCAAGATTCAGCCTCAGTCAATGAAGCGTTAAGATTACTAGCAAAAATTGCCAAGTCTGGAAAAATATGACTTATCAGTTATCAGTTATCGGGTGTAGGGTGGGTTAGTAAACTAGCGAAATCAGCGTTAAAGGAAAAGGGCAAAAATAATGGATAAACCGACACAAGCTTGGAGTGAGATGGCCGCCGATTACGTCAATCTTTGGACAGAAACCGGGGCAAAAATGTGGTCAAGTTGGTTTGATATGATGGGGGCGATACCGACTCCTATGGGCAATATTAAACCAGAATTGCAAGAGGCAACCCAGCGCTATTTTGATAATCGGGATTTATTGATCAAATTCCTAAAATTATCGGTGGAAGCTTGGGAAAGTATCTTTCCGAAAATGCAAACAGGAGAAGACTGGCAAACAATTTTAAATAATTATGCCCAACAGATGCGGGGTCAACTGAATAGTTTTACTACTACCACTTCCCAAAGTAGTCAAGATGTCAGTCAACTATGGACAATTTACCTGCAACAATTGCAAAGTCTCAATCATTTATGGTTCGATCCTTTGGTGCTGTCAAATGACACAACAACCAAAGCTTGGTTAGGTAATACTTCTTCTTTGATCGAACTCAATAATATCTATTGGCAGAAGTTTTATGATGAAACTTTTGGCCAATGGTTACAGATGCCTTTATTGGGATTGCCGCGAGAATTTAACCGCAAATTACTCGATAGTTTTGAAACTTGGCGCGTTCTTTATCAAGCTAGTATTAACTATCAAATTGTGCTGGCTGATATTCAAGTTAAATCCTTTGAAGCCTTAACTAAAAAATTAGTTTTCCTAGCAGAAAAAGGTCAACCTGTCAAGAATTGGCGAGAATTTCAAGATGTGTGGAGTGTAGTCGCCGATGATATTTTTGAAAAGGCTTTTTGTCAACCAGAAAACCTAAAAGTAAGGGGTAAATTTATTAATTCCCTCAATGATTATCGCCTCAAACAGCAGGATTTAATGGAAATTTACCTGCGATCAATGAATTTGCCTACCCGCAGCGAAGTCGATGAAATTCATCGGACTATCTATGAATTACGCAAAGAGGTAAAAAGTCTCAAAAAAGCTTTAGGAGAAAAACAAGCAGTAGAAAGTAATAATTAGTTAATTGTGCTTGACAATCAGTTATCAGTTATCAGTTATCAGTTATCAGTTATCAGTTATAATTCCCACTTCCCCACTTTTCTAGGAGAATTAAATTATGTGGCCATTTTTGACGCAAGTGAAACTGGAAGACTTTACCCAAGATTATCTAGAATTAACTCAGAAAAATCTCAAAGGTTTGGACAATCTCAAACGAGTTAAAGAAGAAGATATTCAGTGTGGAGTCTCAGAAAAAGAAGCAGTTTATCGGGAAGATAAAATCATTCTCTACCACTTTAAACCCGTGGTCGAAAAACCCTTCGAGATTCCCTTGTTGATGGTATATGCTTTGGTTAATCGTCCCTACATGGTAGATTTACAGGAAGGGCGTTCTTTAGTGGCCAATCTGCTGAAATTAGGCTTAGATATCTACTTAATTGATTGGGGATATCCCACCAGAAGCGATCGCTGGTTAACCCTTGATGATTATATCAATGGTTATGTGGATAATTGCGTCGATTTTATTCGTCAAAGTCATCATCTCGACAAAATTAATCTGTTAGGAATCTGTCAGGGAGGAACCTTTAGTTTATGCTATAGTTCCCTCTATCCCGATAAGGTAAAAAATCTGGTAACAATGGTGACACCAGTGGACTTTTATCAAACCGAGACCCTCTTAAATATGCGGGGGGGGTGTTCCTTGGGTTCCGAAGCATTAGACATCGATTTAATGGTAGATACTATGGGCAATATCCCGGGAGATTTTCTCAACTTAGAATTTCTGGAATTGAAACCTTTGCAGTTAGGTTATCAGAAATACCTCGATTTTCCTGACATCATGGAAGACGAATCAAAATTAGTTAATTTTCTGCGTATGGAAAAATGGATTTTTGATAGTCCTGACCAAGCAGGAGAATCCTACCGACAGTTTCTCAAGGATTTCTATCAGCAAAATAAACTGATTAAAGGGGAAGTGATGTTAGGAGATAAACGGGTAGATTTACACAATCTGACTATGCCAATTCTCAATCTTTACGCGGATAAAGATCACCTTGTGCCTCCCGCTTCTTCCCTCGCTTTAGGGAATTATATCGGTACTTCTGACTATACCGCTTGTGCCTTCCCCGTCGGACATATCGGAATGTATGTCAGTGGCAAAGTGCAACGGGATTTACCCCCCGCTATTACTGATTGGTTGAAAGCAAGAGGTTAACAATCCTCGCAGCTATCCCCTTTTCCAATTTGGGAGAGGGGTTTAGCACTTTTTTTCCCTATCGGTGTAACACAATACAACACATCGACTAAAAAAAATCTACAGGCAGTAAAATAAACTTTTGTAACAGAGGATGTTAAGCACTGTTGCAAGATCGGGCAGAATCGGAGGATATCGTTCCTTTCAGCTAAACCCCTGTGGTACACTGCAAAGCGTACTCGCTCGTAAGTATGTAGGAGAAAACCTGAGTGTTAAGAGTCGCTGTTGTGGGTTCAGGGCCGGCCGGTTCTTCGGCGGCAGAAACATTAGCTAAAGCAGGCATTGAAACCTATTTATTTGAACGCAAATTAGATAATGCTAAACCCTGTGGTGGAGCGATTCCTCTCTGTATGGTGAGCGAATTTGACCTACCTCCTGAAATTATCGATCGCCGGGTGAGAAAAATGAAAATGATCTCCCCCTCTAACGTCGAAGTCGATATTAATCTCGATAATCAAGACGAATATATCGGTATGTGTCGTCGGGAAGTCCTCGACGGTTTTATGAGAGAACGCGCCCATAAATTAGGAGCGCATTTAATCAACGGAACCGTTTACGGTCTCGACATTCCCACCAATAGCACCGATCCCTATACCCTACACTACGCCGATCACTCCCACGGCAATTCCCAAGGGGAAATGAAATCTCTGAAGGTGGATATGGTTATCGGCGCCGACGGTGCTAATTCTCGCATTGCCAAAGCTATTGATGCCGGGGATTACAACTATGCGATCGCTTTCCAAGAACGCATCCGTCTTCCCCAAGATAAAATGGCCTACTACGAAGATCTGGCCGAAATGTATGTAGGAAAAGACGTATCCCCCGACTTCTACGCTTGGGTATTCCCCAAATACGATCACGTCGCCGTCGGTACTGGCACAATGAAGGTCAATAAAGCCATGATTAAAGACCTACAAGCTGGTATTCGCGCTCGCGCAGCCCGTCGTCTGGAAGGGGGCGAAATCATCCGCGTGGAGGCTCACCCCATCCCCGAACATCCCCGTCCTCGTCGTGTAGTTGGTCGCGTGGCCCTCGTAGGCGATGCTGCGGGAACAGTTACGAAGTCTTCGGGAGAAGGTATCTATTTCGCCGCTAAATCAGCGCGGATGTGTGCCGAAACCATTGTCGAAGTCACCAACGGCGGCCAACGTATTCCCACAGAGGACGAGTTAAAACTCTACCTCAAGCGTTGGGACAAGAAATACGGTATGACCTATCTGGTATTAGATATTCTGCAACGGGTTTTCTACCGTACCGATGCCACCCGGGAAGCTTTTGTGGAAATGTGTTCCGATAAGGACGTACAGAAGATGACTTTTGACAGTTATCTCTATAAAACCGTTGTTCCCGCTAATCCTCTCGTACAGATGAAGATTACCGCTAAAACCATCGGTTCTCTCCTGCGCGGTAACGCTTTAGCCCCTTAAAATCAATTCATAACCAGAAAACCCAATCTCCGGCGGTGGTTGGGTTTTCTTTTGGGTTGTCCCTTCCTGTCTTCTCTAATTCAAACAAAAATGTCGAAAAAATATTTGATACTAAATCCGCTGAGTATAGGCTACATATCAGTAGAGGCACTCCTGCAAGGGGAGTGACTGTTAAATTATGACAGATGTATTAGCAGCTGCGTGTAAGCATCTCACCGAAAAACTAATGCGCGGGGGGTTTGGGGGCGGCGCCACGCCCCCAACGGGGGGTTTGGGGGGTTCTACCCCCCAAAGGCTTGGATTGAGAGATAAAATCGGCAGTAATACGGTCATCCGTTGAGTATGGACTACATATCAAGAGAGGCACTCAGGCAAAACGGAGAATAAATAATCAGTTTTTAATAACTGGATTTAGTATGATAAGCTGTTAAGCAATTTAAATGCGCGGGCAGCTGACAGTACAGTTTATGCCCTTTTGTTAAAGGGGAAGTCAAGATATATGGTGTAAATGCGCTACTATTTAATGGTAAAGCCGTCCTCAAGAGACGGGGTTTCGGACTCAATTTTTCGATGACCAGAGTAAATCCGAAGTTAATTATTCATGGGGGAGCGAGTTCCCTAGAGGACAAAGGTGGTTTAGAATCAGTGCGCGATTCTCTCCGGGGAATTGTTAAGAATATTTACAACCTCCTTGACAATGGTGCTAGTGCTGTGGATGCGGTAACAAAAGGATGTATGTTACTGGAGGATGAACCGCGATTTAATGCCGGGACCGGTTCGGTGGTGCAATCGGACGGTCAGGTGCGAATGAGTGCAGCCTTGATGGATGGTCGTCACCAGCGTTTAAGCGGTGTCATTAACGTCTCGCGGGTACAGAATCCCATTAGCCTGGCCCAATTTCTCCAAAGTCAAGAGGATCGCATTCTCTCGGAAATTGGGGCTGCAGATCTGGCCCGAGAATTACAAATTCCCCTCTATGATCCCCTAACCGATTATCGGATTCAAGAATGGATGGAAGAAAGAAAGACGAACTTTAATCGCAAAATGGCCCGTTTATTCGCCGACTCCTCAGCGCGACGGGGAACTATCGGGGTAGTAGCTCTTGATCAACAAGGAGACATCGCCGCCGGAACTTCTACCGGAGGTAAGGGATTAGAAAGAATCGGTCGCGTTAGTGACAGTGCCATGCCGGCCGGCAATTATGCCAATCCATGGGCCGGAGTAAGTTGTACGGGGGTCGGGGAAGATATTATCGATGAGTGTTTAGCCGCTAAGGTGGTCATTCGCGTCACCGATGGTTTTTCCCTCGCCGCTGCCGTGGAGAAATCGATGCACGAATCCCAAACTAATGGTCGGGATCTGGGCATGATTTCCCTTGATCGTCAGGGTAATATTGTTTGGGGGAAAACGGCGGAAATTCTCTTGGCTGCCTATCACGACGGTCAGGCGATCGGTGATACCCTAGAATGGCACGGTGAAAATGCGGGTTTAATCGGTCATGTCGCCGTCGGATAGTGGAACAAACCGCGATCGAGCCTAGTCTTCTCGGTTAATCTCTGCAAGATACTTCTTCTCGAAAAATCTCCGTGTGGCAATATATTATTCCTATTTTTGACCCCGATGTGAAAAACTGGTCAGCCGAAGCGCGATTATTGCGCTGGATGACTTTTTTGTGGCTGCTAGTCGGGTTAGTGGTGCTTTTTTCCGCTTCCTACGCTCTGGCTGACAGTCGCTTCGATAACGGACTATACTATTTTATCCGCCAATTAATCTGGCTCTGGATTGGCTTAATTGGCTTTAATTTCCTGGTGCGATTGCCGATCGAGAAACTCCTCAAAATCGCACCCTGGATGATTTTATTAGTTTTAGGATTAATTTTGATCACTCTCATCCCCGGTTTGGGAGCTAATATCAATGGTGCCACCCGTTGGATTAAAATCGGGCCGATTCTCTTGCAACCGTCGGAATTTATGAAACCGTTTCTTGTCCTGCAAGGAGCGGCGGTTTTCGGTGGTTGGCCGCGTTTAAATGTCAATCAACGGTTAACTTGGATCGCCATTTTTGGGCTAATTCTAGCCGGCATCCTCTTACAACCTAACTTGAGTACCACTGCTCTGTGTGGTATAACTCTCTGGCTGATCGCTCTTGCCTCCGGTCTGCCTTTATCCTACATGACCAGCAGTGCTTTACTGGGTGTAACTATGGCCGTGGTTAGTGTTACTTTCCGCGAATACCAGAGAAAACGGATTTTATCTTTCCTAGACCCCTGGCAGGATCCCCGGGGTGATGGTTATCAATTAGTGCAGAGTTTACTGGCGATCGGTTCTGGCGGAACCACCGGCAGCGGTTACGGTTTATCCCAACAAAAATTATTTTATCTACCCTTCCCAGATACGGATTTTATTTTCGCTGTCTTTGGCGAGGAATTCGGTTTTATTGGCGGTATTTTACTGTTAATCATGCTATTTCTCTACGCCACTCTCGCCCTGATCGTGGCGGTTAAATGTCGTCATCGCATCAAAAAATTAGTGGCGATCGGGGCGATGGTTATTTTAATCGGTCAATCCCTGTTAAATATCGGTGTGGCAACCGGTTCTTTACCCACTACGGGCCTACCTTTCCCCCTCTTTAGTTATGGCGGCAGTTCCAGTTTAGCCAGTCTCTTTTTAGCCGCCCTCTTAATCCGGGTGGCTAGGGAAGAAAATGACCCCGATCCAGTTCCCACCAATAAAAAAAGTCCTCAGAAAACTGTCTCGGTTTTCAGTCATCAGTGATGGGTTGGGAATTATGAATTATGAATTATGAAGTGGGGTGTAGGGAAGGAAACCTCTTTCATCTGTGGGGGTGAAAATTTTTTCATCGGGACTGACTCCTTATACCTGAACTTCCCCCCATACATATATACCATAATAACCGAAAACCCTTATCCATCAATGGATGCACCCCCTTAACTTTTCTTAATGTACCCATGTAATTTGTAACATTTTTTAATGGACAAGAATTCTCTCCATTTGCTAAAATTATAGCCATGTATATAGAAAAAGTTCCTAACCGTAATTCCCCCCCCGCTGTTCTTCTTCGAGAATCCTATCGAGAAGGAGATCAAGTCAAAAAAAGAACCCTGGCCAACCTCTCAAAATTACCCGATGATATTATCAACAATCTAAAACTGGCTCTTAAAGGGGCAACACTGTCCATGAATGAAGGCATTCCCAATCATTTTGAAGTGATTAGAAGTCTTCCTCATGGTCATGTAATGGCTATTTTAGAGACGATTAAAAAATTGGGTTTAGATAAAATAATCAGTGAAAAATCCTCACGAATCAGAAACTTAGTGGTGGCGATGATTGTGGCAAGAATCATCAATCCTAAATCGAAACTAGCCACAGCGAGAGGGTTTAATAGTGAGACTGGCAGTCAGAGTTTAGGACAATTGTTAGACTTAGAAAAAGCCGATGAAGAGGAATTATATAACGCCTTAGATTGGTTATTAGAAAAACAAGAGAAAATTGAGAAACACCTAGCACTTAAACACTTAGAATCAGGCACATTAGTCTTGTATGATGTCACTTCTACTTACCTAGAAGGCAATGGTTGTGAACTGGAAAAATATAGTTATAATCGAGATAAAAAGAAAGGGGAAACTCAGATAGTTTTTGGTTTGTTATGTTCAGCTAAGGGTTGTCCGATAGCATTAGAAGTATTTGAAGGAAACACCTCAGAAGGTGCTACTTTAAGCGGACAAATTGAGAAAGTCAGAAAGGGTTGGGGGATTGAGAATGTTGTCTGGGTAAGTGATAGAGGAATTTTAACTAACTCGAAAATCAAGGAATTAGTAAAACCGATAGAAGGATTAGACTATATTACTGGTTTAACTAAGCCTCAAATTCGGAAACTGGCTGAGGTAGAAGTGATTCAATTAGGATTATTTGATCAGGTAAACTTGGTGGAATTTGAGAGCGAAGATTATCCCGACGAAAGATTAATTGCTTGTCGGAATCCCTTCATTGCCCAGAAAAATCAACAACAAAGAGAGGCATTATTAGAGGCAACAGAGAAGGAACTAGATTTGATTGTTCAGGCGACTCAAAGGGAGAAAAGAGCTTTAAAGGGTCAAGATAAGATAGCTT
>NZ_BDSM01000006.1:0-18166 GCF_003112475.1 Microcystis sp. 0824 | reverse complement strand
GTGGCTATCGCCGTTACTCTCACCTTTGTATCAATTGTAAATAATTGTTACAAAGTGTATTGACCTTGAGTCCCCTTGCCTAGTTTGGTATCGGGTGATACTAAACGTCGGGACATATAAACAGTTATAAGGTTGGTCTGGGTTGACCTCTTAGATTCAGTCGGGGGACTGAAGACCTTACTAGGCGGTTATTTCAGGCATTTCAGCCCTATTTCATGCCTAAACGTTTCGCACAGATAAGGAAATTATATCTCTACTGCCGAAAGTCGTCCCTCTACCGGTTCATACTCGTCCTCTAATAGCCAATTTTCCGCTTCCTCGTAACTCGCACCGGTAAATACCACCTGATAACTCTCAGAGGGATCGTAAACGCGATAGTTTCCTGAAGATTCAGCGAGTAAAAGCAAGATATAGGGAGGAGATAGCAGCGGATCGATCCAAACCTCGGCAAAATTCCAATTATTATCGGTTAGGTTAGCTGCAGGGGATAACGTCCTAGGGGTTTTCTGCATCGATCCAATTTTTTCTAGAATGGGGAGAAAAGTAATTGCCATCGATCCATGATTCAGAGTATCTCTTCCTCTTGGTTGTCTGAGTATTCCTCGGCAGTTGCCGCAGGAATTTGCGCTATTTTAGTCTTTTTTGGTTGGTTATGCCTACACCTTAATCTGATCGGCCCGGCTTTTATCCTACTAGCGATCGCCTATGTGGTGGGAGGATACGAGAGTACCCAAGCAGGATTGACGACTTTATGGGAGGAAAAAGAACTAGATGTGGACCTGTTAATGATTGTAGCGGCCTTGGGGGCGGCGATTTTGGGACTCTGGGACAGTAATTACTATCTCATCATCGATGGAGCCGTTTTAATCCTGATTTTCGCCATTAGTGGTGCATTAGAACAGATTGCCATGGCAAAAACCGATCGCAATATTCGTTCTCTCATGGCGATGACTCCCGATACTGCTAGATTAATCACGGGAGACAGGGAAAAAGAGGTTCCTATCAAGCAATTACGGATCGGTGACACAGTTTTGGTCAAACCGGGTGAATTAATCCCCATTGACGGCATTATTATGGAGGGAAACAGTCCCATTAATCAAGCGCCAATTACCGGAGAATCGCTTCCCGTGGATAAAACCATCGGTGAAGAAGTCTTTGCGGGAACTCTCAACGGTGCGGGAGTGCTACGTTTAAAGGTGGAAACTCCCCCCGAAAGTCGCTTAATTGAGAGGGTGATTCGTTTGGTAGAAAAGGCACAAAATGAATCCCCTCCCTCCCAAGAGTTTATCGAAGGTTTCGAGCGAGGTTATGCGAAAATTATCGTGATTTTGGGCTTAATTTTCGGGATTTTACCGCCTTTTTTCTGGGGTTGGACCTGGGAAACCACTATCTATCGGGCCTTAATTTTTCTCGTGGTGGCTTCTCCCTGTGCTTTAATGGCCTCGATTATGCCAGCTTTGTTATCGGGTATCGCTAACGGGGCAAAACAGGGGATTTTATTCAAAAATGGCGCAAGATTGGAGATGATCGGCCGCATACGAGCGATCGCTTTTGATAAAACCGGCACTCTCACCCTTGGTAAGTTGCAAGTGGTGGAAATTATCCCTATCCATGCAGTCAGTGAAAATGAGGTGTTAGCGGTGGCTGCATCCCTAGAATCCTGTTCGGAACATCCCATCGGATCCGCTATTACCGCCACAGCCAGGGAACGTGGTATAAATTTCTTCAGTGCTAATCAGGTGCAAGCGGTATCGGGACGGGGTATCACGGGAAAAATTGCCGATAAGTCGGTATCTGTGGGCAATTTTGCCTATATTCGTGACCATATTGCTGATCTTGACCAGAATATCCTAGCTATGCGCGAACGTTTACAAAAAGAAGGCAGAACCCTAGTTTGGGTAGTACAAGAGAATCAGATAATCGGGGCGATCGCCGTGGCCGATACCCTGCGGGAATCGGCAGTTAATCTGGTGAAGCAGCTAAAAAAGATCGGTATCGAACATATCGTTTTAATTACGGGTGATAATCAACAAAGTGCCGATAAAGTCGCTGAAAAACTCGGTATTGAGGAAGTTTACGCTGATTTACTGCCCGAAGATAAGTTAACCGTTATCCAAAATCTGCAAGAAAAATATCACACTGTCGCTATGGTGGGGGATGGCATTAATGACGCGCCCGCTTTAGCTATGGCTAATGTGGGGATTGCCATGGGAAAAGCTGGTAGTGATGTGGCTTTGGAAACGGCCGATATTATCCTTATGTCCGATAATTTAGCCAAAATTCCCAGCGCAATTAACCTTGGTCGTCGTGCCAATCGCATTGTTAAACAGAATATCACTTTCGCCCTCGCGTTTATCGGCATATTGCTAATAGCCAATTTTGCCGGTGATATAACTTTACCTCTTGGTGTCATCGGTCATGAAGGATCGACGGTATTAGTGACTCTAAGCGGTTTAAGATTGTTCAAATAGGGATAAAAATACAGAGAACTATGGGCGAAATCCAGGCAATCCGAGGCACAAAAGATATTTTACCGGCGGAGATCGGTTACTGGCAGTGGTTAGAGGAAACTGCCAGCAGAATTTTAGGGACTGCGCTGTATCAAGAGATACGAACTCCCATTTTTGAACAGACGCAACTTTTTGAACGGGGTATCGGGGAAGCGACGGACGTGGTAGGTAAAGAAATGTACACTTTCCTCGATCGCGGTCAACGTTCCCTGACTTTGCGACCGGAGGGAACGGCTGGGGTCGTTCGCGCCTATATTGAACACAAATTACAGGCCGCCGGAGGAGTACAAAGACTCTGGTATAAGGGGCCGATGTTTCGTTATGAACGTCCGCAAGCGGGTAGGCAGCGACAGTTTCATCAAATCGGGGTCGAATTGTTGGGAAGTGATGACCCTAGGGCGGATGTGGAAGTAATTACCCTTGCCAGCGAGATATTAAAAGCTGTGGGGCTAGAAACCCTAAAATTAGATATTAATTCCCTGGGAAATGCCCAAGATAGGCAAAATTATCGTCAGGCCTTGCTAGATTATTTGACTCCCTACAAAGCTGATTTAGATGCGGATTCTCAACAGAGATTAGAAAAAAATCCCCTGCGAATTTTGGATAGTAAGGACGAGAAAACCAAGATTATCTGTAAGAATGCCCCCAGTATTCTTGAACATATCGGCAGTGATTCTCAAAAGCATTTTGAACGGGTGCAATCTTTACTAACCGATTTGGGAGTTATCTATAATCTTAATCCCTGTTTAGTGCGAGGATTGGACTATTACACCCATACGGCCTTTGAAATTCAGTCCGATGATTTAGGCGCTCAAGCCACGGTTTGCGGTGGTGGTCGTTATGATGGTTTAATAGCTCAATTAGGCGGTCCAGACACGCCAGCAGTGGGTTGGGCGATCGGCTTAGAACGTCTGATTATATTATTACAACAAAAGCAATCTTTATCTTTTTTGGTTCCCGATTTTTATCTCGTCTCCAAAGGAGAAAAAGCTGAGGCCCGCAGTGTGGTGTTAGCGCAGCAATTACGCGGATTGGGGTTTAGCGTCGAGTTAGACTTGAGTGGCAGCGCTTTCGGAAAACAATTTAAACGGGCCGATCGAGCTAAGGCCGTGGGCTGTATAATTTTGGGGGATGCTGAGGCTGAAAATGGCACGGTACAACTGAAATGGATGGCCACCCAAGAACAAATTAGTCTAACCCAAGCGGATTTATTGACACAAGCAGGGGAATTAAAAGCGCAAATCTCTCGGCACAAATCCTAGGTTTTAGCGTCATGACCAAACATTAGGCCTAGGCTAAGATTATGGAATTTATACTGCAAAAACAAGGGGAGAATCACGGACGCACAATTTCTACTAATTCCCTAGAAATTGTCTCGGGAAACTATCGTCTTTTGGCCCGTCTGGATTCTCCTTTTGCTCATATTGAAGTGCGTATCGATTACGAATCTCCCGAAAGTAGCGAACGATATACCCATTATTATCGATCGGATGCCGGGGGTTGGCTGGAAATTTTCTCCTATCGAGATTTGGGAATAGGTAGCTGGAAAATTCGCTGTTATGGGGATATTCTGGCAGAATTGGCGGGGCAAGGTTGGCAAGAAATGTTAACTTTAATTGTTACTCCTGTTAAGATCAATTATCTGGCTCAATTAGAACAGTTGATTAAGACCGAAATTGAACCTTTATTAGCACGAGAATCCTCTCTGGAGATGGTAAAATTAGAACTGGCTGATTTAACCAATAATTCCGCCTTTGTTTTTGATTTATGCCTACCAGAGGAAACAATGACTGCTAGGGAAGGGGTAACTCTAGAACTGCCGGAACCTGCTAATATGAAAAAGAGCCTTCAAAGTTTATCTAATTGCAATTCTGCACCTCTACCCCCGAAAATATCCGGTTCTAATTCTCGCCGAAAATCACCGCAACTGCCCCCAATTCCTAAAAATAAATAGGGTTTGCGGCAAAAAGCTTCTTACTGCGGTTAGGAGTCGGTCGTCGGTTGGGAAAGTCAGAACAAGGAAACTGGCATTTCCGATATAACAATGTCTAACATGACAAACGTGCTACCGTGTTATTATGATCCTCTCGTTCAGGAATACAGCTACTGAAGATATTTTCAACGGTGAGGATACAAAAAAAGCGCGGAAAGTCTGTCCTAGAAATTTATGGAACGTGGCCCGGCGAAAACTCGATTTAGTCGATTCGGCGACCTCCCTAGATGACCTCCGCGTTCCACCTAATAATCGTTTAGAGGTTTTAGTCGGTGATCGGCAAGGTCAGTATAGTATCCGAATCAATGATCAGTACCGTATCTGTTTTATCTGGACTGTAAACGGGGCAAAAATGGTTGAAATCGTTGATTATCATTCCAGTTAAAAAAGGAGTATAAGCATGGTTCGCATACCTACCCATAGAAGACCCACCCATCCGGGCCAGATGCTGAAAGAGGAATTTTTGCAGCCGATGGGAATCACACAACGTCAACTTGCCGACGCAATCGGAGTTCCCTACCGGCAAATTAACGAAATCGTCAACGGTCGTCGGGGGATTACCCCTAGCACCGCTTTAAGACTAGCTAAATACTTGCAAGTCTCTCCTGATTTTTGGTTAAATCTTCAAATCCGATTGGATTTGTTTGATATTAAACAAAAAGAGGGCGAGCAAATTGAAAAAATTCTTCCGTCCCCTATAACAGTAATTACGAGCAAGGGAGGGAGTTAATCAGACTCTTAAAAACTGATTTGGTATTAGCTAGGGTTTAACCCTTCTTTAATCTAGTGAGGCAGCAACTTAAACCTAAGATTTTTTCAAGAACTTCTGACGAACTCGCGAGATTAATAGGTCTAATTCAGGTAACTTCAATAACATCGCACCGAGGAGGAATAAACCCACCGCTACGGTCGAGGCCAAACCCAACTGTAATAATTGCAAGAAAATATTACCAGCACCGAAAACCTTTTCCCAACCCCAACTAGCACCCCAACTACTAACACCAGAAAGTATTGTAATTACCGTTAATCCCAATAAGGATAAACCCCATTCTCCCAGAGGTAAACCCCCTAAACGACGATTTAAAATTACCGTAAAAATGCCCATAGAAATGATATTAACCCCCACGGTTGCTAAAACAATCCCCGGAGTACCAAAAGGTTTATACAAGAGGAAATCCAGCACACCATTGAGAAAAATATTCACCATACTCACCTTAAAGGGAGTGTCACCATCACCCAAGGCATAGAACACTCGTACTAAAACATCGCGGCCGAGATAGAAAAACATCCCGAAACCGTAGGCCATTAATACGGGAACCACCTGTTCCGAGGCAGCCAGATTAAAAGCACCCCGTTGATAGATAACTCGCACTACCGGGAAAGCGAGGGCGATAAAGATAGCGGTGAAGGGTAACATGGTTAAAGCCGTCAATAATAAACCCTGACGGATTCTTTGCTTCAATTCTCCCCAATTTTCCGGTTCCGTCAGTCGAGAAAATATCGGCATAAACGGCACGAGAATCATGTTGGACATGATGCCCAAGGGCGTGAGAACGATAAAACTGGCGTAACGCATGGAAGCGGCGGCATTTTCGATAAAAGAAGCAAAAAAGAGGTCGGTATAAACGTTAATATGCAACATTCCCGAAGATAAGGTCGCCGGAATCATCACCCGCAACACCTCCGACACCCCCGGAATCCGCCAATCCCAACGAAATGTTAATTTTCCTAAACCTGCCTTGACTTGTGCGCCCACTTGTGCTAACCATTGCCAGAGCGCCCCGACGAGAGTACCGCCGGCGAGGACAAAACCCCCCAGTTGAATGTATTGCGGCTCATCAATGCGATCGCCAAGGAACCAGGCCAGCAAACCCACCCCGATAATCACCGCCACACTGGAAAAAAGCGGACTGAGACTCGGTAGCCAGTATTGATCCGCCGCGTTGAGAGTACCGAAACCGATGCCGATTAAACCCGCTAAAACCGCCATGGGGGCCATAATTTGCAGTTGTTGAATGGCCATGCTGCGGGTGGCGGCATCTAAACCGGGGGCGAGAACATCGATAAAAATATTGGCAAAAACGATTAAAAAGACGGTGACAGCTAATAAAATCGCGCTGACTAGGGTGGTGACAGTCTCGACAATCGGCGCGGACTCGGATTTATCTCTTTTGGCCAAAACACTGACCAAAGCGCTATGAAAGGGGCCGTTAATGCCACCGAGGAGAATTAACAGAAAACCGGGGATAACGTAGGCAAAAGCGTAGGCGTTCACCACCGGCCCAACACCGTAGGCAGCGGCGATTACCTGTTCGCGGACTAAACCAAAAACCTTACTGATTAAGGTGGCAACGGCGACAATTCCGGCAATACCGGCTAAGGAACGGGTAGCTTTCTTAGTAATGATGACACCTCGAAAGAAAACAACTGCATTGATTGATTCTACCCGTTTCTGTGTTCCCGCCGAAAAGCGCTCTCTAGTTGTCAAATTTAATTTGACTGGAGTGTATAACACCCATTTCCCCACAGACATCCCCATCATACCAAGGGCCAACCGAACCATAAATATTGATGGTTCTACTCTTGATCACGAAAATTGCCCGTTCAAGAAAACTTAACAATGCCCACCAGCGATCGCGGTTTTAAAGTTTAATTAACAACAAGATTAACAAGAAGAGGGCGATCGCACTGACCTCCGACAAGATCGGCGATCGCCTTCAAGAATTGCACTAAAGTGTATCTCGGTATTCTTCAAGTAGGGCTAAAATATCTGCTAGTTGGTTTCTGTGGAAGTTGTTGGGGTTAAGTTGGAATCGGATGATTGCAGTACGGTATCGAGTTTCGATTCGAGTTCGGCGAGTTTCTCGTTCTGTTTTTTCAAGTCGGACAAGCCCCCGTAGGATTTGATCCAATGTAACAAGGCTGAAAGTAATCCCTGCGAAGAGAAGTCCGAACCATTGGGGGATGATAATTTGTTCGTTGCCGAGTTGGATTGAGTCATAGTTGAGGATTATTCCTGTTAAAAAGACGAATAGGGTGCTAAGGATACCGATAAAGGTCTGAAAATCAGGCATTAGATTTTTGTTGACTTAATTTCATTTTAGCATTGAGTTTTCAAGGCAAATTGTTTTGAAAAATGCCCCTTATCAACCATCAACAATCAAACCGCGACCGCAAAATTTTCTAAATTTTGCAATACTAAAAAATACTTGTCTTAGTCATCAACGTTTTTGACGGGTTACAGTATGCTAAACCATCCTATGGGATCAGCGATCGCAATGAGAGGTGTTACAACTGCTTCACTCATAGCTTTAACCGATAGCTCGTAGACTATTTTCTATCCCTTGGGGTAACACGGCGATTGACGTTTCCAAGGCTAAAATAATCGCGGTTTTAAAGTTTAATTAACCAGAAGAGGGCGATCGCACTAGATGAAAGGGTTTCTAAGGCGATCGCCAAAGGTTTAAGGATGCGAGGGATTGATGTTACAATGTCTTCAGAGGAAGGACTGATTGGGGCTGCTGATAAAGAGCCATTAGTGTATGCTTTGTCGCAAGGCTGAGTTGTTTTCACGTTTCATGTCTCTAATATTGGAAGCAGCGATCGCCGATGATTAAGTTTTGGTTTTTAAATTTAAGATCAGTTTTGGAGACATGAAGAAAATTTGGCAAGGTCTTTTTTCTGTGGTTATTTAGAGGTAGAGGTTGAATTAACCGATGAGCGAGAACAGCATATTATTGATCGCCATCCGGGTACATTACCCGATTATGAGGAGCAATTAGCCCAGACTTTAGCTGATCCAGATTTAATTCGTTCTAGCGATCACGATGAAAAGGCGTTGTTATTTTCTAAGTGGTTTTCAACGATTCGGACGGGACGATTTTTAATTGTGGTGGTGGTTTCCCAATCTGATCTTAGTCGTCATTGGATCGTGACTATATACACAGCCCGAAAAATTACAGGGGGAATAATGGTATGGAAAAAAATCTAACTTTTCGCTATGACCCGACGGGAGATATTCTTTATGTAGATGTCTGTTCTCCCTATGCAGATCAAGAGTCGGAGGAGATTGGGGATGAAATTGTCGCTCGTCTAAATCCGACTTCTGGGGAGATTGAGAATTTGGAGATTTTATTTTTCTCGAAACGCTGGAATCAATCCTTACCGTTACAATTGCCGATTGATGCTGCTTTTCGATTAGTGGGATAATTGAATCCTTTAGAAAAGTGAAGCAGTTATCAGCAGAAATACATCAGGATTGAACGAAAATTGAAACAATACGGATTAATGTCAGGATTTGATGGGGTAAAAACTTAACATTCTTTACAGGTGTATTTAGGTTGGGATGGAATTGACATTTCTTGGGTGTACCATGTTAGTCATTAGTGATCGCCAAAGGTTTAAGGATGCGAGGGATTGATGTTACAATGTCTTCAGAGAAAGCACTGATTGGGGCTTCTGAATGAGGAACAGTTAGCTTATGCTTTATTGCCAAGCCGAGTCATTTTCACTTTTGATGATGGCGATCACTGATGCTTCTACACTCTGTGCTAACATTTTCAATATTATAGGTGCTTTTGTTTTATGAAAAATCAGTTATTAAAATTAGCTTTTGAAGTAGAAATTGAAGAAGGGGAGCAACTCAATCTTCCCAGTTCTATTGTGCAAGGAATTGGTAAAGGGAAGTGGGTGATCACCATTCAGCCCAAAACGTTGGTTAGCGATCGCCTTCATTCTTCTTTTCTGAATAGTTATGCCCCAGAAGACGAAGGTTTATATGACGATTATTAAAGGCGGAGCCAATCTTTCAGCCCGTTTTCAATTAATTTCATCTGTGATTCCGATAGCATTCCAAGCTTTTTCACAAAATAGGGTGGAGGAACGGTTACAAAACCCTGAAGTAGGAAGGCACCTTTTCTTTTCAGAAAGGGAAGGTCGATCTGAATCTCATATTGGGAGCCTCTGATACTAGTTGTATGAGGAATCACACCAATCAAAGCTCGATCCTCATCGAAAATTTGGGTCTGAAACCCCGTCGTTCTACGACGGCTTTACTGTTAAATATTAGCGCATTTACACGATATATGCTAGAATGCGAGATATGGAAAAAGCCTATTCGTTTCGATTTTACCCAACACCCGAACAAGAGTCGCTATTGCGGCGCACCTTGGGCTGTGTAAGATTGGTTTACAATAAAGCTCTCCATCTCAGAACACAAGCTTGGTATGAAAGACAAGAAAGAGTAGGATATACTGAAACTTCTTCAATGTTGACCGAGTGGAAAAAACAAGAAGAATTAGAGTTTTTAAACGAAGTAAGCTGTGTACCTTTACAACAAGGGTTAAGACACCTACAAACAGCTTTCACTAATTTCTTGGCTGGTCGTACTAAGTATCCTAACTTTAAGAAAAAACATCAGGGAGGAAGTGCCGAATTTACCAAATCAGCCTTTAAATTTAAAGACAAACAAATCTATTTAGCTAAATGCACAGAACCTTTACCTATTCGATGGTCAAGACAAATCCCAGAAAGCTGTGAACCAAGCACAGTAACAGTCAGATTACATCCTTCTGGACGCTGGCATATCTCAATAAGATTTGATGACCCAACGATTAAGCCTCTACCAGTAACAGATAAAGCCATTGGAATTGACTTAGGAATTAGTAGCCTCGTGATTACCAGCGATGGCGATAAAGTATCTAATCCTAAGCATTTTAAAAAGCATTATCGGAGACTGCGAAAAGCACAAAAAAATCTTTCTAGAAAACAGAAAGGGTCAAAAAATCGGGAAAAAGCAAGAATCAAAGTAGCCAAGATTCACGCTCAAATCACCGATAGCAGAAAATACCATTTACACAAGCTAACCACTCAATTAGTTCGTGAAAACCAAACGATTGTGGTTGAGAATTTAGCCGTTAAGAATATGGTCAAAAACCCGAAATTATCTCAGGCAATATCTGACGTTAGTTGGGGAGAAATTACCCGACAATTAGCCTATAAATGCCGTTGGTACGGCAGAAACTACATCGAAATAGATAGATGGTTTCCTAGCTCTAAAAGATGTAGTAATTGCGGGTATATTGCTGAAAAAATGCCGTTAAATATTCGAGAATGGGACTGTCCAGACTGTGGGACTCACCATGACCGAGATATTAACGCAAGTAAAAACATTTTGGCCGCAGGGCTTGCGGTGTCAGTCTGTAGAGCGACCATAAGACCAGAACAGAGTAAATCTGTTAAGGCAGGTGCGGAACCCCGCAAGGGAAAGAAGCAGAAACCTAAATCGTGAGGTTTGGGAATCACCGTCCGTTTACGGCGGTGAGGATGTCAACTCCATAAGGTTCACTCACAACAAGAGCGGGGCGTACTTTTGCTGCTATCCCAAAATCAATCAACCAAACTTCGCTACGAACTGGCTTCGGATTCCCCATCTGCTTCCTCCTCTGCATCTAGACGAGCAAACGATTGAGCGGCAAAAAGAACTGCATCATCATTACTCCAATCACCATAGTCTCCAGTCGGACTCAGGCTGGCTGAAAGGAACTCAGATTTTTCTCTAGCTGAAAGTTTTTTGAACTGTCTAAGAAGTGTTACAACTGCTTCACTCATGGCTTCAACTGATCGCTTGTAGATTACTTTCTGTCCACTAGGGTAACACGGCGATCTCTCTTTCAAAAACCAAAATGATCGCGGTTTTAAAGTTTAATTAACAAGAAGATAGCGATCGCACTGGATGAAGGTGTTTCTAAGGCGATCGCCCTAAATACCACCTCTTAGCTCTTCCACATCATTTAACGTCAGAGGTGCTTGGGAACTGTGGCGAACATACAACACATAAACGGTATCATCTCGAATGGCAAAAAGCACTCGATACACATTTTTTGCTTTTCCATAGAGAAGTTGGCGTACTTCTTCGGGAAAAATTTCATGTTCTACGGCCAATGCACAACGCTGAGGTTTCTCTTGGAGAGTTGCTATCGTATTCATTAATCCTCGAAACCAGCGATCAGCAAATTCAGGATTACGCTCTCGATACCAGCGATAGGCTTGTTCAATCTGAGCTTCTGCAATTGGGGTAATTTCAACCTGAAATGTCATATTTTTGTTGCATTTCCTGAACGAAATCTTCAATCGGGCGAGTTTGACCCGCGTTTAGTTCCTCAAAGCCTTGCTGAATCCCCTTGATTGTTTCCAATTGTTCTAATAGTTGGCTTAGTTTAACAGAATTGATTTTGTCAGGATCGAGAAAGGTGACGAGAACCTGGGTGCGATCGCCAATATCTTGCGGTGGTTCGGTGAAGCGGATTTGTCCATCCTGATAAATGCCTTCGATGGTTTTTAGCATGGTTTGCTGTTGGGTTGGTTTCCTCTTCAATTTTAGCAGCTAATTTGAAAGGGCTGAATATGCCATAATTTAGGGTGTAAGACACGGAGAGCCATTGGGGATTGATCGAGTGGTTTTGTTATCTCGACAAAAGCGGAGAAAAAGTAATTTATGGCAACGTCGTTTTTGGGAATATTTAATGTGAGATGAACGAGATTATGGGTTACATTGTGATTATATTGATTACAATTCTGGGCGGCATGGGTTAGGTTTAAAACCACAGGATTGGCCATTTTCTAGGGTTTATCGGTTTATCAGGGCTTTTATCCGACCGATTGGGGAATGACGAAAATTCCCATTATTCCCGATAATATTGGGTGATGAGTAACAGTAGTAATTTAAAGGAAAAAGGCGCGTTAACAAACGCACCCTACGCTAAGAGGGTGTCGGAGTGGAAGTTTTATTTATCCAGTCTGTTACATTAGTAAATCCTAATCTGAGAAATTGCGCCCCATTTTGTTGAAAATAAGAAGGCCCTATTATCGTCAATGTGGCAATGGCAGATTCTGCTGAAAGATTATATGTTTGAGGGCGGAAAGAAGAAACGATGAAATTCGATTTATTGAATAGTAACATCAATCGTCCGTCTGTAGCTTGTAAATTTTGAGTAATTATGGTAAGTGTTTTGGGATTACCCTCAGAAACGTCGCCCAAAAAGGCTTTTAAATCGTATATATATTTTTGTTTACTTTGAGGAACATAAGCTATTGTACAAGTTTCAGACACTAAAGATGAAACAGAATTATGTCTTGTTTTATAGTGAAGGTCAGAGCCAGCCGAAATGCTTCCGAATGGAACATTCTCGAACAAATTCAAGTAATCTTGATAATTTTCAATGGAGTTGATTTTCCATTTCGCTTTTATTCGAAGAAAATCCGCAATTGTAGACATAACATTAGCTGGACTGTTTAGAAAGTTTTTAAGGAAAGTCTGGTATTCAGGATCTCCTTGAGATGGAACTGGGGGCTGAAGCTTTTCAGTTTGCTCCAACACTATCTTTTCGTCAGTTCCGGTAAGACTGGTAATCACTAGCAACTTATTATGAGAATTCAGAGGCGCAGCATTCATATTGTTTTAGCTCCTAAATATTAGTGGAGAATAGCAATCCTAAATGATTCGTGTTGTTGAGATGCTCGAAACCATTGCTTAGAGCGGATCGATATTTACAACTGGTTTGGGACTACTATATCGCTGATCTATCAGAATGGGAGTAGTTAAATCAACTCCAAATTTTGAAAGCCTTGATGAGCAAGGGATCATTAACCTAATTTCTGATAGAAACTCTAAAAAGCGGTTTCTATTAGGTATTGATTGCTAAAAGGCTTACTCTGAGAAGATGCTAGAGTTTAGATATAACAAGAATTTTCCTAGAGTAATAGATCAGCGATATATTTCAAGAAAATTAGTCAAGACAGGGGGTTTTAGCCGCTCCAACACTTTTATTTTTAGTGCTCATCTGATCAAGCCAGCTCTGTGTATCTGTTTTTTGTTGGGCACTGAATACATTTACAACCTGATTCCAACTAGCTACGGATAGTTGATATTGTGCTCGTACAAGAAAGTAGGATGCCTCAAAGGTAATAGTACCTTTATTATTTTCTGATTTTATAGAAAATTCACTACTATATAACGAAAATTGAACATCTCCTGAAGAATCTACCTGCAATAAATTTTGTGCAAAGTTCGAGACTCTTTCCTGTTGACCAGCATAAGAAAGGGCAGCCGAAGCTAAAGTTTTTACGGAGGTTAATACCTGAGCTATATCGCTTTCTGCAAGACCAATAAAGCCACCCACAAAACTGTTTATTAGAGTGTCGGCATTGTGGCTTTTTTCCTTAACTTCTAGCGTGTTTGCCGAAAGTAAAGTTAGAAAAGGTGCATCGGCAATATTTTGCGTAAATTGAAGAAAATGTGCTTTATTGCCAGTCCCTTCCACATCTATAGGATTAAACTCAGCACGAACTCGGCTAAGGTTAGCAGTAGTCTGCATGCCCTCAAAAACACTCACAGGTGCAGATCCTGGGGATGCAGCACTGTCTGCTTTTGCTTTATAGTCTCCAACTGCTGCTGCATTTGCTGGATTCATGATTTGTGGAGCATTGAACGACTGAACAAGCATACCAGGCGTAAATGGTTGATTTACCCAATCTAACCATTCTTGCGTTTCTTTAATTAGTGTTTGAGTATTCATAATTGTCTTTTTTGTCTAAGATTAATTTGCACATCGCGTTAAACATCTTCATTTCAACACAACCAACATTTCTACACAACCAAAGTTTACCAACTTAAGGAAAAAATCCACAAAATTCCCCAAATCCCTACCCCGCCTAACTTCCAGCCCCTCAACCCTCCCGCAAAAAACCTTAACTTGGGAAAAATCCCCAACTTTACCAACTTAAGCCCAACCCTTGTCAAAATATCCTGACAATTTCCCCCCTCTCCCAACCCCAAACTTATACTTCATACCCAAGACACCAAAAACAACTATGCCAGCATCCCACCTTATCCATCTCCACAGACCAGAAACCCACCCCACCGCAGAAACGAGAGAAACCTCTTGTCTCCGCAACCCTGGGATGATTCCATAGCGACAAACTGAGAATGGAGAAAAGCCAAGCCTTAACGACCCTGAAATTAACCTGAAAACCCGAACACCAAAAGCTGATCAAAGCCAAACTAAATACAGGACGTTATGCCAATCCAGATGAAATCATTGCCGAAGCCTTACAATTACTCAGTAAACGCGATCGCTATCAACAATGGGCAATCGAGTTTGATCCCCCTAAATCCCCCGTTCGGCTGATCTCACGGCCGAAGCCTTAAAAAAGGGGACTTTCTTGAAGAGGCGAAGGAATTGATGGAGAAACCGCGATACAATCAGCGATCGCCCGATAAATCTCTATAATATTCTATAATATCGAGTATTCCCCCATCCCAAACCAGCCATGACAGCCAAAGAACAACTCCTACAGGAAATCGAAACCGCCTCCGATGAAACCATTGACCAACTCCTCAACTTCCTCCATCAAACCCAAACCACCAAACCGAAACAACCCTTTTGGCAATTTATCGAAGAACTCACCGCCGATATTCCCCCAGAAGTCTTAGAAACCCTACCCACCGATGGAGCCGAACAACACGATCATTATCTTTATGGCACACCAAAACAATAACAATGAAACTCATCTTTGCTGATACTTTTTATTGGATTGCCTTGATTAATCCCAGGGATAACTGGCACACTATTGCCTTAGATTATGCCCAGAAATATGCAGATGATTACCTAATAACTACCGATGGCATTGTAGATGAAACACTCAATTATTTTGCAACTAAAGGTGCGATTATGCGTCGAAAAGCTCTTGCGACCTACTTTCAAATCCGTCAAGAGCCGAACATGGAAATTATTTCTTATACGCCTCAACTCAGACAAGCTGGAATTCAACTATTTGATGAACGTCCTGATAAGGGCTATAGCCTGACAGACTGCATTTCTATGATTGTGATGAAACAAAGGAGAATTGCAGAAGTATTAACCCATGACAAACACTTCACCCAAGAAAACTTTCGGATTTTATTTCAGGATTCCAATTTTAATAACCTTACTTAGAATTTGATTGCTTAGAGCAGTATTTCATTATTGATCTCCACAAAATCGGGCATCGTCAGGAAATTTATCAAGCATAACGGTGATCGCTATAATATCGAATATCTCCCGTCCCCAAAACTCCCTACTCCCTTGACCAGCAATGAAAAGCGTCACCTCAAGTAAATTACAAAATAACCTAGATCAACTGCTCGATGAAATCCTCAACACAGGAAAACCCCTAGAAATTGAGCGCAACGGCAAACGATTAATCATTAGTCCCGTTGAAACCGTAGATAAATTACAAAAATTAATTTATCGTCCTCAAGCCATTATTGGCGATCCCGATGATCTTGTACAAATCAGTTGGGAACAGGAGATAAACCTTGATTTACCTTGATACTCATATTGTTGTCTGGCTTTATGCAGGACTAACTGCTAAATTAAGCGATTGCGCCAAACATCTAATTAACGAGAATGAACTCTATATTTCGCCGATAGTAAGGCTAGGGTTACAATATTTATACGAAATTGGGCGAATTACTGAAAAATCAGACGACATTGTTCTAGAATTAGTAAGTTGCCTTGATTTAAAGGTATGTAAAAAAGATTTTATAGCAATTTCCATAGTTGTGAGGTACAGAGTCTTAGGTTTTGAGGAGTCAGGAGTCAGGAGTTAAGATTTTGGTGTACCTCATGAGATTGGGAAACGCTATAATTTAATTATTAATCAGTCTGTCATTATTAACTGGACTCGTGATCCCTTTGAGCGCTTAATTGTTAGTAACGCTTCAGTAGATAACCATATTTTGCTCACCAAAGATTATCACATTTTAAATCATTATGAAAATGCCGTATGGGATTAATCACAATCTATGGGAAATTGATGAAGCATAACGGCGATCAGATCATTCAATCGCTAAATAACGATAGACTCCTATAGGTTAAGTACATAATAACTGTTCAAGGAGAATCATCGGTGATCTCACCTAGTTAAAATCCTGACTCCTAGCGCAAACTTTAAATATTGTAAAAAAAGTAATTTTTTGTATCCCCACTGATTACCATAATGGAAAATTCTGCTAATCTCTATGTTGATGAGGTAACTTATGGAACAGTCAAAGGGTAAATCCTCTCGTCAGCGCGGCGTAATCTTAACCTCTATCGGCTACCAAAAACTGCACCGTGCTAAAGTGAATTGGGAAATAAAACAAAACACTCGCTGCACCTTAGACATTCTTAGCCAACACACTGGACTGACTGCCAATACTCTCAGTAAAATTTTTAGTCGCTCTGTCGCCGTTGATAAACGTAGTCTGTACGTCTGCTTTTCTGCCTTTAATCTCGATTTAGACGGTCAAGATTATTTATCCAGTTTTACCCTTACCTACAAAGACCGCCAATTTTCACATTGGGGGATAAATATGAACTGTTAAAAAGAAGGTGACAGCTAATAAAATCCCACTGACTAGGGTGGTAATAGTCTCGACAATCGGCGCGGACTCGGATTTATCTCTTTTGGCCAAAACACTGACCAAAGCGCTATGAAAGGGGCCTTAATACCACCGAGGAGAATTAACAGAAAACCGGGGATAACGTAGGCAAAAGCGTAGGCGTTCACCACTGGCCCAACACCGTAGGCAGCGGCGATTACCTGTTCGCGGACTAAACCAAAAACCTTACTGATTAAGGTGGCAACGGCGACAATTCCGGCAATGCCGGCTAAGGAACGGGTAGCTTTCTTAGTAATGATGACACCTCGAAAGAAAACAACTGCATTGATTGATTCTACCCGTTTCTGTGTTCCCGCAGAAAAGCGCTCTCTAGTTGTCAAATTTAATTTGACTGGAGTGTATAACACCCATTTCCCCACAGACATCCGTATAATACCAAGGGCCAACCGAACCATAAATATTGATGGTTCTACGTTCTCTGACTGAACAGATGATATTGCCATTGGGGGACGTTCTCACATTTGATGGTGGAGAAAACACTGTTGCCGCAGCGATTCTTGATGTAGATTGAGAACTATCGAATCTGTAACTACACACCACCTCTAGCATTGTTTGAGTCGCTTGAGAGCGGGGACGATGAATTTGTCTTTCGGGAAAAGTCGTCCAAGTTCCGTTATCACAATTAGCTTGGCTAACCAGTCGTTGATTTCCCAAGTAATAAACAAAGTCAACACTACGCGAACTAGCCGGAACAATCGAACATAAATCGATGTTAACGCTTTTTCCCGTCACAGCAGTTCCGGCAAAGTAATTACAAGTTTGAGCCAAAACTATATTTGGTTTTGCCCAGGAAGCACCGACTACCATTGTCAAAGATAGACTAGAAATCAAAATAATTTTTTTCATGGTTGATTTGACATTTTCTGGCGGCTTTTTCTGAGATTATTTTATACTCAATTGAATTGTGGCTAAAAGCTGATGGCAACAAAATATTAGTATTTCTTCTTATAGCACTTCTTGGAGCTATGAGGTACAATGAAAAGCAAATAGACAAATAATAGAACTCGCCAGCTTCCTATGAGACCCTATTCCGTAGATTTTCGCCAAAAAATTATCGATGTCTGGAAGAAAGAAAAAATTTCTATTCGAGGACTAGCCCAGAGATTTGACGTGGCTAAAAGCTTTATTCAGAAGTTATTGAAGCAACATAAAGAAACAGGAGATATCCGTCCTCGTCCA
>NZ_BDSM01000005.1:0-28940 GCF_003112475.1 Microcystis sp. 0824 | reverse complement strand
AGACCAGCCCAACTTTTCTGCCTTGGGGCTAAATCTCTTGTTTGCTTATATTATAACCGACATTCCGCACATCTTCATATATTTTTATATGTTTTTACATTCCCCAAGATGTTTTTACGAAAAACTGTCATTGTAGAGAATACTATTAAAAACTATTTTCAATAATTGATTTTTTCTGAGAAAACCAATTACAATTCTTCACCTTGATAAAAATCCATCATTGTAGCTATAATCCTTACTGCCTTTATGGATAGTATTAGTAGTAATAATAATACTGGGAACAATGCTAGGATACTCAGGTTATAGAGAACTAGGAGAGTTTGCTAAAAATAATCGGCACAGGCTCAGTCAAGAATTTAACATAATTCCAGAAAGAGTCCCATCCTATTCAACAATTAGAAGGGTAATGATGGGAGTTGATTGTAAGAGTTTGTTAAAAATGTTTAATGAATGGGCATTAGAAGAATATGAACAAAGAGATGATATAAATTGGCTAGTCATAGATGGAAAAAGTCTAAAAAATACCCTAAAAAATCCTAACAATAAACAACAAGATTTTATTATGTTTGTCTCATTTTTTAGTCAAGAAAGTTGCTTAGTATTACACATAAAAAAATCGAAAACAAAAAAAATCTGAAATCGACGAAAGTCAAGCTATAATTGAAGATTGCACTCTCCAAAATAAAGTTTTTACTGGGGATGCTTTACATTGTCAGAAAAAAACAATCAGCTTAATAGCCCAGACTAAAAATGATTATGTTATCAACGTTAAAGGAAACCAGAAAAATCTTTATCAGCGAATACAAGACCTGAGTAATTCCTCAAAGCCAGAAAGTTGCTTTCTCGAACAAGATAATAGTTATGTACAAAAAATATCAAGAAAAATAGAAGTTTTTAAAGTGAGGAAAAATGAAAGACAAGGGTTTGAAAATCTGCGCCAAATTATTAAAGTAGAAAGAAGGGGTAGTCGCGGGGATAAAACGTATGAAGAAACAGCTTACTATATAAGTAGCCTAACCGAATCCGCCCAAGTATTTGCTAAAATTATTCGAGGACATTGGAAAATAGAAAATCAGTTACATTGGGTAAAAGATGTAATTTTTGAGGAAGATAAAAGCGAGATAAGTGATTTTCAAGCGGCCAGCAATTGGTCAATTCTCACAACTATAGGATTGAATCTTTTCAGAGGTTTGGGTTTTCTCTCAATAACAGAGGGACAGAGTTGGTTAGCTGAACGTTGGGAAAAACTGATAGTTTTATCGACGTAAGAAGCAAAAAAATTAGCTAAATTAACAGGATTTAATCTCAGAAAATTTCAAGAGAGATAGGCTTGTAGTGGCTTGGAAAAAAGCTTTATCAATCTATTCATAATAAATATTGGCAGAGGATTAAAGGTTAGTTATTGTGACTAACTCTTTTGATTAGAAAAAGATAAACTTGAGAATCTTTAGTCAAATTTATTGACTGAAAATCAGCTGTACTTAATTTAAATGAATCAACCCTACCTTGATAAGGGGGGTGTCTGCATGAGCAGAAAACGGGTTTCTCGGAGAAACCCGTTTTCTGTGCTGAAAAAGTACGGGCGAAGCATTCGGATAGAAAATCTCCGGTTTCAGCGATAGGTTATTGCCCGAATGCTTCGCCCCTACAGGATGCGGGCCGATGAAGACGCAGGGTTAGGGATAGGTTATACTAAATCCGGTTATTATAGCGTTTCCTAAGCTAGTGAGGTACACCTATTTTTCTTCCCTTTTGCCTCTTGCCTTTTGCCTTTTGCCTAAAACCCATAACTTTTGTACCTCAGCAGACTGAAAAACGCTATAAAAACCGATTATTTATTACCTCTTTTCCCTTTTGCCTCTTGCATGAGTGCCTCATCTCAACAAGCAATTTAAATGCGCGGGCAGCTTACCTTTCGAGAAAAAATTTTTTTGTACAGGGAGTCCTTAAAATAGAAAAGGGAACACACAACCAAATTGCTGGTATTTTTCCTCTGGGCATGGTGGCGCAGTTTATAGAATTTAGCTGAAATTTATGAATCATTTTCTGCATTCTTTCACTGTTTTTCCTGATTCTGCCCGAAAATCTCGCTCTTACTCCCTGGGTAAACTGCGACGACCCTTAATCTTCCTGTTTACCGTCGGTTGTCTGACTAGCGTAGTCGGTTATCGTTTCTATAATCAGCCGAAATTGGCCGTCGGGACTATTTCTCCGGTCACAATTATCGCCCCCGAAGATGCCAGTTTTCAAGACCAAGAAACCACCGACCTCAAACGCCAAAAAATTCGGGCTGGACTGCTCCCCCGGCTGAAAAGAGACCCCCAAATCACTGCCCAGATTGAGCGATCGCTACGGGACACCTTAGGGCAATTAAGTCAAATTAGCCCATTTTTGCCAAAAAATTCCATTTTAATGGGCAGGACTATTTCCAACGCCACAATGGAAACGCTGCTCACCTTTTCTGCCGCTCAATGGTCAACTCTACAGAGCCGCCTCAACTATGAAGAATCTTTTACAAACCTCTTGACAAAAGAGCAGGAATATGCTGTTAGCGAAATCCAAGCCTATCGTCAGCGCGTGACGAAGGGAAGCTTTGAGCAATTTATCGATCGATTAGGGCAATTACGGCAAATAAAGGAGCAAACCAGCCAAAATTATCAGCATTCCAGCTTAAATAAACTCAAATACGCCGATCTGATCACAGTGGCCCAAATGGGCGATCGAGAGTGGCAAAACCTAGAAAAAGCCGTCCTGCAAGCGGGGCGCCGGATTTTGGTGCAGGGCATTCCCCCGGGGATTTCCACCAGTCACCTACAGGATACCATCGCCGTGCAGATTAGCAGCGATCGCCTAACCAGTCGCCAGCAGTCTTTAGCCGAAAATATCCTTCTAGCGGCCCTGGAGGGAGAAGCGAACCTGATAGAAGATCGGGAGGCAACCAAAGAACAAGCCGCTAAAGCGGTGGAAGCGGTAGATATGGTCATGTCTAGCGCTCAAACCGGTCAAATTATCGTTAAAGCAGGCGAAAAAATTACTCAAGCTCAGTTTGTTCTCATCGATGGCTTTGGTTTGAGCGAACGGGGCATTAACTGGATGGGTTTAGGGTCAACGGCAATCCTTGTCACCAGCGCGATCGGGACTTTTTGCCTCGTTGCCCAACGTCTCCATCGGCCTCTGCGTCACCGGGATTTTCTTCTCTTGGGTTTACTAAGTTTTACCACACCGATCCTAGCGATCGCCAATATTCCCTTTACCAATCTGGCAGCCGTGGGTTTATTAGTCAGCAGTTTCTACGGCCCGACTCTGGCCGTCACCCAAGTCCTCTTAACTGCTGGTCTTTCCCTATTCAGCATCCAAGGCATCAGTGCCGATTTAATCGCCGGGACGATTGGGGGACTATTAGCGGCGATGATAGCGGCAAAATTGCGCTCCAGGGATGAATTATCGCTCCTAGGAATGGGAATCGGAGTCAGTCAAGGGGGTGTTTATCTGCTCACCTACCTAATCGTTAGCGCCACGGCCAGCACAATCATCTATACTCTACTACCCACGGCGCTCGTCTATGGTCTATCGGGCATAGCTTGGACGGTAATCGCCCTAGGATTATCCCCCTATTTGGAACGCTGTTTCGATGTGGTCACTCCCATTCGTCTGGTGGAGTTGTCCAATCCTAACTGTAGTTTACTCAAACGTTTGGCCACGGAAGCACCGGGTACTTTTCAACATACCCTTTTTGTCGCCTGTTTAGCTGAAGCGGCCGCCCGAAAACTGCACTGTAATGTGGAATTAATTCGCACGGGGACCCTCTATCACGATATCGGGAAAATGCACGATCCTCTCGGTTTTATTGAAAATCAAATGGGTGGCCCGAATAAACACGATGAAATTAATGATCCCTACGTCAGCGCCGAGATTATTAAAAAGCACGTTAGCGAAGGGTTAGTCATGGCCCGCAGACACGGTTTACCGCGAGTCGTCCGCGATTTTATTCCCGAACACCAAGGCAATCTCTTAATTTCCTATTTTTATCAGCAAGCTTTGCAAAAATCCGCCCAAAATGGTCAAGAAATCGTCGATGAGGCGGCCTTTCGCTACGATGGTCCGATTCCCCAATCGCGAGAAACGGCGATCGTTATGTTAGCCGATAGTAGTGAGGCCGCTTTGCGCTCGCTAAAGGAGGCCTCCCCAGAACAAGCCATGGATATGATCAAAAAGATTTTTCAGGCCCGATGGCGCGAGCAACAATTAGTAGATAGTGGTATTCGTCAGGAGGAATTACCAATTATTGCCGAGATTTTTGTGCAAGTTTGGCAACAATTCCACCATCAACGCATTGCCTACCCGAAAGCAGTTTTAGAAGTCTCCTCAGCCGAAAAAAAATAAGAGATAACAGCAAAAAATCAAGGATAATTATCAAAATGCTACTAATTACTCTCAACGAAAATACTTTATCTTTATCTCCGGGCAGTCAAGTTATTTTTCCCCATCAGACTTGGGAAGATTACGAAAGATTGCTGAGTTTACGTCTCCAAAAAACCTATCCCAAACTCTATTTTAATTGCAAAACGCAAGAAATTAGGCTTATGTCTCCCCTACCAAGTCATGGCAATCGTATTGATACATTAAGGGATTTAGTAAAAATTATCCTCCGTCGTCAAGGTAAAGACTGGCAATGTTTTGATCCAATTACCTTGAAAATGCCTGGAGAAGCGGGAGTAGAACCAGATACTTGTTTTTATATTGATAATAGACAGTCAATTTTAGGCAAAGAGAGAATTGATTTAACTGTTGATCCTCCTCCCGATTTAGCTATAGAAGTGGATTTTACTTCTCTGACTGATGTAGAAGCGTATCAATTGCTGAAAATCCCCGAATTGTGGGTTTATCGTCGGGAAGAATTAAAAATATATCTGTTCAGAGAAGACGGTTATCAAGAAAGCGAAAATAGTCGTCTCTTTCCCGATATAAATATCAAGAAACTTTTCCCCTATTATGTTGAATTAGGCTGGAATCAAGGTTCTAGTCTTGCTTTACGTCAATTTGAAGCTTTAGAGAATTAGGGACATAAAAGTGCGATGTCAAAAAATAATTGTAATCATACCAAACCGGGGACTTTGCGATAGATAGAAGTGATCGATCCCCGGAATCCTACACTGGTGAATTCTACCTCATCCCCGGCTTCATAGATCTGTTCTTTCCAGATTCCCGAATCCTCGCGACGGTGACATTCAATTTTCATCTGGTTTTGATGAATAAGAATGTATTCTTTTAAGGTGGGACAGGTTTGATAATCGCTAAATTTATCACCCCTATCAAAGGATTCCGTCGATTTCGATAATACTTCAATAATCAGAAGGGGATAAAGAATAAAATCATCGGTATTGTTAATCTCTCTCTCGTCACAAACCACCGCAATATCGGGATAATAATAACAATTTGCCTCCTCTAACCGGACTTTGATATCGGAAGTGAGAACAAGACAGGGACTATCATCGAGATGGATACTCAATAAAGTAGCTAGATTTGTATTTAAGACAATATGGGGCTTTTTTGCGCCTACCATCGCATAAATCCGTCCTTTTCGGTACTCGTGCTTGATCGGACTGACTCTTTCCCCTTCTAGATACACTTCTGGAGAGACATAAAAAAAATTAGGATTCGTCACCATCGTCCTCATGCTCCCTATCCTCGAATAACTGAATTATAGCCTTTCGGAATCATCGCTCTTGGACACAATCTCGCTAGACTTATAGATCAATGATTGTCACTTGTAATATTTATATTACAGTTATGTGACAGACTAGAGATAACGACTCTCAAAGGGACGTTATTTAGGAATGAATCCCGAAAACGATTGATATCCATAGGTTTGCTAGAATGTCCAACGCTAAAAGTTACAAAGATACCGTTAATTTGCCTCAAACTGACTTTGATATGCGAGCAAATGCCAGTAAACGTGAGCCAGAATTGCAGAAATTCTGGCAAGATGAGCAAATATACGAGAAATTAGCGCAAAATAACCCCAAAGAATTATTTATTCTCCACGATGGCCCCCCCTACGCTAACGGGTCCCTGCATATCGGTCATGCTTTAAATAAAATTCTCAAAGACATTATCAATAAATATAAACTGCTGCAAGGCTACAAAGTGCGCTATGTGCCGGGTTGGGATTGTCACGGGTTGCCGATCGAACTAAAGGTTTTACAAAGTCTCAAAAGCTCGGAAAAAGAGGGTCTAACCCCTTTGAAATTACGTCAAAAAGCCCACGATTTTGCCCTTCAAACGCAAAAAGAACAGTGTGAAGGTTTCAAAAGGTATGGAGTCTGGGGAGACTGGGAAAATCCCTATTTAACCCTACAACCTGAATACGAGGCCGCTCAAATTGCCGTATTCGGAAAAATGGCCCTAAAAGGTTATATTTATCGGGGACTAAAACCGGTTCACTGGAGTCCTAGTTCTCAAACCGCTTTAGCTGAGGCAGAATTAGAATATCCCGAAGGTCACACTTCCCGCAGTGTCTATGTTGCTTTCCCAATTACGTCAGTTTCAACCCCGGTTTTAACGCCATTTTTGCCTAATTTATCCGTGGCTATCTGGACGACTACCCCTTGGACTTTACCCGGGAATTTAGCCGTCGCATTGAACCCAGAATTAAACTATTCAGTGGTAGAAACCAGCGAGTCTAATTATCTAATCGTAGCGACGGATTTAGTCGAAAAATTGGCCGACACTTTTAACAGGACTTTGACGATTAAAGCAACGGTTAAAGGTCTGGAATTAGAACATACTAAATATCGTCATCCTTTGTTTGACAGAGAAAGTGCGATTCTCATCGGTGGGGATTATGTCACCACCGATTCCGGCACCGGATTAGTTCACACGGCCCCCGGCCATGGTCAGGAGGATTATATCGTCGGCCAACGTTACGGTTTACCGATACTTTCTCCCGTGGATGATAAGGGAAATTTCACCGCAGAAGCGGGACAATTTGCGGGTTTAAATGTCTTGAAAGATGCCAATGAAGCAATTATTTTAGCACTGACAGAAAAGGGTGCCTTACTCAAAGAAGAAGCATACCAGCATAAATATCCTTACGATTGGAGAACCAAAAAACCGACAATTTTCCGCGCAACAGAACAATGGTTTGCTTCCGTGGAAGGATTCCGGGAATTAGCTTTAGACGCGATTGATTCGGTGCGTTGGATTCCCGCAACGGGTAAGAATCGCATCACTTCTATGGTCAGTGAAAGAAGCGATTGGTGTATCTCTCGTCAGCGCAGTTGGGGGGTTCCTATTCCTGTTTTTTATGACGAAGAAACGAATGAACCTCTGTTAACGGAGGAGACGATTAATCACGTTCAAGCTATCTTCGCGGTCAAGGGTTCTAATGCTTGGTGGGAGTTATCTGTAGAGGAATTATTGCCTCCCAGTTATCGCGATAATGGTCGCAGTTATCGCAAGGGAATGGATACTATGGATGTGTGGTTTGATTCTGGTTCTAGTTGGAATGCGGTGGCTAATGCTCGACCAGAATTAAGTTATCCTGCGGATATGTATCTAGAAGGATCGGATCAGCATCGGGGATGGTTTCAATCGAGTTTATTAACCAGTGTGGCTGCTAATGGTATTGCTCCCTATAAAACGGTGTTAACTCACGGTTTTGTTTTGGATGAACAGGGACGAAAAATGAGTAAATCTCTGGGGAATGTCATCGATCCCAATGTGATCATTAATGGGGGTAAAGACCAGAAAAAAGAACCCGCTTATGGGGTGGATGTGATTCGGTTATGGGTGTCCTCGGTGGACTATACCAATGATGTGAATATCGGTCAAAATATTCTTAAACAGTTGGTAGATATCCGTAATAAAATCCGTAATACTGCTCGGTTTTTACTGGGGAGTTTAAATGATTTTGATCCCGTTAAAGATGCGGTAGCTTATGAAGATCTACCGGAGATCGATCGCTATATGTTACATCGTATCTCGGAGGTGTTTACGGAAGTAACGGCAGCTTTTGAAAGTTTCCAATTCTTCCGCTTTTTCCAGACGGTACAGAATTTTTGTGTTGTCGATTTATCTAACTTTTATATCGACATCGCTAAGGATCGTTTATACATTTCCGATCCTAATTCTTTCCGTCGTCGCAGTTGTCAAACAGTTTATGCTATTGCTTTAGAAAATCTCGCTAAAGCGATCGCTCCTGTCCTCTCTCATCTAGCGGAAGATATCTGGCAATTTCTCCCCTACAAAACTCCTTATTTATCGGTATTTGAGTCAGGATGGCTAAACATCGATCCTGCTTGGAATAATCGCGAATTGGCCGATAAATGGGCCAAATTCCGGCAGCTACGCACCGAAGTTAATAAGGTGATGGAAACTGCCAGAAATGATAAGGCGATCGGTGCTTCTTTAGAGGCAAAAGTTTTACTTTATGTTCCCGATGAAACCTTACAACAGGAGTTAGAATTATTCAACAATTGTGATAGTTTAACGGGGAATAAAGTTGATGAATTGCGTTATCTATTTCTCTCTTCCCAAGTGGAATTAGTTAGTGATATTAGCGCGATTCAAACCGCAGAATATAAGGGAGAATCGGACTTTGTTTCGGTGGGAATTGTCAAAGCAGACGGCGAAAAATGCGATCGCTGTTGGAATTATTCCACTCAAGTGGGAAAATTTGCCGATGATCCCACTATTTGCGAGCGCTGTAATGCTGCTTTAAAAGGAGAGTTCTAAGCTAAACTAAAAGGGTGCTTTATTGTCTAATAAAGTACCCTTTTAACTGTGAAAATTTTATAGATATTAGGAGGGATAAAAATTATGGTTAATTATCTCACTCAAGAAGAGAAATTACTAGCAGCCGAAGAAGAAAAGTATCTAGAGGAAGAAGATGATGTGGATTTTCCTCCTGCGGATATTATTGCTTACAATGAGCAGCGATCCTGCTCTGATCTAGTTAGAATGTATCAAAAAAAACAATTGGTTATCGATCCAGATTTTCAAAGAGATGTGGTGTGGACTGATCCACAACAAACTCGTTTTATTGATAGTTTAATGAAACAGTTACCGATTCCTAGTATGTGTATTAGTCTTGACTATAAGACAGATAAACGCTATATCATCGATGGATTACAACGAATTAATACCATCGTCAAATTTTTAACTACTGAAGATTGGAAGCTATCAAAATTACCCGATGTAGATTCGTCTATTTCTGGAAGAACAGTTGAGGAAATAAAAACTCAGCATGAAGAATTATATGAACGCGTAGAAAATATGACTATTCCCATCACGGTGATTCGCTATGACTCCAGCAAAAAAGCTCATAATAATTATATTTTTACCATTTTCCATCGCTTAAATACCGGTGGAGTAAAACTCAATAATCAGGAGATCAGAAATTGTATCTATAATGGCGAGTTTAATAGTTTTTTAAAAAAATGCGCTCAATATGAAAACTGGCTTTTGCTGATGGATCGAAAGCAGCAAAAAGCATCTCGATTTGAAGATGAAGAATTAGTGCTTCGTTTCTTTGCTTTTTATGATGAATACCACAACTACAAGGGGAAATTGACCAGATTTTTAAATGATTATATGTATAAACATAGATTTGCTCACGCAGATTTCATTCAAGATAAAGATAAATTATTTAAGCAAACTGTTGACTTAATTTATGATAGAATCTTCAAAGAGGAACCTCTCAAAACCAGTAAAGTTATTGCTGAGGGAATTCTGTTAGGAGTTGCCAAAAATTTAGATACTTTAGTCAATCTCTCCAATGATGAATTACAAGACAAGTATTCTAGATTAATAAAATCTGAACCATTTTTGACTAAAAATTTAGCTGGTGGTATTTATCAAAAAGATAAAGCTTTAGAGAGGATTAATACATCTATCAAAATTTTTTCATCTACTGGTAATGATTACTAAAGATTATTTACTCAAGACGCTAAACAGGCTTGATAAACTCTATAATGACTCTACAACTGATGATAAAAAAATTTTTTATTCTAAACTAGCTCTTATAGAATTATGTGGCTGGATCGAGGAAACTATGGATGATATAGTTTTAAGATGTGCTAAACGATGCTTAAAGTCCCCAGCTAACCAAAAATTCATCAAAGACGAGATTATTAAGCCTAACTCTAACTTTCAATATGAAGCTTTTAGAAAAATGTTGATGATAGTTATTGGTTTAGCAACATTAGAAAAAATTGAAAAAAAGTTAGAAAAAACTGATAAAATTAGTGCTTTAAAAGGTGATCTTGTTAATCTAAAGAAAAGTCGCAATCGAGCGGCTCATACTCATACTAAAGGTACTTTGAGAACCTATGACGCTCCTTCTAAAACTAAACATGATTTTGATAGAATATATGCTTTGTTAACAGAGTTAGATGCAGAATTGCAGCGTCATAAGTGTTGACTTATTTCTCGTACAATCGCTTTTAGCGCACCTTCGACAAAGACAATCAGTCAAAATTAAACCCCCTAACCAGCGAAAATTAACTACAAGCGATCGAAAAACTGGGAAAATATTCAATTGATTCAATGTCATCTTTTTTAACTATCCTGCCCATGAATAATCAGGTCATCCGTACTGATAAAGCTCCGGCCCCTGTGGGTCCCTATAATCAAGCGATCGCCGCTCCTGGTCCTTTTCTCTTTGTTGCGGGACAAATTCCCCTAGATCCCGTCACGGGTGAAATCGTCTCCGGGGAAATTAGCGCCCAAACCGAACAAGTTATGGCCAATCTAGAGGGCATTTTAACCGCTGCTGGGGCTAATTGGTCAAATGTGGTGAAAACTACCGTCTTTCTCTCGGATTTAGCCAATTTCGGGGCGATGAATCAAGTTTATGCCCGTTATTTCCCCCCGGAAACTGCCCCGGCCCGGGCCTGTGTGGAGGTGGCCCGTCTTCCCAAAGATGTGCTAGTGGAAATAGAATGTATTGCCGCTTTAGCCTAAAAATTAAGGTGGGCAATGCCCACCCTAACCTAATCTCTCTCTAGACCACCAAAGCTTCTAGAATCGTCTTATTGTAGATAATTCGCCCTACAGTAGTACGCACATACTGAGAAATTATCTCACCATCCTTCTCGCGGGTTTTGCGCTCCCGATAATATTTCCAGATGCTGCCATCGGGGAGAGTTTCCGTTTCCAGGACTTCCTCATCGGGTTTATTGGTTTTCACCTTTTCTCCGACTGGTAAACGCAACCACACAGAAGCGTGCAGATCCACCAATCCCTGATCGAAAGAGCGAATAGCGTCATCCATGCTGGCGAAATAACGACCTCCACCCTTTTGGGCCTTGGGATTTTCGGCCGTGAGATAATAACAACCCAAAACCATATCCTGAGAAGGGGCAACAATCGGGCGACCGGTCGCCGGTGAGAGAATATTATGACAGGCCAACATCAACAAGCGCGCTTCCGATTGTGCTTCCAGGGAGAGGGGAATATGTACGGCCATTTGGTCCCCGTCAAAGTCAGCGTTAAAAGCGGGACAGACGAGGGGATGTAACTGAATCGCCCGGCCCTCCACTAGGATCGGTTCAAACGCTTGAATGCCCAAACGGTGCAGGGTAGGAGCGCGGTTTAACATCACCGGGTGTCCCGTGATCACCTCATCCAAGACGTGCCAAACATTAGGATCCCCCCGTTGGATCATTTTCTTGGCTGCCTTGATATTATTGACGATGCCTAATTTAATTAAACGATGGATAACGAAGGGTTGGAACAATTCGATCGCCATTTCCCGGGGTAAACCGCATTGATAGATCTTCAACTTCGGACCGACAACGATAACCGAACGTCCCGAATAGTCAACCCGTTTACCGAGGAGATTTTGACGGAAACGCCCCTGTTTACCCTCGATAATATCCGATAAAGACTTCAGGGCGCGATTATTGGCCCCCACCACCGTGCGACCGCGACGACCGTTATCAATTAAAGCATCGACGGCCTCCTGTAACATCCGTTTTTCATTGCGGACGATAATTTCGGGGGCGAGAATTTCTTGCAGACGGGATAAACGGTTATTGCGGTTAATCACCCGACGGTAGAGATCGTTCAGGTCAGAGGTGGCAAAACGGCCGCCGTCCAACTGCACCATCGGGCGTAAATCGGGGGGAATCACGGGAATTACGCTTAAAACCATCCATTCTGCCTGAGAACCCGTGGCGATAAAGTTATCGATTACCCGGAGACGTTTAATTAATTTTGCCCGTTTTTGCCCTTTACTTTCGACAATTTCCGTCCGCAGTCTTTCCGCTTCTTCTTCCAGGTTAATTTCCTGTAAGAGTCTTTGGATAGCCTCGGCCCCGATACCCACTTCAATGCCGACTAATTCCGAATCCTCCGCGTAGATTTCTTCTTCGATCTCTAACCATTGATCTTCGCTGAGGAGTTGTTTATAACTAAGATTGCCTGCGTTACCCGGATCGAGAACCACATAGGCATTAAAATAGACTATCTGCTCCACGTCCCGCAGGGGCATATCGAGCAGGATACTGAGATAACTGGGAATACCTTTGAGATACCAAACGTGGGTGACGGGGGCGGCTAATTTGATAAAACCCATGCGATGACGACGTACCCGCGACTCGGTGACTTCCACCCCGCAACGTTCACAGACAATTCCCCGGTGACGGACGCGTTTGTATTTACCACACCAACATTCCCAGTCTTTCGAGGGGCCAAAAATTTTCTCGCAGAATAACCCATCCATTTCCGGTTTGAGAGTCCGATAGTTGATCGTTTCTGGTTTGGTTACTTCTCCGACGAGTTGACCGTTAGGTAGGGTTCTTTCTCCCCATTGCCGAATTCTCTCGGGGGACGCTAAACCGATTTTGACGTAATCAAATCTTTGATCTGTTGGAGTCTTCATTCTGAATTTTTTACTATGGGTAATGATTCTGGGATAAGCGATCGCTCTCGCGTTCTCGATGCCCCGATGACAACTATTAGGCAGAAACGACAATTAACTCAGTCACTTTTTCTTGGGGTCAAACTGGCCCGACCGAGTCCGGGACATTACATTATACAATTTTTCTAGTTCGATCGACCATTAAGTGATATTTTCCCAGATGGTGATGCTGCCGTCGGCCGCGGCCGCTGCTAGGTGACAATAATCGGGGCTGAGAACTAAACTGGAGATCGGCGATGATCGCCCATCGGCAGCGCTGAGAGTTGCGATCGCCTGTTGAGAATTGGCTAACCAGATTTTAATCTCTCCGTCGGTTCCCCCGGTAAATAACCATTGACCCTCCTCTGCGAATACCAAGCTTGTCACCTGACCATTATGGGCATTGATCACCCGAATTGGCGCAAAATGACCGCTTTTCTCCGGGTCGTATTGCCAGATTTTCACCGTCCCATCCACACAACCGGCGGCAATAATCTGACTATCAGCAGCGATCGCCAGACTCTGCACCGAAGAAACGTTACCGGATAGGACGGCGATTTTTTCTCCCGATCCCAATTGCCAGAGGGAGACAGTGCCATCACCTCCAGCTGCGGCGATAAAATCTTGATTAGGAGCCACCGCTAGGGCATAAATTGCCCCCAGACTGTCATAGGAGCTAAATTCTTCGGTTTCCTGCTCTAAATTCCACTGTTTTAGGGTTTGATCGTAACTACCACTAACCAAAAAATGCCACCGAGTGGCAAAATCTAGGCCGTGAATCGAACCGAGATGACCGAGGAAAATTTGATTTAATTCCAGATTACTGGCATCGCTGGCTAAAGTCCATAATTTAACGGTTTGATCGAATCCTCCCGTCGCTAGATGATAATCGCCGTTTCCGGTGACTGCTAGGGCTAAAATGCCCTGATCATGAGCTTCCACCGTATTAATCAGGGTTCCTCTCGCAAAATCCCAGATTTTTAGGGTACGATCCCAACTAACGCTAATTAAAAACCTTTGATCTTCGGTAATTGCGATCGCTGTAATCATTTCCCGATGAGCGCTCAGACGGCGATAATAGTGCCAATGGGGGACAGGGGGGGAAGTGGGAGTTAAATTAAGGGTAGGTAGGGTGATTTGTGGCTCATTTTCCGCTTTTGTGGCGGGAATATCGGCCGATTCTTCGTTAAGCGGCACAATCTCTCTGTTTAAGCGACTGTAGGATTTTTCCAGATGTTCGATGCGTTCCAGGAAAAGGTTACGGTTGATATATTGAATAATTTGATTGTAGGACTGTTCGAGGGCGAGAATATTCTCCTCTAATTCTGCGACCGCACGGGCGTTATCGCTGGCTGCCGCGGGACTCAGGGACTGTATTTGTGCCGATAAAGCTTCTTTTTCTTCTTCCCACTGATCCTGTAAATGACCGGCCATCTCGGTTAAGCGTTGACGTTGCCTGTTTCTCTCTCGGAGACGATTGAGAATATTTAACCCGAAAGTCACGACTAGGAGGAACAAAGGCAAAAACCCCGCACCCATGGCGATAAGGGTAAGCAGGGTTAATCCTAGGGCGATATATTCCGCTAATTCTAGCCCATGGAGGCGATGGTCGGTCATTTTGCAGTTACCGGTAAAGGGATTTTGATCATCTCCTGATTTCAGACTCATGGTAACGCTAATTGCCGCCTTCGGATTGACTAAAATTAATTTTTAAGCAGGAGTTAAGACTTTTTTCTTAGTTTCTATCGGTGCGGTCAAAGCGGACTCTAAATCGGCCTTCCCTAGTCTTGCTTCCAAAATTTTCAGCACTTCTCGTCCAAAATCATCGGGATTTTGTCGCCATGCTTGCAGACAAACTTCGCCAAAGAATGACCCCAAAGGTTCAGGATTCCAGAGCAGTTTTTTAGCTGTCCAGGGCATTAAACTCATGGGATCGTAGTCGGGTTTAAGAATCTCTTTTTTCAAGGCGTATTCTTCTAAATGGGTGTGGGGTTGTAGTCCGATAAAAAAGATGGCTGGTTCCACTTTATCGACTCCAAAAATATTTTCTAATTCCCGATGATAGGCGATGGTTTGACGAATAGTTTCTAGGGTTTCATCAATAACATTAAAAGAATAATTTACCGAAACCAGATCATTAAAACCCGCCGCTTTTAAGTCTCGACAATTTTGCAGAACTGTCCGCAAATTATAGCCCATCCGCATTTTGCGGACTAATTCCTGAGAACCACTGGTGATGCCGATTTCAAAGTAGTTCATACCAGTTTTTACCATTAAATCGCACAGTTTCGGGGTAAGATTATCGGCGCGAATATAGGCAGCCCAATGGATATCTTTCATCCCAGCAGCGAGGATTTTTTCTAATAGTTCTTCTACATCGTTGATAAATTTTCTGGCGGGGATAAATTGGGCATCGGTAAACCAGAAATTGCGAATGCCGCGGTCGTATAATTGGCGTATTTCCTTAACTACTTCATCGGCGGGATTAATGCGTACTTGTTTCCCTTCGACAACGGTATAGATGCAGTAGCAGCAGTTATGGGGACAGCCGCGCTTGGTTTGTACCCCGATATAAAAGTCGTTTTCTTGGAAATAGTAGGAAAATTCCGGCCAAATACTGGCGATATAGTCGTAGTTACAAGCGGATTTTTCTAAGGGGGTGGGGGATTCGTGGATTAAACGCGGCCGGGGTGTGGTTTCTCCGACGACATAACAACGTTCATCGCTAAAGTCCCGGCCAGAGAGGAATTTTTCTAGTAGGGTTTCTCCTTCTCCCACTGATACAATTGTTCCTATGGGCAGTTTGGTTTTTAGTTGTTCGTAGAAAACACTGACGGCACCACCCCCGACGATAACTCGCGCTTCGGGATGGTATTTTCTGGCCCGCTGCAACCCGCGGCGAATTAGTCCCTGATTGCGCCATAATTCGCCGTAGTAGGCGGTTGTCACCTTCAAACCGCCTAAAGCACCTCGCAGCTTGATTAGGGGGTTTTTAGCGTAGTAAAATTCAAAGGCGTTTTGCAGGGGATTACCACCGCGACCACCGACGGGAGCATATATTTGAATATCCCGCCAGGAGAATACTAGCAGGGTGGGACGAAATTCGTCAACACAGCGATCGAGTGCCTGGTTAAAGTCTAAGGGGGGGACGGTACCAAGGTCAAAAATCCTTTGTTCGATGTCGGGGAATAGTTTATGAACGTGGTCGGAAAGATAAACCACACCGATGGGGAAAATGGGGTTACAGGGGAGTCTAACGTAGAGGATGCGTTGCGCTTGCGGTTGAGTCATGAGATTTCTGAATGGGACGAGGACGCATTCTGAGTAATCTTAATATAACTTAACTTTGTCCGGCTTGTCTGGCAGTTATCAGTTATCAGTTATCAGTTATCAGATGTGAGTTTTCAGTTCACTGTTTACTGTTTACTGTTTACTCAAAAGCTTCCCACTTCCCCACACCCCACACCCTACACCCCACACCCCACACCCTACACCCCACACCCCACACCCTACACCCTACACCCTACACCCCACTTGCGTCTAAGGTTAAACTTTAATTCCTAGTACTTGTGTATGGGTTCCCCGCGCTTGGGTGACACCGATGGTTCTTTCCGATGCTTCAATCATCGGCCGACGCAAACTAACGACAATAAACTGCGCTTGTTGTGCTTGTTTTTGAATCATTTTGGACAATTTCTCCACATTGGCCCCATCTAAAAACATATCCACTTCATCAAACGCATAAAAAGGAGAAGGACGATATCTTTGTAGGGAAAAAATAAAGCTTAAAGCGGTTAAAGATTTCTCACCCCCAGACATGGAACTTAATCGCTGTACGGGTTTTCCTTTGGGATGTGCCACCAGATTTAAGCCACCATTAAAGGGGTCATTTTCGTCTTCTAATTGCAAGTAACCATCACCATCGGACAGGGTGGCAAATATGGTCTTAAAGTTTTCGTTAACGGCAGTAAATGCTTCCTGAAAAGCATTAAATCTGAGGGTGGTAAAGTTTTCTATGCGTAAAAGTAGTTCGGTTCTTTCACCTTCTAGAGTTTGCAGTTTTTCTGATAGTTCATCTAATCTCTCTTTGGTTTTTTGGTATTCTTCTAAAGCTAACATATTCACAGGTTCTAAAGCTTCCAATTTCTTTTGTAACTGCCGAATATCGCTTTGAATTTTCTCGAAATCTCGCTCACTTTCGGGAATTTCTGGCAAGGGATTGGGTAAGTCGCTTTCTAGTTGACTAATTTCTGTCTGTAAAGTGGTTAGTAATGCTTGTCTTTCCTCTTGATTGTTGACTAACTTTTCCGATTGCCAGATAGCCTGTTGTTGCTGGTTTTGTTGTTGTCGCAAAACTGTCTCTAACTGGTCTCTTTTTTGCTTGGTTTCCCCTAGTTGTCGGGATAATTGCTGTAAAGCTTGATTGATTTCTAAAATATGCTGATCAAGTTTTTCTATCTCCAGATTACCGATATTTCTCTGATTAACTGCATCGGTAATTATTTTCTCAATCTCAATAATTCTATCCCCAGACTCTTGACTTTTTTCCTCTAGTCTGATCTGTTTATTTTGTAGGTCTTTTAACTGTTCGCGGACTGTAGCGAGGTGATTTTCTTGGGTTTTTAACTCTAATTCTTGAGCGCGAATTATTCCCTGTACCTGTTGCCATTCGCTATGGGTATGATTGGCCTCTAAAGCAGTTAATTTCTCCTGTTCTTCCTGTAAAGATAACTCTAAATCAGGAATTTCTCTGGTTAATACTTCTAACCGTTGACGAGAAATAGTAATTTCCTCTTGCTGACTCGATAATTGACGGTTTAAATCCTCTTTTTCTGTGGTTAAACGTTGTAAATCCTTGCTTAATTGTTGTAGAGATAATTGATTTTCCCGATGACTTTGACGGGTTTCAGTTAACTGTTGGGTTAACTGACTGATAAGACTATTAACTTGGGTGATTTTTTCTTCGTTGCGGGTAAGAATGCGATCGATTTCTGCTAATCTTTCGCGTAGAGATTCCGCTTCACTAGACTCCTTCGGAGAAATTTTACCAAAACGCAGCCCCGATCGCGTCGGTTGGCTGCCTCCGGTCATAGCACCAGTCATCTCTAATAACTCGCCATCCAAAGTAACGATGCGATATTGATTGATATAATAACGGGCAGAATCTATATCCTCAAAAACCACGGTACTGCCAAAAATATAGTTAAAAACCTCCCGATACTGGGGTTGAAACTTAACCAAATTCACCGCTAAATCCAGATAACCCCGCGCATGACGCACAGAGGAAATATCCTGGGGACGGGGAGGACGAATTTTATTCAGGGGTAAAAAAGTGGCCCTACCGATGCGACGCTGTTTTAGTAAGGCAATTCCGGCGGCCGCAACGCTATCATCTTGGACGACTACATGACCTAAACGACCTCCGGCGGCGATTTCAAGAGCAATTTGATAACGTTCTTCTACTTCGCCCAATTGTGCCACTAATCCGCAGATTCCGGGCAAATCTGACTGTAATAATATTTGAGTGGCATAGGTTCCCTGGGCCTCCTGTTGTGCTTGCTTGGTCGCTTCCAGTTTATCTAATTCCCTCTGTTTGTCCCGTTGTTCCTTGAGCAGACGTTTTTGGGTGTCCTGACTGATAACGCGATTTTGTTCGGCAATGGTGAGTTTTTGGGCTAAATTTTGGATATCGGGGGCCAATTGATTAATTTTTTGTAATATTTCTTGACTTTCTTCTGTTTTTGTGCTAATAAATTGCTCTAATTCTTGCAGACGTTGACCAGCTTCTACTATATTAGTTTGCAATCGATCGCATCTTTCGGTCAATTGGGCCCGTTGGCTACGGTAGGGGTTTAATTGTTCCTGAAGACGGGTAATATTGCGGGAAAGGTCACTTTGTTCTTTTACCCAAGCTTCTGACGCTTCTGCGAGACTACTTGCTTGCAGACGATGGTTTTCTAGGGTTTCCCTTGCGGTTTGGGTTATCAGTAGGAGATTGGGTAAAATCTCAGTTTCTAAACGGCTTTTTTGAGCAGTAATCTGGTTTAATTCGAGATTATAGCGATTAATTTCCTCAAAAAGTCTGGTTTTCTGTGCCTGAGATTCTTTTTCGAGGTTTTCTAACTCTTTTTGTCGTTGTTGCTGTTGTTGTCGTTTGGCCTGTTTACTCGCTAATCGGGAAGTCAGGGACAGGTGTTCATCTTCCCCGAAAGCTTTGACCTGTTGATTGAGTTTCTCTAATTCTTGACTATTTTGGGCGATTTGTTCGGATAAATTGGCGATAGTCTCGGTTAAAACCTGTTTTTCCCTTTCCCCAGCTTGAATTTGTTCTTTTACTTGCTGGCAGCGCTGCTGGAGATTTTGCCAATGCAGGACAATTTCCCATTGTTGTTTTTCTTGGACTTGGGCCTTGAGTTTTTGGTATTTTTCGGCTTTAATGCGATCGAGTGCTAATTTCTCCAGAGATTTTTGCAATTCTGTGGCAATAATTTGGCAGCGTTCTTCCCTTTCTTTAACCGAATCGATATTCTCCTTAGTTTTCTCAATTTTGCGGTCAAATTCGGCTACTCCTGCCAATTCGTCGATAATTTCCCGTCTTTCCTTAGCATTCATGCTGATAATTCGGGTTACGTCTCCCTGTAACACCACGTTGTACCCTTCGGGATAGATGCGTAAACGGTTTAACTGGTCGTGAAGTTCGCTAACCGTACAGGTTTCCCCATTGATATAGTAGGTAGAAGTATAGCTGCCACCCTTAGCCACTTTTAAGCGTCGGGAAACCGTCCAATCCCTATCGGTTGCGTCGGGAATATCGGCAACGTCAAAAGTCACCGAAACACTCGCTTCAGCGCTCTGACGTTGACTGTTATAGCTGTGATTGACTAAATCCGGTAATCTTTCGGCCCGCATTCCCTTGGAAGTAGCTAATCCCAAGCAAAATAACAATGCGTCGAGGATATTCGACTTTCCCGAACCATTTGGACCAGAAACCACCGTAAACCCCGGTAAAAAGGGGATGGGAGTCGTTCCCCCGAAGGATTTGAAGTGTGAGAGTTCGACCTTTTTGATGTAAACCATGGCGATAAGCAAAAAGTAGGCAAGCTATCAGTTGTCAGCTTGAATCGATAAGGGATAACTCCGGTTTATCCTTGACAATATCCTCAGACTTGACCGGAGATGAGTTTGATTAGTTGCGTAGTTGGAGAATTTTATGACAACACCCTTATAGAAAAATATAGCTGATAGTCCCCTTAGATAGCTTGAATCCATTCTTTGACTTGGTACTCTGTCCAGATACCATTTTGCCAGTAGGGATCCGCTTCGATTAATTCTCGCACTTCTGACTCGCTGGCTGCCTGATAAATTCCGAAAACTTGGCTTAAATCTGCCGTTGGTCCGATAGTAACGAGAATTCCCCGTTCTTTCTGTTGATTTAATCCCTCTAGATGTGCTTGACGATAGGGTGCGCGTTTTTCCAGCACGTTTTCACAATAACTACCCCAGATAACAAATTTCGGCATATTTGACCTGTACTCTCTTGATCTGTTGTTATTTTACGATCGAATCGTCAATCAGACTCAATCGATATAGTGCGATACCGAAGGCACTGCATAGCAGATCACCGATCTTGTCGGGTGGGTTATTAACGCAGCTAAAATTAAAGCTTATAGGATAACAACTTCTCGGCTAAAACTGATAAATTTAAACTATTTAAAATACGGGTTTTTATCGGTCTTTTTTCATCCCAAAATATTAAGGATGAATAAAATTCTCTGCCTAGGGAAGAATTGAGAAGCTGTAAAGTTTTTTGAGCGGTATCTAAATCATCGAAGCTTAGGAAGTAAACAGTATCATCGAAAATAACGGGTTGATTTTGATAGGGTAATATCAGGTTAAAATTCAGTTTTTTATAAAGTCCAGAAATGGCAATTTTAAAAGGAGAGAAGCTGTAAGAACCCACGCCAAATATGCAAAATTCTGGCTGATTTTGATAAATTTTGCTCTTTCTGTCTAGAAAATAATTTTTATGATTAACTAAATATTGCCAAGTTTTTGGCGCTATATCTCTTATATTTTCTGTAGATTCACCGATAAACTTCTGAGTTACTAAAATGTATTTATTGATAACCTTTAGGCGATTTTGTGCCACATCTGAACCTTTAAGGAGAGGATAAAGATAGGTGGGTTCCATATCAACGACTTCCTTTAAACCATTGACAAAAACTCCATTAACTAACTGTAATTCCATTACTTTTGAGCAATCATGTTTAATTCCTGAACGCCATTTTTCTTGAGGATGCCGATGATATAAATATTTTAATCTAGTAAAAGAATTTAAATCTCTGACTAGGATATTATTTTGATAACCAATGCGCTGAAATTCCCCTTCTTCAAAACTATTGAAAACATCACAAAAATAATTTTCTGAATGAGAATCAAATTGACAAAACAGAAGACAAGCATCTACATTAGCTTGAAAATATTTTTGAGTATTGATCGGATAAATTGCCGAGTAAACGAGATTAATTTTGTGAGTATAGATATAGTTTAAAATTTTTCTAGATACGGTTGTTTTACAAATAATTGCCAGATAAGCTGAACGTCGATCGAGACATTCGATTAGCTTAATTAACATCCACTCTGAAATATCAAAATTACTTTTTCCCGTGATGGCATCTAAACCATGATAGCCTTGAAAGTTGCTTTTTTGAGGTAAATTTTTTCCGTTAATAAGTCCTTGTTTTGAGTTGGTTATCCAAGGCAGATTCCCCAAAAATAAAATATTTTCTGACCATAATTGAGTCAGGGAATACCAGTCACAATCAAAAAAATTATTCTGTTCAACTTGTATTCTTTGATCTTGGGATATTTGCGGATCTTGATTAATCTGAGTGATATAATTAGGATTAATTTCAAAGCCGAGGATTTTTTCAGTTTGTTTAAAGGTAAGTGCTGCTGCTTTTAAAAAGTTACCTATACCACAAGTTGGCTCAATAATGACATCGGGGTTAACATGAATTTGCCATAATTTTTGACAAATCTTTTCGGTTAACTCCGGGGGAGTTTGAAAGTCTCCATATTCAATTTTAACCTGAGAAGCTTGCATGACTAATTCTCTCTATAAATGGCTATTAATCCTTCTTCTTGACCGGCAAGATCGATTACCCTAGTATATTGTAATCTCCATTGTAAGGCATTAGAAATAGTTAGAAAACCTTGCCCCGGGGGATGAACAAGAATTTCATCAGCTATATTGGCTGCTTCCATTTCATCAACAGGTAAGTTTTTATCTAAAATAAAAGCAATTAAATCATCTTTGTTTCCCTGATTGTTTAAGATGTTGCGAATACCACGAGTCATCTGGAAATCGGCTGTTCTTTCGGCACTGACAAAAATTGTCCTGATAATTCTTAAACTGGCAGTACGATTTAGGCTATCATCTAACTTTTCATAAACAAAAATAATTAAGGAATATCCCAGTCCAAAAATTTTTTGTCTTGCAGATTTAAAAGGACAAGATGATTGAGGTTGTTTCATGCTTGTTACTTTGATATCTACTAACAAATCGGGAAAATCAATCCCACTAGCTGAATTACCGTCAAGAAAATTATATTTTTCCTTTAGATATAGTTTAAACTTTTGTTCTAAGTAAGTTCCGATCGCTTTACCATCTGTAACACCGTAGAGTGAAGATTCTTGATGTTCAGATTCCAAAGCTGAGAAGACAGCTGCTTCGTCACATAACAATTCTTGGGTCAGTCTTGCCATAGATAATACAGGGTTTAAAATCAACTCTAGCAGAAAAATTTATCTAAGTAACTAAGCAAAATTAATATCGAGTATATTTTGACTTTGTGTTCTTTGTGTCTCCGTGGTTGATCCCGAACCCTTCTGGGATCAACCGATAGAAAACCGTATGCTAGGCTAGATTTAACCAGACTAAACCAAGAGAGCCTATTTATTTTTGACTGCGAGTAAAATTAATAGCTCAATTTCCTAAAGCTTCCAGGGAATATTTTTGATCGACTACTGCACGACAAGAATCTCGATCAATCCGGTCTAAATTTTTAATTGCCGTAACCAATCCCTCGATACTATCGGGTTCAACTAAAAAACCAGTTTTTCCATCTACAATAATTTCTACCAGACCACCGCGACGATAGGCAATTACGGGAACACCACAGGTTAAAGCTTCAATAGCCCCGTTACCAAAAGCCTCAACCCAGCGCGGGGTCATCACGAGGCCGAAACAGTCTCCTAGCTCTTTTTGCAGGTTCTCGGTCGGCAAAAACCCGCGATAATCGACTAAATCGAAACTATAGCTATCCTGTAAATTTTGCCAGTAGAGAGGAGCGGAAATGTGACCGAAAACCCGTAAAGGTATAGTTAATTCTACGCCACCGCCGGCCCCGAACCCAGAAATCCCACAGGGGTGGAGAGAAATAACAGTTTTCGACTCAATTTTGCACCTCAGTGGCTGTGGTTTCGGTGAAGGTCGGTGTAGTTTCGGTGAAGGAAGTATCCTGTATATCATCATTTTCTGGTTCACCGGTGGTTTCTAGGGGAGCAATATCTAAACGGGGAGCTAATTGCAGATTTAACTGTCTAATTGCCCAGCGTGCGGTTTCTTGCACTTCCTCATCGGAATCATCGAGGGCATGACAAATTAATTGACTGATCTGAGACATAACATCGTAGAGTCTGGTTAAATCCCGAATAGCATTTTTCCGCACCTGGGGATTTTTATCCTGGAGAGAGATAGCCAAAGCTTGGTTCATCGGTCGCAGGGAGCGGGTGCAGATTTGAGCGAGAGCTTCTAGGGTTAAACTGCGTTCGTAGGAATCCCCATCCACCATGCTATCGACTAAAGGCTGCATTGCCCTAGAATCGGACATCTGTGCCAGTTTCCAAACCGCCCTTCTACGGGTACGGGGATCGTCATCGCGGAGACTTTCAATTAAACTCAGGATTAAGTCTGCGTTCGGGATGCGGGAGGTAGCTTGTACGGGCAAAGAAGACGCGAAATCATCCTCCCAATTGTCATTAATCTCACTGCTGGTTTTGGTATCCGCACCGAAGGAATTGCCATTGCCCTCAAAAAAGTTGTCGGGTGGGTTTTTAGGATTGACGTAGGTTGTCTTTTTGCGGCGTTTTGAGGCTTTACCCTTGGGACGGTATTGAAGGAAAAGCGATAGTAAAGCTGCCAATAAAGCGATGGATAACAAGGCCGAGCCAGCAATTAATGGTATTGGCAAATTCTCATTTTTGGCGGCAGTGTTGGCAACCGTGCCGGTTTGACCTAGATACTTCTGCGTATCAGCGATCGCATTTTGAGCAGAGGTATCGTTCGGACGTTGTGCCAGAGCTTGTTGAAATTTTTCCAGGGCGAGTTGATAATTCTTTTGGGTTTTGGCCTCGTAACCAGCTTTCATCAACTGATCGTAAGTGACGACAGTCTGGGTTTGCTCTAACCTAGGTGGAGTTTGGGCGTTAGCCTTGGATAAAACCTGAAAATCATGACCCCAACTGCTCACACCGATAGCTAACAACAATAAAAAATTAGGTTTGATCATAGAATTTATGTAACTGTTTAGGGGTAGGTAACAGTATGATAGCCTAAAAGCCATAAATGACAAGCACTGAACCCCAGAGATGGGTCATAGACCACGATGATGGGGAAAAGCCACCAGTCAGCGTCGGCCAAATAGTGCCGCTACTGGGATCGGAGATAGAGTCCACTGTTTAGCGCTGAGGGATTATCCGTGAAAAACTGGCTTAATTAAGCTTGCACGGGAGTTTTGCGCCACGTTCGACCTTGAATAGTCGTGTGCACTTGCCAATTAGCCACAGTTTCTGGATAATCGCCCCGATAGTGACCGCCTCGGCTTTCTGCTCGCAATAAGGCACTTTCCAGAATTAAGTCAGCGATATCTAAAAGATTTAATGTCTCGATCGCTATTCTTATTTCTAACTGCACCGAGGGACACAAAAATAATTGTCCTTTGTCGGGGAGAAGATTCTGGAGAAATTGGCCCATCTTTAAGGATTGTAACTGTTGTTTCCACTGCTGCACCCGTAGGATAGCAGTTTCTAACTCATTTTGAAATCGGCAAATTCCCGCATTTTCCCACATTAAAATCGGTAATTCTCTCCGTACTTTTTGCCAGTATTCCTGTTCTTCTTGCCAATTTTCTGCGATTTCTAAGGGTTTTTCTGGTCTTTCCCCCACAAAGTTTTCTGGCTCTAGACCTATTGCCGCTAAACTTGCCGCAAAGACAATACATTCCAAGAGAGAATTACTGGCTAAACGATTAGCCCCGTGAACACCCGTACTAGCCGACTCCCCGATCGCATACAAACCGGGTAGAGAAGTGCGGGCGTTTAAATCTGTGGCCACTCCTCCCATCCAATAGTGAGCGGCGGGGGCAACGGGAATCACATCCTCAAACACATTAATGCCCCATTTTTGACAGATGCGGATAATATTGGGGAAACGATAACGCAGGCGCTCCGGTTCGATCGGTCTTAAATCTAGATATACTTTGGCATGGGCGGGATCGTCGGAGGTTTTCTGCAAATGGCTAAAAATCGCCCGACTCACCACATCCCGGGGGGCCAATTCTCCAGCCGGATGGTAATCGAAGGCAAAACGCCGCCCCAGAGCATCAATTAAATGCGCTCCTTCGCCGCGCACCGCTTCACTAATTAAAAACCGCGGCGCCCCCGGCACAGTCAAAGCGGTGGGGTGAAACTGAAAAAATTCTGGGTCGCGAATCACTGCCCCAGCACGCCAAGCGAGGGCGACTCCATCCCCGGTGCTAACGGCGGGATTAGTGGTTTGGGCATAGACTTGACCGCCGCCTCCCGTAGCCAGAATGACTGCTTGCGCTCGTAGCCAACAGAGATGATCTTGATGGAGGAGACAAATACCTTGACAGCGTTGCCCTTCCGGGTCAAGCCAGAGTTTCAGCGCAATCGCTTGGGGAATAATGGTAATATTGGGGCGCTCGACTACTTTTTCCATCAGGGTACTGACGATCGCTCTCCCCGTGCGATCCGCCGCGTGCAGCACCCTGGCCTGGGAATGGGCCGCCTCAAGAGTGCGGGCTAAGTCGTCTCCAGAGCGATCAAAACTAACCCCCAACCGCAGCAAATCAGCGATCGCTTGGGGGGCTTTCTCGACTAAAAACTGCACGGCATAGCGATCACATAAGCCCGCTCCCGCTTTCAGGGTATCTTCTAAATGGAAAACGGGGGAATCTGCTGGGGAGGTGGCCGCCGCAATTCCTCCCTGCGCCCAATCACTAGCCCCAGTTTTTAAATCTTCTTTGGTAATTAAACCCACCTTTAAGTTAGGGGGTAAACACAGTGCGGCATACAATCCCGCCGCTCCCGATCCCACCACTAAAACATCTTGATAACTCGGCAGTTGCGAGGAAACGACCATGTAGGAGTTAATTGATAAATTCTATTTATTCTAGCATTTCATTTCTCTATAGCTCTGGCCAAAATCCCCAGTCTTTCCCTTGGGGCAGTATGCCAGATTCTTTCTTTTGCCTCTTGCCTCTTGCCTTCAGAAGCTAATCACTGAAAAAGGTGAGCGATCGCTCACCTAGAATTTTTTTTAAAACCGCAATTAACTGGATTTAGTAAACTCCGGGGTTAAAACGGTCATCACCCTCGATAAATTCTTTAGAAGGCTCAGTAACGGTGAATTTCTCTAGATTGGCCTGTAAACGCTCTTTTTGAGTGTCCGAGAGTCCGGGGATATTGAGGACATCTTCCACTTCTTGGTAGGGGGCGTTTTTGATGATTTTACCGGCTAAATTGGGATAGAACCCTCTCAAGTCCCGGAAATCGCGAATATCACTGTTATTAAGGTCGATTTTCGCCCCGAATTCTGTAGTTAGTTTGGCATCAGCCGCATTTAAGACCGCCACAGGAAGAGAAGGAAGGGCGATCGAGGTGAGATTGAGAGCTTGAGCGGGAACTTTGCCCCAAAAACTCCCGATAATCAAGGCGATTACCGCCAGCAGACGAACAAGATTCTTCATTGCAGTTGTGGTCTCCTAAAACCAAGGCAAATTAACGATCAGGACAAGAAGTTAAGCCGTCAGCTTTCCGACTAGGCATAGGGTGGGTAGTTGGGATTTGCCACCGCAGCCTAGCTATTAGCTGAACGCTGATAGCTAGTTAAAAAAGTTATATCATGCCATTAGACCAGATCTTAACCTAGTTTGCCGCCCTAGGGGAAGGGTTTTGAGGGTTGGGGATGGGGTTTTAGGGTTTTAGGGTTTTGCGGTTTTGGGGTTTGATCACAAAGAACAAGTTGGTTAGGACAATCTAAATCGCTAAAAGCCGTTTCTGGCAAGGATTTTCCTGCTGCCATCTGGCTGCTGCTACAGTTGAATTTCCCTATTCCCCTATCTCCCCACTTCCCCCATTTCCTCATTCCCCTATCCCCTAATGCAATTATTATAAATCCCTAAAATTATCAATGACGAACAGCACTCCTATGGCATCATAAACTGTTGCTTGTCTTGAAATATATAATAAGGAAGACACAATTATGGCTCTCCAATTGGGTGATATCGTTCCAGATTTTACACAAGATTCTAGTGAAGGTCCGATTTCTTTTCATCAGTGGGTAGGAGATAGCTGGGTGGTGCTGTTCTCGCACCCGGCTGATTATACCCCCGTTTGTACGACGGAATTAGGTACGGTGGCTAGTCTTAAGTCAGAATTTGAGCGACGCAATGTGAAAGTGATCGCTTTGAGTGTGGATAGTGCCGAATCCCATCGGGGTTGGATTAATGACATTAACGAAACTCAAAACACTACCGTTAACTATCCGATTATCGCCGATGGCGATCGCAAAGTGTCCGATCTCTACGGCATGATTCACCCCAATTCCCTCAATAATCTGACGGTACGTTCGGTGTTTATCATCGATCCCAACAAAAAATTACGTTTAACTATTACCTATCCTGCCAGCACGGGACGCAATTTTAACGAGATACTGCGCGTAATCGACTCCCTGCAGCTCACCGATAACTATCAGGTGGCTACCCCCGCCAACTGGACCGACGGCGGCGATTGTGTGGTGGTTCCCTCTATTCCCACTGAAGAAGCTCGTAGCAAATTCCCCAAAGGAGTTGAAGAAATTAAACCCTATCTACGCATGACTCCCCAACCTAATAAGTAGGGTTTGCGGCAAAAAGTTTTTCGTGGGGGCAGGGTGTGGGGTGTGGGGTGTGGGGTGTAGGGTTTTACCAGTTTTGAGGTGGCCAATTACCTAATGTTCAGGGAAAAAGTGCTTAAATTTCCCCCCGATCACTCCCATATCCAGTACTTTTTGATTGACAAAAGGTCTAAAAGTCTTACCCAACAAGGTTTTTAGCTTTATTCAGCCAACCCTAAGTAGTGATCGGTAATCGGTGAACCATATCCTGGAAAAATGGCAATCCAAAAACCATAAAGTCGTCAGGGAGGGGTAGCATCCGTTATAACGGATGCTACCCCTGGCAACAGGGGATTTATCTCCCCCTATCATTTATCAGTTTGATTGTCAATATATTTTTTTATAGTTTCCTTAGATGTGTTGCCAGCAGCGCCGAAAAGCAATTTCTTGGCTGGGTTAAAGACAATTCATCGACATCTATCTTAACTATAAGTTAAATTAATATTTAATAAAAATCGGCTTAAGGCTAAAAAAACAATTAACATTATAGCTCCAAATGCTTAGTAGTGGCTAGTTTAGCTAGATTGTAGATCGATGAAATTATCTAGAGATCGAGCAAGGACCCGCATTTCTCACAAAAAGTACGATCACCAACCCCCGAAGCCTTACAAAATCTGGGTTTTGACTGGGTGATCGCCTTGTAGCAAAAACGACAGTGTGTTGTTAGGATTCAACTTAAGCTCATCATCAATTAGACCTTGAAAAAAGAACAAATTTAAAATGCGTATTTTTAGGTTAATTAGTTGATAAAGTCTCAATTTTAAGTAGAGAATGAAGTCAAAAGCTTGCTATAAT
>NZ_BDSM01000004.1:0-165682 GCF_003112475.1 Microcystis sp. 0824 | reverse complement strand
CCCACACCCCACTCCCCCACTCCCCCACTCCCTAATTCATAATTCATAATTCATAATTCATAATTCATAATTCCCCACTCCCCCACTCCCTAATTCATAATTCATAATTCATAATTCATAATTCATAATTCATAATTCATAATTCCCCACTCCCCCACTCCCTAATTCATAATTCATAATTCATAATTCCCTAATTCATAATTCATAATTCCCTAATTCATAATTCATAATTCATAATTCCCCACTCCCCCACTTCCCCACTCCCTAATTCATAATTCATAATTCATAATTCATAATTCATAATTCCCTAATTCATAATTCATAATTCATAATTCATAATTCATAATTCCCTAATTCATAATTCCCTAATTCATAATTCCCTATGCTAGAGGCTTTACAATTTGATTTTATGCGCCATGCGATTGCCGCAGGAATATTAGTTAGTATTGCCTGTGGGATTGTGGGTACTTTGGTAGTAGTTAATCGCGTGGTTTTTATCAGTGGGGGAATCGCTCATGCTGCCTATGGAGGGATAGGAATCGGTTATTTTTTTGGTATTAATCCTCTGGTGGGGGCGATATTTTTTACCTTTTTTTCGGCTTTAGGCATGGGGTTTTTACAGCGTCGCATCCGCGAGAGAGCCGATACTTTAATCGGGGTGATGTGGGCGATTGGTATGGCGATTGGGGTAATTTTTATTGATTTAACCCCCGGTTATAAAGCTGATTTGATGAGTTATCTTTTTGGTAGTATTTTAACTGTACCGAGGGATGATTTATGGATAATGGCGGGCATAGATATATTAATTATAACCTTAGTTAGTATCTTTTATAAAGAGTTGTTAGCCATATCTTTTGATGAAACCTTTGCGATTATTCGTAATATTCCCGTGGAGATAATTTATTTAGGTTTAATGGGAATAACCGCTTTAACTATTGTGGCAGTAATGCAGGTGGTGGGATTAATTATGGTAATTGCTTTGTTAACTATTCCCGCCGCTATCAGTGGACAATTTGTTAAAAATATGAAGGCAATGATGCTCCTAGCGATTATTTTAGGAATTGTCTTTACTTTGGTTGGTTTATGGTTATCCTATAGTTTAAATCTCACCTCGGGGGCGACAATTATTTTAGTGGCAGGATTGGGTTATTTAATCAGTCTTGCTTGGAAACCTTTCATCCTCACTATCACCAGAAAAATAGCTAATCTTTAAGGAATTCCCCTAGTTGTGGTGATATAGCATTTATCTTAATAGTGAGGTATAAGGTTTTTATTTTCGGGAGACAGGAGCCGGTCGTTAATACCAAGTTAGGTTATACTTCATCTTTATGATAAACGCCGTAATTTAAAGAAAGAATACCAAATCCGTGTTAATCGCAATGATGATGAAATCCCGAAAGATATACTGTGACTAGATTTATCAAAAGTTTTGCCCGGCGGATTTGGTAAAATCAAGTAATTAATCGAGTTCATCAAACAAAAGTTCCTCTAGAATCGGTCCCATACCGTCATCATCGGGGGAAACTAATTCAACCTTCCCTTCCGCATCACCGACAGCTAAGAATAACAAAGGAGCAAGGGGACTGTAAATCGAGTATTTTTGGTCTTCGGAAAAGAAACTGGCGAGAAATTGCAATTCTTCCGGCTCTGATGACGAGGAAGGAGCATCGCTATCGATTTCTAAACTGAGAACATTATCTTCTTCCAGGGGAGGCAATTCACCACTAACGGTTAAGGTGTGAGCAGTGGGTTTGAGCAATAGGTCTAATTCTGCTAAAACTGCCTTAGCATCGGCAAAAACCCGCTCGATTTCCTCGCTATCTTCGATTAAGAAGGCATCAGATTCTTCTTCCTCCGATTCCTCATCCCAAGCTAGAATCATCACCGGGGTATCCACGGGGACAAGAAGCATATAGGTAAGGTCATCGGTTTCATAGGCATTCTCAATATAACAGTCTAGCGATCGACCTTGCTCATCCCAGAGGGTTATGACATCCGCTTCTTCGAGTTCGTTTTCTTGAAAATTAAATTGAGGGGACATAGGCTCTCAAACGCTAATGATTGAATCAGAATATCATGAGATGCTCCTCAATCAAGCCAAGAATTCTGGTGCAAATGTTGAAAACCCTGTACATCAGTTAAATTGTATTGTAGGGGCGTGATGGTGATAAAATTCTCGCCAATAGCGCGTACATCCGTAGGCACTTCCGGGGGTAAATGGCTGTAGTCCGGTTGTTCGATATCTTCCACCACTTCCCCAATTAACCAGTAATAACTTTTACCCCTGGGGTCCAGTCTTTTCTCGAAGGTTTCCTCGTAGCGTCGCAATCCCTGCCTAGTGATTTTCACTCCCTTGATTTCGGCACTACTAACCGGAGGGACGTTGACATTGAGTAAAGTGGGAACAGGAAAAGGGTTAAGGGTAACTTTCCTGACTAAAGTGAGGGCAAAATCCGCAGCCGGTTGGAAATCACAAGCTTTAAAACTGGCCAGACTAACGGCAATACTGGGAATACCTTCGATTAATCCCTCCATGGCCGCGGAAACCGTGCCAGAATAGAGGATATCAGTGCCGAGATTAGACCCGTGGTTAATGCCGGCTAAAACTAAATCGGGACGCTCTTTGAGGACGGCACTAAGGGCAAATTTTACCGAATCGGCGGGAGTTCCCGAGCAGGACCAGGCAATCACCTCGGGATGAAAAATTCCTTCCACCTGTTCGGCCCGGATGGGATGGTGTAAGGTTAGGCCATGACCGGTGGCAGAGCGCTCGCCGTCGGGACAAACTACGGTGACTTGATGACCGGCGGCAGCGAGGGTGTTGGCAAGGGTGCGGACTCCTAGCGCGGAAATACCGTCATCGTTACTGATAAGTAATTTTAAAGAGCGATCGCTAGTCATGGGAAATTTCTGCTCTACTGCGCCGGCTAGTGGTATAATGTAATAGTATTTTATCGTGGGTACGTAGCTCAGAGGATAGAGCACCAGGTTCCGGTCCTGGGTGTCGGGGGTTCGACTCCCTCCGTACTCGTTCAGTAATGTAGGGTTGATTCATGAATCAACCCTACCCGTTGGTGGTTTATGGGGTTTTAGTTCAATTTCCCCACTTCCCAATTCATAATTCATAATTCATAATTCATAATTCATAATTCATAATTCATAATTCATAATTCATAATTCCCCTACAGGGTTTGATAAGCTTTGAGGGTGGCAGTTTTGACGCTTTCGGGGACGAGGGGAAAGGTACTTAATATATGTTGAAATTCTGTTGGGGTTAATTCATACAAGTGGGCGACTATTGCATCTAATTTCGCTCTAATTGCCATTCTTTCTGCTTCTTCTGTTACTCCATTTTTATGGGAACCTATCCCCACTTCTTTCGCTAATTGCTCAAATTCTTCTGTAGTACAAATCAATTTCGCTGCATTTTCTACTATCTCCTGAAAGTATTTATCTCCCTCTTTTAATCGGGGGATAGGAGTTTGATAGATGTAGAAAAAGTTTAAGGTTGTTGAGACTTTTTTACGAGTTAACCAATCTATAAGAAAACTATTTAAAATTACACACAGAAATAATAATTCTGAATTCTGAATCAATCTTTTCCCATTGTCATTATAAATTTTTGAATTTGGCAATTTATTACCATGAAAAACACCTACGGTAATAGTAGCTATCATAGTTCTAATATCCGTATTTCTAGCAATATCACGAAATCCTAAACGATAGGTTTGATAGTCCAAGATTTGACCTTTATCGACTTCACCGCGTTTTAATAAAGCTTGTCTTGCTTCTTTTTCATCTAACCAGTATTTCGGTAAAGCATACCGATGGGTGAATTGATGAATCATTTTTCCTTCGTAGAGAGGTAGTCTTCCTTCTGCGGGTTCAGTTTTAAATAAATAACTATCATCAGTCATGTTAAATTCTGATGTTAACTTGAGATTCCATGTATCGGGAAGGGTTTCTCCTAGCATGGGAAAACGAGACATTTTTTCAGCGATATGAATATCTATATCTTGTTTAAATTCCATTACCGAGAGGGAATCGGGGGATAGTTTGCGGATTAAATCGACGCTAATTACTAAACTATCTTTATGGGGAAACCGTTGTAATTCCTCAACATCGTGACGCATAAACTCTACAGGAAAGGAAAAAGTTTGTTTATTTTTCTCAAAAGTTAGAATGACAAACTTAAAGCGACTATCTACACCTTCAAAAATTGTTTTACGATTTTCAAAACAAAATAATCCTGTCACGTTTGTCTGAGAAAATAACATTTCTCGCAGTTGCTTGGTTCCCAAATCGGTATAAATTCCACTGGGAACAACTATTCCACATTCTCCCTGGGGATGGAGTAGATTAAAACATTGTTCTGTAAATAAACAATAAAGATTAATTTTCCTTGAAGCACTTTTGCCGTTAATTACAGAATTTTGATTTCGATATTGTTCGGACTTTTTAAAATAAGCACTAACATGGGGATAACCACTACAATATTCTAACCAAGCTTTTTGGATTTCTGGATTCTCTAAAAGTTTATCTCGCTGTTTGTTCCATGATTTTATATCAAGTTTGTTTTTCTGAATTAAACTATCATACTGCTGAAAAAATTCCTTTTCATCGGTTTGAAAGACTTCCCAAGGGGGATTGGTGATAATCACATCAAAACCACCTTTTTCTGTAATCAGTTTATCGAAGTGATAACCCCAGTGGAAGGGTTTCAGGGATTGCATATCAGAGAGAGTTAATAAACGTTTCTTTGCTTTTCCCGTTAATTGTGCGGATTCGTACTTAATTGACAACTTACCGCTAAACTCATCTAAGAGAATTTGGTTTAATTTCTGCACCGATTCGCGGTTGACATCCTCGATGTGGTTGCGTAACATCTGGAGACGGTTTTCTTGGGGGGTTCCCTCTACTTCTCCCAACCGAAAAGCGTGTTCTTTGTATAATTCAATACTACGATTTTTTTCTGCGAGAATTGCCTGATAATTTTGCGCGGTGAGGGTTTGCAGAATGTTTTCCTCTCCCATGAGATTAAAACTTTTTTCGTCCACGCGAATTAAACCGATGAGGGAATTTCCCGACATGATATTAAAATCAATATTCGGTAAGGGTTCCAATTCTGTCACCGATTGTGCGGCAGCAACTAAAGCGAGAAATAAACGCAGTTTTGCGATTTCCGTTGCTTCCTCCATGATATCGACACCGTAGAGGTTATCGGAAATAATTCTTTTTTTGATGTAATATCCGAGAGAGGGATGGGATTTTCTTACCTCTGTTAACCACTGTTTTAATTTACTGTCTCCCCGTAGTTCAATTGTCCCAATCACCGCGCTATAAATTCCGATTAATGTCTTCATCGCAGCCACTAAAAAAGCACCGGAACCACAGGCAGGGTCTAAAATAGAAAGCTGGGGAAGAATATCTTCAATCAGAAGCTGACAGAGGGGAGAATCGAGATTAATTAGTAGTTCAGAAATACTGGCAAATTGTTTGCGGGGATAATGTTGATTGCTTCTCTCGACAATCCATTTATTAATCGTCCTATCACAGAGATATTCGGTAATCTCCGGACGGGTATAGTAAGCACCGAAAGCTTTTTGGTTGATATACTTTTCAAAGATATATCCCAAAACATCGGGGTTAATTTCGTCATCGCTTCCCCCCGGAGTGTCGTCAAGGTTCCAAGAGTAACGGGAGAATAAATCGAGGATATTCTCAAATGCTTGGTCATCAATACAAATGTTTTGATAAAGATTTTCGAGGGGATGTTGGAGAAATAATCCTCCGTTAAGATATTTGACTTTTCCCACCAATGCAGTTACTGTCTCATCTCGTTGGGATTCCGGTTGAGCGAATGCTTGGAAAAAGAGGGTTTGCAGAAACTGACGATAAAATAAATTTTTCCCGCGTCGTTGACTTGCTTGTAATTGGTTTTGCAGATAGTTGAAGTCGTTATCGATAAATCCCTTGCGCTGCAGGAAATAGACGAACATTAAACGATTGAGAATAACCGAAGTGTACCATTTTCGATCGCTTTCTCGATCGATTCCTTGGATAAAGGGGAGGAACTGTAAATGCTCTCGCTGAAATTCCTGATAAAATTTCTTGGTAATCTTTTCGATATCGAAACCTTTTTGTAAGCGATGGGCCACCTCCACCACGGAGGGTTCCCCATCTTCAAAGTCGGTGATATCGAGGACTAATTCCGCTAGTTTACTGAGAAATAAATCTCCCGGTTGTCCTTTTATATAAAGATGGTCACGGATATAACTTTTACTTCCCTCTCTTTTTACCCAGTACCATAAACTGCGTGTCCGTCCCCCATCGACGAAAATTAGCAGATTTTCGGCAATTCTTTCGATAACTTGCTGGTGAATGTCCCGACGAAGTTTCGCATCGGGTATATCGGTAGTTGTCACCTCTAATACTGCTACTCCGGACACTTCCGCAATCCGTTGACAGGGATATTCTTGGTTGTCAACGGTGATACTAACAGTTTTTTTTGCGCGAGGATGAGACCATCCCAATTCCTCGATAAACAGTTCCCCAAATTGGAAGTTAGATAATAAGTCACGAGTCCGGGAGAAATTGAGGGACATATTAGACCTCTTGGAAAAATTAAAAATTGTTGTTAGGGTTAGGAGTCAAAAGGTTTGATCCCCCTAAATCCCCCTTGATAAGGGGGACTTGAATTGGTTTGATCCCCCTAAATCCCCCTTGATAAGGGGGACTTGAATTGGTTAGATCCCCCTAAATCCCCCTTGAATTGGTTTAGATACCCCTAAATCCCCCTTGATAAGGGGGACTTGAATTGGTTTGATCCCCCTAAATCCCCCTTGAATTGGTTTAGATACCCCTAAATCCCCCTTGATAAGGGGGACTTAAGAAGGTTGAAATAGACCCAAGGAACAAATAATCTGAGGTTCTTGGGTGGATTCTTGTGGGTGAACAATACAGAGACGGTCATCTTTATATAAAGATACCAGTAAGTCTGCCAATTGTCGGTCACTGATGCCAGTTCTTAAACAACGATTTAAGCAATCGAGAGCCGACTGTCTAAGGGGATAATGATACAATTGGTCGAGAGCCTTGCATAAATCCTCATGAGCAAATAGATCATCCTTACTATCTTGAGAATACCTTTTTAAGCGCTCATAGGTCTTAAATTTTGCTCCCGTCAATCGTCCCAATTTAGATCCGGAGTTGTTTTCCTCCTCCGCAATTAATTCTGTACCTTTTTGTACTAACTGATGGTGTTGGGGATGGGGGGAAATGGCCGGGGTTTGGGGATGACAGGCAGCGGACCGTAAAATAGTTAATTGGGATTGAGTCACACTATTTCCCTGCTTATCAATCCATGCTAAAGCATCATTCCCCCCGGCAGTTTTTAGATAAACCATGACTCCCTCTGGATGGGTTGCTGTCCCACTATGGCAACGGGTAGAATAAACCACCGGCGGCAGAGTCTCTATGGTATGTTTTAAACTAGGGTCAACTTCGATCGCATTTTTCCAAATTTGATACGCTTCCGAGGTTAAATCCACTTCTTGATCCTCCTCCTCATCGATAACCTCAGATTTTTCATGATACAGATCTAATAAAGTCTGGTTATCCATCTCCTCCTCAAAAAATATCTCATCGGTCCCCACCACGTCCGCATTCTCTCGCAGTCTTTGAGATAGTCTCGTCCGCAGTTTAATAATTCTCTCCACTCCCTCCGCAGGTAAAAAGGAATAACAGAGAATCTGACTTGCTTTTTGACCGATTCTATCTACCCTTCCGGCCCGTTGAATCAGGCGAATAATTGCCCAGGGTAGGTCATAATTAACGATAATGGCACAATCCTGTAAATTTAACCCTTCACTCAAGATATCCGTCGCAACCAAGACTCGTATTTCTTCCCCCACTTGCTGAGAATTACTGCGGGGACTAAAACGATGGACCATTTCCGCAGGATTAGCAGAGTTTCCCGTCACTCCCGCAATCTTATCCACTCCCCGATTTTGCAACTGAGTGACTAAATAACTGACTGTATCGGCAAATTGGCTAAAAATTAACACCTTTTCTCTGGGATGATTCTCCTCTAACAGCTGCCATAACTTCTCTAGCTTTTCGTCGGTCTCCGGCTGCCAGGTCCCACAGGTTTGCAACAATGCTATTAAAGCCAAGGCATCGGATTTTAGGTCTTTTTTCAATGCGGGTTTAAACACCTCGGGGTTAATCCACTGAAAGCGCTTGCGATAATCACCGCTATACTTTTGATACACTTGTTCGGCTCTTTTTTGATACTCTTTTTCTAACCCGGTTATCCCCCCAGTCTCCTCGGTTTCTATACTTTCATCTTCTCCCTGAGTGACTAAATCCTCATCCAGATAACGAGTGTCTAACAAAGCTGGATCCTGACTCCCGATGGGAAGGGGTAAATTATTGGCCATGGCATGAAGGAAAATATAGTTACGGAGAATATGACGGTCAAGGGATTGCAGGAAAGCATACCCCCCACTCTCCAAACGTTTAAATAAATTCGTCCGACAAAAACCCATTAATCTTTTACCCGCACGGGATAGACTTTTTAAGATGGTTTCTTCCTCTCCTGTCCCTTTGCATCCTTTAATTAGATAATTTCCCAATCCGTAACGGGGTAACTTCAATCCGTTGAGAGTTATCACCACTGCTTCCGAATATAAACGCGCATAAACCGAGTCTTGTAGGTCAAACTTGATTGTCTTTAGTTGTCGTTGGGGAAGATAAACCCTCGACCCATCAGCAAATTTTAGATACCGACGACCCTGTTCGTCTTCTGTAGCATAATTATTTTCGATAAAACCGCGAGTCCGTCTAATCATATAGAGACGCATTAAGTCTCTCCAGTCGTCGGGAGAGTCACTTTTTTCAAAGGCTGCTAGGGACCTAACCGGAGATTGGTATCTGCGATTAAATTCGATTTCTCCTCCCAGAGATTCTAGTAGTCTTTCGGGACGAATTCCGAGATTAGTATCCTCTTGAATGAATAAACGCAGTTGATTGGACAGGTCAAGATAGTTTTTATTGTAGGGAGTCGCAGTCAAGAGAATACAGCGACTTTCATTGGTGTTAATGTACTCCTGTATCACCCGATAACGTTTACCCTCCCGATTACGCAGGTTATGACTTTCATCGATAATTACTACCCGATAGCGCCGCAGATTGGGTAATTCCTGCATAACCTGACTTAAGGGGATAATTTTCGCTCTTAATTTGTATTTATAGCTGTAATCCTCCCACATGATTAGGAGATTTTTCGGACAAATAATTAAGATTTCTAAATCGTAGTCTTCCTGCAAAATATATGCTAGAATGGAAGCGATGCGCGTTTTTCCTAACCCCACCACGTCGCCAATTAGTACCCCACCGCGTCTTTGCACATAACGAGCGGCAATTTTAATGGCCGATTTCTGAAAATCTAGTAAGTCTTGGTCAAACTGTCGGGGAATTTTGTATTCCGCTAAACCGGCTCTCGCTTCAAAGGAAAGATGGTAGGCTATTTTTAAATAGATATGATAGGGGGGAATAAGACTTTCCCGGGCCCAACTTTCGTTAATCACATTGACAATATCCTCGGATATATCCCAACACCAAGCATCAAACCAACGATCATTAAACCACTTTTGTAGTTTGGCACAAGCATCGTGGTCAAGGACATCAATATTTAATTCTCCCTGCTGTTGTAATCCCGCAAAAGTTAGATTACTACTACCCAAAAATCCCACCGTTGGGTTATTGACATCCTGTCGATGAATAAGGTATAATTTAGCATGGAGATTATAGCCCAAAAATAAGCGAATTACTAACTTACCCGATTGAATTTGTTTTCCCAAACGTTGCAAAGCTGCCTGATCTCGATTGCTAGGATTCCCCCAAGTTAATTGTTGGCAAAAATCCTGAACAATTTGTTTTCTTAAACGAGCGCAAGTAGCCTTATCTATATCATTTGAGCGCTTCAATAAAGACAGGGATTGCTGTAGTAATTCCTGGGGTGCTTGCTGCATACCAATCAGCAGACGACAACAGGACAAATCACCACCGAGAAAGTGATCAATATAGGTATCAATGGACTGCCAACCGCGCAAATTAAAATAACCCACACAAAAATCAGCGCGTTGGGCCACTAATAAACTTTCGCGTAAAATTGGCAATAAATGGGACTCAATATTATCAATAATACGCGGCATATTTTTAATCCGTAGGGTGCGATCTTCGATAGTGTAAACTAGCGATAATTATGGTGAGTGATTTTGGTTATGGTGGTGGGTTCGATCCCCCCTTCCCCCCTTGATAAGGGGGGTGGTTGATAGTTTTTAACACCTAACTACTTAACTGAATTTACTTACTTAATCCAAACAGTTTTAACGTTGACAAATTCGCGAATACCTTCCACACTTAATTCCCGTCCAAAACCGGAACGTTTAATCCCCCCAAAGGGTAAACGAGGATCGGATTTAACCATACCGTTAATAAACACACAACCGGCCTCAATTTCGGTAATTAAACGCTCAATTTCTGCGGGGTTATTCGTCCAAGCACTAGAACCCAAACCAAAGGGACTATCATTAGCTAAAGCGATCGCTTCCTCGATATTTTTGACTCGAAATAGTAAAGCCACCGGTCCAAAAAATTCCTCTTTTTCCCCCGGAGAACCAGCAGGAATATCGGTTAAAATCGTCGGTAGATAGAAGTTACCTTTCCCCTCTAAACGTTGACCCCCCACAAGGACTTTACCACCCATAGCGACGGTTTTTTCCACTTGAGCGGCAATTTCCGAGACGATCGATAGCGTGGCCAAAGGACCAATATCAACAGCTTCATCGAGGGGATCACCAACTTTTAAAGCTTGGAATTTAGCCACCAATAACTGTTCAAATTGATCGGCGACAGTTTCCATAACAATAAACCGTTTGGCAGCGATACAAGTCTGACCATTATTTAACAATCTTGCCGTCACTGCCGTAGCCGCTGCCACCTCGATATCGGCACTATCTAAAACGATAAAAGGATCACTACCTCCCAACTCCAAAACCACCTTTTTGATCTGTTTTCCGGCGGCGGCTGCTAAACTGATCCCCGCCGGTTCACTACCGGTTAAAGTGGCGGCTTTTACCCGTTCATCGTTAATTAAATCACTAACGCGATCGGCCCCGATCAAAAGAGTTTGAAAAGCACCTTCAGGAAAACCAGCTTCTAATAAAATTCTTTCCACCGCTAAAGCTGATTGGGGAACATTAGAAGCGTGTTTGAGTAGGCCGACATTTCCCGCCATTAAAGCGGGAGCAGCAAAGCGAAATACTTGCCATAAAGGGAAATTCCAGGGCATAACCGCTAAAATTACCCCTAACGGTTGATAACGGACAAAACTGCGACTAGCATCGGTGGCAATCAGCACATCTTCCAGATAACCGGCGGCATTATCGGCATAAAAACGACAAACCAAGGCACATTTGAGGACTTCTGCGATCGCTGACTTGATCGGTTTCCCCATTTCTAAAGTCATGGTTTTAGCCAATGCTACTTGATCCCGTTCCAAAATATCCGCCGCTTGCCGTAACCACTGTCCCCGTTGAATGATGGCGGTGCGGCGATACTGCTGAAAAGTTGTCTCAGCTAGGGCCAATTTCGCCGCCAATTCCTCCGAGGTTAGAGGGGTAAAAGTCTTGAGAATTTCTCCAGTGGCAGGGTTAACTGAAGCGATACCCATATCCAATTGTCTCCTATCGAGCGCTATATCTCTAGTTTAGTTCTCCGGTTGTCCCGCTGCTCACACTAATTTGGCGATCGGGATTAGGATTCAGGAGATAGGAGTCAGGAGATAGGAGTCAGGAGACAGGAGATAGGGTGATAGGGTTTTGGGGTGATAGGGTGATGAGACAGCTTCCCCACTTCCCACTTCCCACTTCATAATTCATAATTCATAATTCATAATTCTCATCTCCCCAACCCCGAACACCTAACACCGATCAATACGGTGCTGCTGACATAATTCGATCGCTAATTGGATCGCCGCTTGCATACTCTGGGGTCTAGCGATGCCAAGACCGGCGATATCAAAAGCCGTCCCGTGGTCTGGAGAGGTGCGAACAAAAGGTAAACCGATGGTAGTGTTAACAGCACAGTCAAAAGCCATTAATTTGACGGGAATTAGGCCCTGATCGTGGTATAATGCCAGATATGCGTCGGCGGGTTGTCCTGCACCGCTAAACCAAGCGCGTCCCGGTTCCACCCAAAGCGTATCGGGGGGGACAAGGCCGATTAATTGGGTTTGCGGGTATTTTTGCGCCATTGACTCTAGCCAAGGCTGTAACCAGTCCTTTTCTTCCCTTCCCAGTTTTCCCGCTTCGCCACTGTGGGGATTAAGACCGGATATGGCGATTTTTGGGCGATCGATGCCGAAATCTAGCTTTAAAGACTCGATCAATAGGTCTAGTTTTCGGGTCATCAGATCGGGGTTAAGAGTATCGGGAACTTCTCGCAGGGGGATGTGGGTAGTGGCGAGGAGAGTGCGTAAGTTATAGCCAGTGTGAGGGGATTTAGCGACGAATAGCATCCCATAACGGTTAATTCCCGCCATAGTAGCTAAAACCTCCGTTTGACCGGGGAAATCATAACCGGCCAACTGCCAACAGGATTTAGCAATCGGACCGGTGACAATACCGTCAAATTCGCCCTTGAGGGTGCGTTTTATGGCTTCTTGCAGGTAAAGAAAGCTAATTTCACCACTATGGGCATCCCCACGCCCACAAACTATTTTTTCTTGATGGTAGGGCAAATCGATCAGAGAAAAGCGATCGAGGAGATAGGGATCGTGATAGGCTTTTTCGAGAAGCGTTCTGGTGCCGATTAGAGTAATCTGACAACCGGACGAGATTGGGGAATCGGCGATCGCTTTTAACACCACTTCAGGGCCGATTCCGGCGGGATCACCGACGGGGATAACTAGACGGGGAATAAAAGAGGCGGATTCCATAAATTTTGGCCGTCAATATTGCTAATTCTCCCGATTAATCTCATCGTTGACAATTATCAGGAGGGAATAAATCAGTAAACAATCTTCAGTTTACTGTAATCTAATGGCGATAGATAGTAACTTTAGGCAAATTAAATTTTTTAACTTTTCTGTTTTCTTATTGCCCAAATTAGCCAGATTGTTGTAAGCTTATGACCCAACTACAACCCGATATATTCGTTAACAACCGTCCCGATACCGATGGAGACGAGGAAGAAGACTACTTCGATTATTTTTATGATGAACCGGGTAGTGAACCGGGGACATTAATTATCGAACCGGATGCAAAACCCTCGCGGATTATTTTAATCGACTACGATGAAGATAACGCCATTCGCAAGGTGGATATTACTCCCAATGCTTGCGCCCCCTATATTGGCACAAATACCGTGTCTTGGATGGATATTCAAGGGTTAGGTAGTGAGACGGTTTTAAAACAAGTAGGGGAAATTTTTAATCTGCATCCTTTGTTATTAGAAGATGTGGTTAATGTGCCGCAGCGACCAAAGTTAGAGGACTATAACAATCAATTGTTAGTGATTTCTCAGATGGTGCGACTGAAAGAAGATGAAAGCGGTTTTGATACGGAACAGGTGAGTTTTGTCTTGGGAAAACGCTATCTTTTAAGTTTTCAAGAGGAGGAATTACAGGACTGTTTTGAGATAGTGAGAGATCGAATTCGCACTTCCCAGGGACGAGTACGGAAATCGGGGGCGGATTATTTAACCTATTTATTATTAGATACGATTATCGATGGTTATTTTCCCGTGGTAGAACACTACGAAGATCGGATTGAAGCGTTGGAAGATATGATCATTAGTAATCCCGATCGAGATACCATGCAGGAAATCTATGATGTCCGTCGGGAATTATTGGCACTGCGTCGCTTAATTTGGCCGATGCGAAATGTCCTACATTTACTGATGCGTGACCATCATGGTATAGTCAGCGATGAGGTACAAATTTATTTTCGTGATTCCTACGACCACGTCATTCAAATTCTGGAAATTATCGAAGCTTATCGAGAATTAGCGGCGAGTTTGATGGATGTTTATATGTCCACTATGGGCAATAAATTAAACGAAATTATGAAGTTTTTAACCGTAATTTCGACGATTTTTATTCCCTTAACTTTTATCGTTGGTGTCTATGGCATGAACTTCGAGAATATGCCAGAATTAAAAGGAGAATGGAGTTATTTCCTTGTCTGGTTAGTCATGTTAGCCGTAGCGGGGGGCTTGATTTTCTACTTCTGGCGCAAAGGTTGGTTTAAACCAATTTATTCCCTTAAAGAGGAAGCAAAAAGTTAGGTAAAGCAGTTATCTTAATGGTGAGATAGGAAGTTTTCCTTTGGGGGGAGACAGGAGACAGGAGATAGAATTCTAAATTCTAAATTCTAAATTCTAAATTCTAAATTCAGGAAATTGCTTTTATTTATTCTCCCCACTCCCAATTGATAATTGATAATTGATAATTCATAATTCATAATTGATAATTGATAATTCATAATTCCCACACCCTAGGCCTTTTTCAGCCAACCCTAATTATTCCACCACAAATGCGAGGATTTGGCCTTGGTAACTGCCGAAGCGAATCTGTAAACCGGACTCTAGGGGAACTTCTTGGTTATGTACCTGGTTCCAGTGGCCATCTTGGTAGATAAAAGTACCAAAACGGGAGAAATCTTCGAGAAAGTATTGATAGTCTGGATAATCGGCATTTTTACGGCAAATTATCCGACAATGGTTTTTACTAACCCATTTTTCAGTAATCTGTAGATCATTTTCCCTGTCCCGTCCTATATTCATGCCACCACCACGGATTGACAATTTTCTTTCGGGACGATCGAGATAGTATAAGAAAGCGGCGGGCATGGTTCCGGAGACATTGGGCATAACCGTCGGTAATTGAGTCTCATCAAGGGTTTGCAGCAATTGCCCGTCGAATTCCGGGTGCATATAGAGAATCGGCAAAGTCCAAGCGGGCTGATTGTACTTGTAGAGGGTTAATAACTGCTGCCTGGCGATGCGAACGGCCTGATCGATAGGGACTCTCGGACCGGGAAACAAGTTGGACATCTGCGCTTCTTTGTCTTTGAAACCGAAGAGGGTGCGGGTAAAAATTTCGATAAAACTCAAGGCCTCGCGATCTGCGATCGCATCTCGCATGGCCAAAACTGCGGGAACGCCGTGGTGAATCAAGACTTCCGCCAGACTGCTGCGGGGAATCATCTCCTGACCTGATTTAGCAGGATAAGCCCCCCAACAGGCATTAAAAACCGTTAAAATGACCTGATTTCTCACCAAAGCTTGGGCTAACTCCGTCCCGTTTAGCTGTTCTCCTGTCCGCAGAAATAGGGAACCGCCATTGGGGGCGGCGATTCCGTGGCCGGCGTAGAAAAAAGCTTGATATTTACCCGTATCCAAGGCCCTGGTCAGTTCTTCGGCCCCCGGTCGAATTAGGGTATCGACTTTGACTTTCACTCCCCAATTCTGGAGGGAACTACTGCCCCCAGGGGAGATGGACCGGATAAGATTGGCGGCCTCGGATTCCAGTGCCTGGTCGGGATTAGTTTCTCCACCGGTATTAATGGCGGTGAGGTTGAGGGAACTAGCGGCGGTTTTAATCTGTTTTTCGCCGATAACTAAGAGAATATTGAGACTATTACTCGTTTTTATCGGTGGCAGTGGGTCCACATCGCTGGTGGTGCGGCTAAAGAGTATATTCGGATGCAGAGATATGGCCTGTTTACCGGCTTGCTGCATAATTTCCCAGGGCAGCAGAATTAAATAGGGATTGCGACATTCCAAGCGAATTCGCAGGGGCTGATTTTTGCCGAGGGCGATTCCCTGACTTTGGGCAAAACTTTGACTAATTGATGCTTGAAATAACCATTCCCAGAGACTAATACCTAGTTTCTGCATTAATTGACCGCTATAACTGCCGCCTTCTCCCGAAAGAGTCAGTTTAGGTCGATAATTTCCTTCTAATTGCTCTAACATCGGCAAGGTCGGCATTTTTTGCAGACAGAACATTTCCTGCCAGGCCATCCATTCCGTGGTTAGACTCTCGGTCCATTCACAGTCATGATGCACATATCCCCCCGGTAGGGGTGCTTTCGTCACCCAACGGGCGAAGTTATTACTCGTGGCTAAACTAGCGATGGCTAAATTTAGACTAGGGATGGCATCATCGGTCATTGTGGTTATTGAGAAGTTTGAAGTCTATAGAATCTTATTCTAGAGGATTTCTGAAAAGCAAGGAAGAGTATTAAGTCACCAATAAACAACAAAGTTCGATAATTTTGGTTTGCAAAGTCGCCAAAGGTTCTGCACCCCGCTTGAGACGATATTCTAATTCGAGAAGTATGGGCAAGGTGGCCAGAAGTTGTTTAGAAGAAAAGGATTGTATCTCTTTGCGAATGAAATACAGTCGCTTGGGGTTGGCAATTTCGGCGGCGGCGGCGATATTTTTCTCGTCTTTTTCTCCTTCTTCAATTTTTAATTTTACTATTGCCCAAGTGCGAAATTGACCCCCTAGGGTGGCGGTGATAGCCAAGGGGTTCTCGTTGCGATTTAATAATTCATTGACTAATTCTAGGGCCTTGCCTGTCTCCCGTTTTAAAATCGCACTAGCTAACTGTAGGCTGCTTTGATTGCTGGCATTGACTAAGCTTAAAATGTCCTTTTTGTCAATAGTTCCCGCCGAATTATTTTTAAATAAACGCAGTTTTTCTAACTCCATCCACAGCAAGCGGCTGTTATTTCCCACTGATTCAGCTAAGAGTTCGATCGCATCGGGAGTTAATTTTACTCCCACTTCTTTGGCAATTTCCCTAACTCTTTGGGCAATTTCCTCGACTTTCCAAGGCGGAATTAGTTCAAATTCTTTAACCTCCGCCTGATTTTGGATAAACTTGCTCGATTTTAAGCGGGAGTCGGGTTTTTTGGCACTGGTTAATAACAGATAGGAATTTTCGGGTAAATTGGGCAAAGTGCGCTGTAATTCCTTGAAAATATCCTCGGAACATTGTTGACAAATAACCGTATCGGCTAACCAAACTAAACGATTTCCCATGCCGAAAACTGGAGTCATCGCTTGATTGAGGGCATCGATAATTGCCTCATTGCGATCACCATTAATTTTATCATAATTAAACTGTATCCAATTGGGATCGAGAAGTTTTGCTTGCAGATTTTTCACCGCTTGGTTAATAGCAAATTCATCTTCTCCCCAATAAAATATTGTCGGCATAAGCTTCTAATTATAGCAGTTAAGTAGGTAGGTGTTAAAAGTTGTCAGACACCCCTCTTATCAAGGGGGGACTAAGGGGGAATCGGCACCCCCCTTATTAAGGGGGGATCAAGGGGGGATTTATCTTCAATTTAATTATAACTACTTACTTATCTTGAGGTGTTACTCTTGCCCATTTTGCCAAATTTTTACAGTTTTGTCAGCACTACCACTAATTAAATATTTCTCATCGTCACTAATTACTAAAGATAACATTTTATCTGTGGGTTGATCAAGGGTTGCTAATTTTCCTTTGCTTGTTAAAGACCAAAACTTAATCATTTTATCGGAAAGCTTGTTTAATCTGATCAGCACAAGCAGCAGAGGATAAACCCAGAATTTCCTAATATTAACTATGGCTATTCATAAACACAGGTAAAGACTATCTGACTCGATAATTTCCCAAATTAATCAAAAAATAGACTCGATCGACCCCAAATAACGCACAATAAAAAAGGAAATGTCAAAGGAGAATCGCAAATGTTGCCCTATATCCTAGCGGTCGTGGTGGGATTAAGTAGTCTCTACCTCCTCACCACCGCTTTTATCGCCCCCGATCGCCACCGTCAAGATGATTTTCTCTGGAGTGCGGTAGGATTATTCTATGCCCTTGTCCTCTGGTTGTGCGCGGGAAGGATTACAGGCGCTATACTTCTGGGACAAGCTGCCGCGGCCATATTATTTATTGCTTTCGCTTGGCAAACTCTCAAACTCAGACAAGCGCTTTTTTATGCCGACAAACCGGTTAAATTATTTACTATTGTCGGTTGGTTAGGCAATCGTCTGGGGAAAGTTACTCCCTCTCAATCCCCTAAAACTAAAGCTAAACCTGAGAAAGTAGCAGCAAAAGTCAAAGAAACGGTTAAAGAAACGGTTGCCCCCGTTGTCGAAACAGCGGCAGCTATTGGAGAAACTATTACAGAATCAGTGACAGAAATTGGGGAAAAAGCTCAAGAAACGGTTGCCCCCGTTGTCGAAACAGCGGCAGCTATCGGGGAAACTACTACAGAATCAGTGACAGAAATTGAGGAAAAAGCTGAAGAAATTATTGATGATGGGGAAACTTTCGATGATTTCGATGATTTCGATGATTTTGATTTGGCAACGGAAGAGATCAACCCTTCCGAAAATCCTCCAGAAATTCCCCCGACTGAACCTGTCGCAACTGTTGAAGTCGAAACTATTGCCGTTAGCGAAACGGTGATTATTGAAGTTACCGAGGAAGATTTGCCCCCAGAAGAAACTATCGGAAAAGATACTCCCCCAGAAACTCGCTCAAAAAGGGAAGAAAATCCCCCCCCATCGGATTAAAAGTTAAGATTATTTAGCGGGTGGGTTAGGCAATAAGTAGGTAGGTGTTAAAAACTTTCAGATGCCCCCTTATTAAGGGGGGATCAAGGGTGGATCCATCTTCAATTTAATTATAACCAGCTACTTAATTACCGAAGAAATTAACTAATTAATTTAACCTCCCCCCCCCACCCAGTCAAACCAAGTTTAAAAGGTGAATGGTTTTATTTTCCCAGTACACAGGGATAGATTTTCTCGTTTTTCGGGACGATTCCCGAGATAATCTTCTAACCAAAGACAACCTCGATCGAGCAATTTTTGTAAATAATTATATTCTGTTTCTAAGGGCCATCGGTGCTTTTGACCATCCCTAGCAATAATCACAATCTCTTGACCATCAGGACTAAAAGTGATCCCATAGACGATATCTTCTTCTATTTTAAACTCGGAGCGCAAATTTCCGTCAATGTCCCAGCGTCTAGCTGTACCATCCCTTGAAATAGCGGCGATTTTTTCACCATCGGGACTAAAACTAACTCCATAAACGGGAAAAGAATCGGTTTTAATCTCCTTTAAAAGATTACCTTGCAAATCCCAAATTTTAATCTTTCCCCGAGTAGCAGTAGCAATTTTTTGAAGATCGGGAGAAAACATCAAATCATAGATAATACTATCATCGGCCGTCCAAGAATTAACTAATTGTGGTCGATGATTACTTAAATGCCAGTATTGAGTTTTTCCCTCGCTTGTTCCCGTGATTATTGCTGTTCCCTCTCCATTAAAAGCAAGACTATAAATTGGTACTTGACTAGCAGTAAATTCTTGAAGCATTGTTCCTTTTTGGCTCCAGATTTGTACTTTTCCACTTCTTCCTGTAATCGCTATCTGATTACCATCGGGATGAAAAGCAATACTATAAATTGAACGCATTTTTGTGGCAAATTCTCTAATTTTTTTACCTTGTGAATCGAGTAAAGTAATCTGACCATCTTTATTAGCAATAGCGATAATATTGCCCTGGGAATTAATGGTAACACTGGTATTATCAGTCCTAGTTTGATTTAAATTGTTCAGTTGCCAAATTTTAGCCGTTTCATCACTCGATCCAGTTACCACCTCTTTTCCATCTTGACTAAATACAGCAGTAAAAACCGATTCTTGATGTCCTTTGAGATTAGTTATTTCTTCCCCTTGCAGTCCCCAAATTTTAGCACTACCGTCACTAGATGCAGTAATTACAAACTGGCCATCAGGACTAAAATTAACACTGTTGACAAAATCTTGATGTCCCCGGAAAATAGCTCTTAAATTTCCCTGTAAATCCCAGATTTTAGCAGTTTTATCGGCCGCTGCCCCGGCAATTTTTTGACCGTCGGGACTAAAATTAACACTATAAAAAGCCTCAATATTTTCTTGACCTAAACTCAAGATAATTTTACCTGATAAATCCCAGATTTTAATCGTACCATCCCGGGAAGCGGTGGCAATTTTTTGACCATCGGGACTAAAACTAGCTGCATCTATCGATCTTTTATGTCCCTTAAATACCTGTAAAGTTTGACCTGATAAATTCCACAATCTAGCAGTTTTATCCCTAGAAGTGGTGACAATTTTTTGACCATCGGGACTAAAACTAACACTATAAACCGATTCTTGATGGTCAGAATAGGTGACTAAGTTTTGTCCTTGCAAGTTCCAAATTTTGGCGGTTTTGTCTTCGGAAGCGGTAGCGATTTTTTGACCATCGGGACTAAAACTAACACTATAAACTGCTCCTTGATGACCGGTCAAAGTTTGAATATTCTCACCTTTTTGATTCCAAATTTTTACCGTTCCATCTTGAGAAGCAGTGGCGATTTTTTGACGATCAGGACTAATACTAACACTATAAATAGTTCCCCGGTGTCCTTGCAGTTGGTTTTTTTCTTGAATGCGATCTAAAATTTGTTGTAGGGTAATAATTGGACTGGTAGCAGGATATTTACCCAAGGTTTGCCCATCAGTAACGATATTTTTTAAACTATTTACTGCTTGCATGGCCGCCATTAAAGATTCTAGTTCTTCAAATTGAAATTGTTGCCAATAACTGTCACCATTGCGCTGTAATTGAATACCTAGTTGAGCGGTTTCTACTTGCTGCCATGCTTGTTTTACTTGAATAAAAGCTAAGAGAGAACCCAAAAGAGAAGCAATTAAAATTACCGAGCCAATTTGAATTCTTTTCGTAGCTTTTTGGTGAGCGATTGCTAAAATTTTATTAGCTTGCCTCTGGGTTTCTAGGCTAATTTCTGCCTCTCTTTTATCGAGATTTTGACTAGCAGTTAAAAACTGATAATCAAGATTACTTAGGCTTTTCCCCTGAGACCAATCAAGGGCATTATTTAAAGCTTTTCCGCGTAAAAGCCGTGATTCATCGGTATAATTAGACTGTTGCCAAGCGGCGATCGCTTCTGAGTAGGGACGCAATTGCTCTAATTGTTTTTCCAGCCAATTGAGATTAAATATTTCTCGATAAATAGGATTATATACTACTAATTGATTATCCTTTTTTACCACTAATCCCGACAACCTTAATTCCCCTTGTTCTGGACTATCATCGCACAGAATCGCCCCCTTTTCTAAAATTTGTTGATAGATGCCTAACAAACGACCCGCTTTGTCTTGATTTCTTAACAAGCGATCAGCAATAGTTCGCAGATGAACTGGTTCATCATGAGATTCCCAATTATTAATAATTCTCTCTTTGATCAGCGTCTCAATATCTAAATTACTTTCCCGCAATAACTGGCAGATTTTCTGGGTTAAAAATGGCTGTCCTCCCGTCCAAAAAATAACTTTTTCTAACCAGTCGGGTTGATAATTACTTTGACTGGATAATCCTGCGGCTAAAGGAGCAATTTCTGCCAGATTAAATCCCGTTAATTCGATCGCCTGGCCGATATTAAAAGATGTTTGGGTCTTTTCGCGAATTAAATCTGCTGGGGTAGCAACACCGAATAAAGCAAAAGTAATTCTTTCATACTGGGCATTTTCCGCTCTTTGGTTATAACAATAACGAATCAGGGAAAAAAAGTCATCTAGAGAAAACTGTAAACTGAGAATTTTATCGATCTCGTCGATAAAAATATATATTTTCTCTCCCTGACAATAAACTAATAAAACTTCCTCAATAAATTGTCCCAAACGCTGCACGGGGGGTAAATCCTCTCGCTCGCGCAACCAGGATTTAAGATTAATTTTTCCCGTCAGATTAAATCCTAAAAACAAACGGGTGATCACGCCGTTATACCATTGGGATAAATTATCATTACTACCAAGACTGGTTATATCTACGGACGCGCAATCCATGCCTAATTGCTGTAAGATATGAGTCACTCGTACCCTTAAACTGGATTTACCCATCTGACGACAGTTAAAAACGTAGCAAAATTGACCATTTTTTAACGCCGTTAACAGTTCTCGATCGGCATTTCTCTCGATATAGGTAGGATGGTTATAGGCAAGACTACCCCCGACACGATATTGATAATTCATTATTCTTAAACAAAATTATTTCAATGTCACCAACGGAAATAAAATAGACAATTCTGATTTAGATATCTATAATGCAAGGATAATCGCTATTGACAACCTATCCCCAAGGCAATTATGAAGAAAACTTTTTTCACCTCCATCGCCGTTAGTGCCACCCTCGTCAGTGGCATTGTTTTAGGTACTCTTGATGCCGGCAGTGCCTCCGCTTGTGCTTTCGCTAAAGGTAAAAGCATTTTTGGCAGCAATACCACCTTCCATCTGGATCCTAACAAACTTATTTTAGGGGTTGCCGGTGCTACGGGAGCAATCACCGTAGCTGGTGTTTTAAGCTACCGTCGTTTTCACTCTGCGCAGCCTGCCGAAGATGCCACCGCTAACCTGCCGGCGGTATTTCCTATCCCCATTCCCCCCGCAGCTTTAAACGCGGCAGTGGTGACGGAAGAAGCGGCAGAAACCAACAAAATCTCCTAAAAATCTGCTAGATTCCCTCAAAAAAGGTGTTGGCATCCCCGCAGATTTCCCGCTAGGCAACACCTTTTTCTAGCTAATTGTGTCCCAGTTATCAGAATTTTCAGCGATTTTTAAGTTATGTTAAAAGGTGCAACCCTACCACCAGAGGTAAAGATGGGCAACTCTACCACATTTTCCGACACCCCACTTCGCAAAGATCATCACACTTGGGAGCATTTAAAACAAGCCATCGCCGCTAGTTCCGGTTTTCGGCGTTGGCAGCAAGAACAACTAGAATCAGGTAAGAATAGAGACGATGCTGATGCTCGCATTTGTTCCTATCTACGCGAAACTTTAGAAACTTTAGCCTACTAGATTGATGCTCCCCAGCTATGATGGCATGGGGACTTTTTTTGTCTGTTTAAGCTAATTTGCGGGTATTATTTTCTGCGCGCTTCATAACCTAATAACCAGACAAAAGCGACAATTAAAGGCAGGAAATAATAAATAGCTCGATAGGCGATTAAAGAACCTAAAAGCTCGGCATTAGATACATATTCTGGTCGTAATCTCAGCATGATAAACTCAAAAACACCTATTCCCCCCGGCACATTGCTTAATACCCCTGCCGTCATGGCAAATACATAGAGACCGAAAAATACTAAAAACGAAGTATTGTAGTTGCCCGGGAGAAGAAGATATAGAACTCTAGCGGCTAATATCCAATCGATAAAAGTCAACAAAATCAAAGCCAGAGAAAGATTCCAAGCAGGCAAATAGATATTTTCTTTGCCGATTTTTATGGGTTTTTTATAAGTGAGAGTCAAGAAAAAATATCCCGTAACCAAGAATAAAAAAATTATTCCTAAAGGTTTGGTAGTTAAAAAAGGTAATTTTAAAAGTTGAGGAATCCGTTGGGGATCGAGGAGGAAACTTACACCACCAATGCCTAACATTCCTAACCAAAAGCTTAAATGGGTAAAAGTGATAACTTTGGCAATATCCACCACCCCCACCCCCGCAGGAGTATAGAAACGATAACGGATAGCAGTCCCAGAAAATAAGGTTAAACCAATGGTATTACCAAAAGCATAACTGATAAAAGCAGTACGGATAATAGTGCCTAAAGCTAAGGGATGATTGATATAATAAAAACCTAGGCGATCATAACCCGTCATCGACAAATAACCCAAAGCCATGCAAAAAATAGCTTCTAGCTTACGACTTGTGGTAATATGATCCAAACTAGCCAACAGTTGGGCAAAAGTGTAGTGTTTAAATTCTTGACTAATTGACCAGACCGCTAGAATAAACAAACTCAAAGATAGGATAATCGGAGCAAAACGCAGGATTTTTTTATACATCTTAACTTTTTACGAATTACTTTTAACTAATTAAAATTCATGAGAAAATCAAAGCTAGATTTAGCCAAACGTCTAAATCGATCCCGAAAAAGGAAATATGATAAATTCCTGACTTCTTCCTTATATTTAACAATTACTCTGGTTTTATGTTACCTAGTTTATCTCAATCTTCCTTGGTCTTTCCATCTTTTTATGCGTTGGGCAACTAAAGGGGGTGATTTAAACAAAATTCCTGACAAATTTTATGCAGAACTTAATCAATTGTGTTTGAGGGCAGATAGTACGGGGGAAGTAAGAACGAGAAACTATACAGAATATACAGAAATCGCCGAATCTCTTGGCACCTTTAGATGTACCTTAGTTAATGGTGGTCAAGAGTGGTTAATAGAAGATTATAAATCTTTTAGTTCTGCCGATGAAGCGATTTTAGGCACTCAGTTGGCGGTTTTTATCACCGAGATTTTGGGAACAGATTATAGTTATAGAATTCGCGCTTATATTCCCAGATACTAAGGAGCAACTAACTCCTGAAAAAACCTGTAAACCTAGGGATGGGTTCTGCACCCATCCTTAGAAAAAATTAGTTTTCCGATAGGTTTTTTGGTCGGGAAGGCCGAGGGATAGGGGATTGTCCGGGGGGAAAAGGTCGTTTTTCTCCTTCCCCTTGCGGTCCAGAATATCTATCGGCCGAGGGACGACGATTTTTATCAAAAGGCTTTTTAAAACCTCCCTTACCCATCGGTTTTTTCTTGCTGGCAAAACCGAGGTCTAACCCTTCCAAAATAGTTAAGGCATCCCCTTTAAGCTGTACCTGAAAATCCCAAAAACGACTGACCGGTTTACTAGGTAAAGTGCCGCGCAATTTTAGTTTAAAAAACTTGGGTTTGTCCGCTTCAGTTTTGGGCATTTGTCGGATTTTGACCACTACCGCTTGATTTTCCCGTTCGGTAAAGATGACTTCACCTCGAATCGAAAAATAACCAGGGGTAGAAGCGAGGAGTGGCTCTATCTCTAGATCATCCTCTTTTTTCAGGGTTTCTGGTTCCCAAACACCGACAATCTGAACATGAAGAGCATCATTTTCCTGACGGGTGCGCGGATAAACCACCCAAAGATGGGGTTTTTCCAGATCGAGATGATTTTTAACCAAACTGATCACCCGGCCGAGAATCACAGAATCGATCAGAGTACCATCGGCAGTTAAAATATTGCCTTTAGTTAATTGTTCCTCCGATCGCTGATAATGGCCATAGACGAGACCGATCGCCCGATACTGCCGCAGATGACTGGGAGGGGGGATCGGTTGTTGGCGTTTGACTTCTTCGGGGGTGGCTGACTCTACGGCTAAGTCAGCCTCGGTATGGGGGGACTCAAGGGGGACTTCCTGAAGTTCCACTTCAGGAGTCGGGGGGGTTTTCGGTGATTCGGTAAACCGATTCCCAGGACGATTCATATCACACTCCTAGCGGCGGAGACACATAGTAAATTAGTAATCAAGCAAGTCAAAAGCGCAATCTGGGGGGTTACAATAACCCTCTAGGGCGAATTTACTGGCATCTAATATATTAAGAACCATGATCTTTTGACTGTCAACCCAGTCAAAACCCTTTTGAGTCTTGACCGTTTGCCCATTGTACTCATTGACACTCCCGTCGCTAAAAGCGAGGGATTCTTGGTTCAACGAGTCCACTTAAACTAGATACCTTGCGTTATCCAACCCAGAGGTGGTTCTCTCCCCAAGCATTACTTTTCGTATGCCCTACGATAGTCCCCCAACCCCCCCCCGACGTCGGGGGGGGTTGGGGGTACAAAATTTGCTTGAATTGAAACGTTAGCTTCAAATACTGCTTTGTCTAATTCCTGTAAAGATTTTACCTACTCACGGGTGAGAAACTAGAACTATTGAGTAGAACCCCATATCTTTAATTGTCAAGGTGCAGAGGTTGTAGTGATTAGACTACATGGGTTTTTAAAGCGGTTAATTACCCTATCCGCTATACTCATATAGTAGCTATTTAGCCTGAGTAGGTCAAGACCCTTAAAAGAAGAAGTCATGCGAGATTTTTTCAGGAGACTGGACGCTTATTTTTAATCTGGCTTCGTGTCACTGAGCCTTGACATTGAGCCTGTCGAAATGTGTCGAAGTGCTGTTTTATATTGGCGCTTGGTTTCATCCCGTCGCGCTCATGCGGGGGTCTTCACCCCGACATTTGAGATAAAGAGCGGCGAATTCGATCGATCCCCTAATCAAATCTCTAGATTTCTATAACTTTTTCTTGTCTGTTCCCTCCCACCCCAGTCTATGAAAGCCTCTCTCTCTAACCGTCGTTGGCTGTCCATCGGTCTCATCCTGATGTTATTTGCTTTGCTGTCTTTCTCGACTATGCCGCTATTGACTTCTATTCTCAAAAGTCAGCACTCCTCGGGCCAGAGTCATCTGTCCGCAGTGAAACAAGAGGAATTAGCCAGTCAAGCACTGGGTTATCAGATGGTTTTAGAGCGTGAACCCGATAATCAGACGGCTTTGCGGGGATTATTAGATACTCGCTTACAGCAGGGCGATTTAAAGCAAGCGATCGAACCTTTAGAAAAATTAGCGCAACTTAACCCCCAACAATCCGATTATCTACTACTTTTAGCAGAAGCAAAACAGCAAATAGAGGACTATACAGGAGCCACAGGCAGTTATCGCAGCCTTTTGGCCTCCCAACCCCAAGATCTACGGGCCTTAACCGGATTAACTAATTTATTTCTCAGCCAAAACCGCTCTATCGAGGCGATTAGTCTGGTTAAAGACACGATTGATCGCGCTTTAAAAGCCGCTGCCGATCCCAATAATCCGGCTAGTTTAATCGATATCGTTTCCGTTCAGTTACTTTTAGGAAAAATCTATTTCGAGCAGCAAAACTATCCGGAAGCTTTAAACGCCTATCAACAAGCTCAACAGATGGATGTTAACGATTTCCGACCGATTTTAGCGGCGGCGATCGTACTAAAAGAACAGGGCAAAAATCAAGAGGCTCAACCCCTCTTTCAAGAGGCTCTCGGTCGCGCTCCTTTTGCCTACAGAGAGGAGATTCAGTCCCTAATCAGGAGTCAGGAGATCGGAGCCAGGAGATAGGAGATAGGAGATAGGAGATAGGGTTTTGGGGTGATAGGGTGATGAGACAGCTTCCCCACTTCCCCCACTTCCCACTTCCCAATTCATAATTCATAATTCATAATTCCCCCACTTCCCACTTCCCAATTCATAATTCATAATTCATAATTCATAATTCCCATAGTTTTGTAACGGCAATTTTTACTAAAAATCAATAAATGTAAACTTTAATCACAAGCTCGATCGAGTCCCGACAAAGGTGTTATATTAAAAACATAAGGCACAAGGGAAGCGACTCAACTTCCTTTCAGGCAAAAAGACCTAGAGCCTGTGCCACCTGCTCTAGCTCAACGCAACAGCTAAATCGGACGCAGATTCTCGAAGTTTGTAAAGTAAAGTATGGTTTCGCCTCTGTTGCTCGATATAGGACAGATGGAGTGAGCCGTAATCAGCACCTGAGTCGGTAAACTGAGAAATCTTGATAGTTGACAGATAGACTGTTGTGGGTTCCGTAAACCTCTATTATATTGAGTCCGTTAAATTTTTAGGAGTCCATATCGTTTGCACAAGATGAAGCCCGCCTCCCTAGGCGGGCCTATTGTGTTTTTAGAAAACCGCCACGAGATATTCCTGTAACTGCAATTGATAACCTGCCTGTAGCTGACAGGGATAATCAAGGGAAAACTCAGGTAAAGCTAATAGAGAACTTTTTTGACAACTAACCAAAGCCACATCGAAGCGACAGGTTAAATCGGACCATTGGGGATAAAAGGAGAGAAATATCTGAGCAGCTTCGTAAATTCTCCCCTGTTTACGGTCATCGATTGCTAATTTGCCCCCTAAATCCCAATTGCCGGCGCTGCGGGTTTTAACCTCGACAAAAGCGAGAATCGCCTGAGACTCAGACAAAACGATTAAATCGATTTCACCGCCACCACTACGCCAACGACGCTGGAGGATATGCCATTGCTGTAATTGCAACCAATCCGCCACCAAATTTTCGCCCAATTCCCCCACAGTTGTCATCTTCAGTTATCAGTGAACAGTGAACAGTGAACAGGGAACAGGGAACAGGGAACAACGTTGATTTATTATCCTGTCTTCTGACTCCGAACTCCTGACTACTGGCTCCTGTCTCCTGTCTCCGAACCAAGCAGGACAATTTTCTTTACCAGAGGTCTATTACAAAAGTCCTTCTAGACGACGACGGATGCTGTCCAACTCCGCATCGGGAATCTCGGAAAACTCTTCTTCGGCGGGGGGGACTTCCTCTTTTTGCCAATCCAACTCCGAGGCATTGCTTTCGGGGGGAATTACCAACATACCCGCTTCAATCATCTCCGCTTGATAGCCAGCATCGCGACAAAATTCTGCCACTTCCTCCGAATCAATTTTCTCTACCGTGGGAGTCGGAAAATCCTGCGCCTCTAACAGCAGCGCATAACGGGTGGCATCATCTTCCGATTCAAACATCAACACCTTATTGATAGCTCCCATTTGAATGGTGTGGATACCTTCGTTTTCTGTGCCTGCGTTAAAAAGTAGTACAAATACACGCATAATTACTATTAGCGATCGATAAGCAGTGGTCATCTATACTCATTTTACCCCCCTTCTCGATCGCTAATCCTCAGTAATTTTAGTTTCTCGTCAACCACTTTTGACCGTTAAGCCGTTGCAGGGTGTAAAACAACAGTAAATCGAGACTAACTTTCCTTTCATCGATCATAAATGATTCAAGTGTACTAGGTTGAGCGCCGCCCTCAGCCTGGGAAAAAGCTTTTTTACCGTTGATGTTTTCTTCCAAAAAATAAATGCTAAATTGACGCATTCCCCCGAGCCAATTGCCGCTTAACTGCCAACAGGGAGAGCTAGAAAAGCCCTGCACGGCAATTTTATCCTGTTTAAAGGACAGTTTTATATCAGTTATACCCAGCTTTTGCAAGGCTGCCGCCAGTGCGGGTTGAAAATGCTGCTCGATAAATTCAGCAAAGGGTTTTTCCTCGACGGTAGGCTCCTTGGGTTTTTTAGCAGCCGCAGGTTGAGCCGGTTTTTCTGCTGCTGCTGCCGGAGTTGCGGGGGTGGTGGTTTCTTCTGCCATAGGAATTAATCTGGAATGGGTAGGTAGCTACAATTATATTTTCTCCCGGGTTATCGGTTATCAGTTTTTTTAGCTATCAGCTTTTATTTACCCCATTGATTAGCCACTTTTCTGGTGAGGGCATTTCTCATAAAGATGAAGTATAACTGGACAGGGTAACGAAAACCTCTATATCAAGGTAGTAGGGTTGATTCATGAATCAACCCTACGAATCAATCCTAGTAATCAACCCCCCTTATCAAGGGGGGCAGGGGGGATCAAACCTAAAATCCATTCAACCCTAGGAATCAACCCTACGAATCAACCCCCCTTATCAAGGGGAGCAGGGGGGATCAAACCTAAAATCCATTTTTAATTTAATTATAACCAGCTACTTAGGGTTTGCGGCAAAAAGTTTTTACTGGAGGCAGAATGTAGAATAAGATTCCCCGGAAGCAATCTTTTTAATCTCTCATCGCTTCTATTATTTTCATGGTTTCGACGCTGACAGTACAGACTCTTTGTAGTAAGTCAATTACTGTTTCTTTATAATCGGCGAAGCGATAATGATTAAATCTTTCGGCGATGGTTTGATCTTTGGGTTTCTTTTCCTTATATTGATCTAATATCCATTCTAAGGCTGAACGATTACCGAGTTTATATTCCCAGGCAATTTTGGGAATATCTTGTAGGAAAGTGATATCATCAAGGTTGATAGAATTTTTTTCTCGGTCAGCTTTTAGTTTAGTTTTGGGTTTGAGATTATTATTAGTATCAATGCGAGTTAGTGGGTAGGGTGCGACGGTTTCATAGTTGATATGTAATTCCATTAGTTTGCTTCCCCATTCTACCCATTGAGAGAAGTTATCATAAAAGGGAAGCCGGGGAAATTCTCGCTTAAGATTTAATTCATATTTACTGCGATATTCTGGGTAGTGGAGGACTGCATAAGTGTAGTGGAAGATGTCGAGTTTGGTGATGGTTTTATCGTTGTAATGGTTTTGGAATTGTTGCAATCCCCAATCGGTGATATTATCGATGCGGTTTCCTTCTTTGTCGTAGTAGTAAAGAGGGAGACATTGAGAGTCACCTGTTAAATGTAAATCAAAAATTTGATTACTTGAGAGAACTGTAAATGCTTTTTGTCCAGAAGAATAAATAATAACTATGTTTTGAGAATTTATATCAGGAAAGATTTTTGGGAGTTGATATTGCATTTCATTAACACATTTATCCCAGTAAATATATTTTGAAACAAAACTTCTATATAGAGATGGTAATATGCAATTCTCATCAAAACTTATTTTACTATTATTTGTTAATTGTTTTTTCAAGTCTCTCGTCCACTTAATCTCAGTTGATAATTTTTCCTCTAAAACATTTGATGTTTTTGATATTTTTCCTAGTTGTCTATTATAAATTTCTAGAAAATAAGACATTTTACGAGATAAGTTTTTGTCAGAATAATCATATACCCATTCATCTCGATTGGTTACTACACCCAATGAAAATAGTTTGAAAACTGCCATTTCTTCTGCGCCAGATTTGGCTAGTTTAGTATTCTTATTTACCAATGGTATCAGACAATCGAAATCATTATCTGATTGTTCAATCCAGTTATGTTTTTTATCTGGGATGATATGCTCAAAATCAAGCTGATTAAGTTTTGTCGATGACAAAAACTCTAATTTTTGCGCTGCTGTATCCAATTCAGGACGGCGAGTATATAAAATTTGACAAGGAAGATTATTACTTTCTCGCTTCACCATCAAACTAATCGTCACCCCCGTCTGAATACCGAAAACATTATGAGTTGTCCCTGAAAGTTTAGGATTTTTCCTGACATTACCACCTAAATCAATGATATAAATTTCACTAAACTCATTCTCTACTACTTTTCTAAAACCGTCAAATGTCCTCGCATCGATAAATGACGAATTAGTAATAAAACCTATTATACCATTTTCACCTAACCTATCTGTAGCCCAACGAAAGAAGCGAGAATACATATCATATAGCTTTGTCTTCTGCGCTGTACTCTCTTCGATGTAAGTATCCTTAATGCGCTTATCAATAGCAGGATACTTCCGATTTTTATTATTGTCATTCTCATTTTGCTGATTAGCATTATAAGGAGGATTACCAATAATTACAGAAATATTGCGGTCATTTTGATTTTGAATGCGTTGGGTATTCTCCACCGACATAGCAAATAAATCCATCTGCTTGAGATGAAAAGCAGCATGGTCCAGGGTATCCACAAAACAGATATGCTCAAACTCTTCATACTCACCCATCTTCTGCTTGTAGGTGAACTCAATATTCAAATTAGCAATATAATAAGGCAGAATTGCCACCTCGTTACAGTGCATCTCATGCTTATACTTGTACCGTAACTTATCCTTCGGTAAATACTCAATTAACTCCGTTACAAAAGTTCCTGTCCCCGTCGCCGGATCTAAAATTTCTACTCCTGGATCCGCCAATAACTTACCAAAATGCTTGTGGACTAAATAATCGACACTTTCAATCATAAAACGGACAATTTCATTGGGTGTATAGACAATTCCCAAACGGTCCGCCGCTTTCGGATTGTATGCTTTATAAAAATTCTCATAAATCGCCTTGAGAAACTTCTGCTTTTCGTGGTGGTTATAAATATTCGCCGCTGTCCGCCGAATTACCGCATAATAACGTTCAATTGTCCCTAAAGTATTGCGCTTGGTATTACCAGTAAAGAAAGTTTCAATCACTCCCTGTAATTCCCTGGCGATATTATTTTCCCGGTGAAACTGGGACTCATTAAAAATATTGATAAAAATATCCTCTGTCAGAATGTGCTGAATAATCATCTCTCGCACATCTTCCAGACTAATTTCTGGATTGATTGACTTGCGACAAATCTCTAAAAATTTGTCCCGCGCTGTCACAAAATTCCGATTCGTCTCCGATTGCAACGCAATTAAACCCCGCAACGCTTCTAAAATTGTTGGTAAATCTTCCTTAAAACTATCAATCGCCTCTCGAAAATCCTCAACCTCCGGACGTACATAATTAATAAAAGCATTAATAATCCCATCCAAAGCCTCATCATCGCGCATCGAGACGCGCAGTCTTTCCTCTCCTCCTTGAATTAAAACCGCCGTCTGGGAATCTTCAAATAAAATATTGTCATTAGGGTAGCCTTTCGCTAACTTTTTCTCAATTTCCTCATCTAAATTGTCATATTGATCCTTACTTTCCCAATATCCCCAATCTAACCGTAAAGCATCCTTTACCGTCCCGTCAGGATAGACAACTTTTCCCGACTTAGTGCGATAATCCAACTCCGGAATTAACAAAAAATCCCGCGCCTTGCAATAGTCATTTAACAAATTCTGAAAAGCGACTCTAATCGAAGTTTCCTTGCGACTGCCGCCATATTGGACAATCTTCTCAACTTCCGCCTGATACTGGCTGATTAATAATCTAGACATGGGCTTAGAGGAGGTAAATTAAGTAGTTATAATCAAATAGAAGATAGATTTTGGACTCTGATCCCCCCTGCCCCCCTTGATAAGGGGGGTGCCGATAGGCGGGGGGATCTACCCTTATTAAGGGGGGTGCCGATAGGCGGGGGGATCTACCCTTATTAAGGGGGGTGCCGATAGGCGGGGGGATCTACCCTTATTAAGGGGGGTGCCGATAGGCGAGGGGATCCACCCTTGATTGTCTTTAATCGGGATGACAGGATTCGAACCTGCGGCCCCTTCGTCCCGAACGAAGTGCGCTACCAAGCTGCGCTACATCCCGAAAGTTTTTAGCTAAATTATCATAGCATATTCTGCCTTGAGTGGGTCGAGACTTGCTAGGATATTACAGATATAGGCAAAAATTATCGGAGTAGTTCAGGCGTGACGGTAAAACCAGAGTGGTTACGGGTAAAAGCACCGCAATGGCAGCGAGTCGGCAGTGTTAAGGAAGTTTTACGCGATTTAGGCTTAAATACCGTTTGTGAGGAGGCTTCCTGTCCCAATATCGGCGAATGTTTCCACGCGGGGACGGCTACCTTTTTAATTATGGGTCCTGCTTGCACTCGCGCCTGTCCTTACTGTGATATAGATTTTGAGAAAAAACCCCAACCTTTAGACTCCACGGAACCCCAGCGATTAGCGGCAGCCGTGCAACGTCTTGATCTTAATCATGTAGTGATCACTTCTGTCAATCGCGATGATTTGGCCGATGGGGGTGCTAGTCAATTTGTCCGTTGTATCGAGGAAATTCGCCGCATTTCTCCGAAAACCACCATCGAAGTGCTGATTCCCGATCTTTGTGGCAATTGGCAGGCTTTAGCTTTAATTCTTGCCGCTAAACCTGAAGTTTTAAACCACAATACCGAAACTGTTCCCCGTCTCTATCGTCGTGTGCGTCCCCAGGGTGATTACCAGCGTTCTCTAGAATTATTGCAGCGCGCTCGCGCCATTGTTCCCGCTACCTACACAAAATCGGGCATTATGGTGGGATTGGGGGAAACCGACGAGGAAGTGCGGCAAGTAATGCGCGATTTACGGGCCGTTGATTGTGATATTCTCACCATCGGGCAGTATCTGCAACCATCGCCAAAACATCTCGGTGTACAGGAATTTATCACCCCCGAACAGTTCCAAGCTTGGCGCGAATACGGCGAGTCTCTGGGATTTTTACAAATTGTTGCGAGTCCCTTGACAAGAAGCTCTTATCATGCTGAACAAGTCAGGGCTTTAATGAATTTGTACCCGCGAGAGTCTTGAGATGGGGCAGCAATTGCTCAAAAGCTCGTCCTCGATGGCTAATTTTTCTTTTTAATTCGGGAGACATTTCCGCAAAGGTTAAAGCGTACTCGGGGACATAAAAAATCGGATCGTAACCAAAACCACCTTTACCCCTAGGACTGGTGAGAATTTCTCCCGTGCAGATTCCTGTGGCGCTCAAGGCAATCTCACCATCGGGACGGGCGATCGCAATTACACAGACAAAACGGGCCGATCGATCCTGATTATCTCCTAATTCTCTGACGAGGCGATCGATTCTTTCTCGATCATTTTTACCATAGCGGGCCGAGTAAATCCCCGGGGCATTTCCTAACCCGGTTACTTCCAATCCCGAATCATCGGCGATCGACCATTCTCCCAAAGTTAGGGCAATTTGAGCAGCTTTTAAATAGGCATTTTCAGCAAAAGTCGCCCCGGTTTCCTCTATCTCTAAATCATCGGGTTTTAACTGCAATTCTAGGTCGATATCGGTTAAGTATTCCCCTATCTCTGCCAATTTACCCGGGTTACTCGTGGCTAGAATTAATTTTTTCATTGGCCTTTTATCTCAGTGATCAGTTATTTTAACCGTCAGGAGCCGGTCGTCGAGAGTCAGACTTCAGGAGTCAGTATTCAGGAGACAGGAGATTATTTTTATTTATTCTCCCTTCTCCCTTCTCTCTTCTCCCCAATTCATAATTCATAATTCATAATTTATAATTCCTAGTCCCTAACCCCCGATAATCCCGCTAACATTTGAGCGTAGGGAGTTTCGTGGAGGTGGGCCTTATTGACAGCACCAAAAAGGGTTAATTTGTCGATAATTACCGATTTCATCGCGGAAATTGCCTCTCCTGCGATCTCTAATAAATCCTTATCCTCTGGCCCACAAATTTCCCGTTTTAGGGACTGCATATAGGCTTGACGCACTTCTGTATTAACATTAAATTTGCAGACTCCTAACTGGATCGATCGCCCGATCATTTCTGGGGGTAAACCGGAAGCACCGTGTAAAACTAGGGGAATAGACAGAAGTTGTCGAATCCGGGCCAGGCGATCGAAATCGAGACGGGGCGGACTTTTGTACTCGCCATGGACATTACCGATAGTTACGGCCAGAGAATCCACTCCCGTTGCCTGCACAAATTGCACTGCTTGCTCTGGATCTGTCATTTTAGCCTCTTTTTCGGCAATAGTTAACCCGTCCTCAGTGCCGCTAATTCGGCCGATTTCTGCCTCCACCACAGCCCCGTATTCGTGAGCTAAACGAGTCATTTCTTTGGTAAAAGCGAGATTATCTTGGTAGGGAAGATGAGAGCCATCGGCCATAATTGAGGTCATCCCCGCTTCTAGGGCCTCGTAGATATCGCTGGCTTTAGTGCTATGGTCAAGATGAACCGAGATAGGAACCTTGGCCGAGCGAGCGGCCTCTAAACAGAGAGCGACGAGGGTGGAACTGCCATAACGCAAAGCGCTGGGGTGAATTTGCAACATAGCGGGACTACGGCAATCCTCGGCGGCACTAATCACCGCTTTGACTCCTTCTAGGTTATAAACATTAAAAGCTCCGATCGCATAGATATTTTTGCGAGCGGTTTCGAGGAGTTCCTGAGTAGAAGCGAGCATAATATGGAAAATAACCATTGATACTGCCCAATTTTACCCTAATTAGGGCTGGCTTCTAGAGGACAAATAAAAGGGCAGCCATGGTCAAAATCGCTACAATATATAGATAAAATCCTAATTGCGAGGAAAGCCTATCGATACCATCTTCGGCAATACCCAGGGACTAAAAGCTAGTCAGATGAAACAGCTACAAAGGCTGTACCATGAACGCTTGCCTATCGACAGTCTCACCACCCCAGAATTCGCCCAAAGACTGGCGGCCATCAGTACCGATATTCATCAACCCCTCTGCACCTATATCAACCGTCGCGGCCAGGTAATTCGTGTGGGAGTGGGAACCCCCCGACAAACCCAATTTTCCCTCTTGGAACTACCCCGCTACGGTTCCGAACGTCTTTGCGGAATTCGTTGTATCGCCACGGAACTCAAGCAGGAACCGCCAAAAGAATCCAGTTTAACCGCCATGGCTCTGCAAAGATTAGACGCACTGGTGATCTTAACCCTAACCGGCACAGGCATGATCCGTCGCGGTGGTGGGGCGACCGGTTATGTGGAGCAGGTCTATCTGGCGCATCTCATACCACAAAGTCAAACAAATGTCAATAGTAATATATACTGGTCTGTCTCCCCGCCCTTAAATCTAGAGGATTTAAGCAAACAGGACTTTTTAGAGTTAGTGGAAGGACTAGAGGCGGAGTTTCAGCGAGAATTTACCGCTATAACCGTTGATACAGCCGAAGATCGGGTGCTATTGGTTGGTTTAATCACCGACAATATGAGCGATCGCCAGTTCGAGGACGGTTTAAGCGAATTAGAACGTTTAGTTGACACCGCCGGGGGCAAAGTTTTGCAAGTCACCCGACAAAAACGGGATCATCCCCATCCTCAAACAGTGATCGGTTCGGGAAAAGTGGCAGAAATCGCCCTACAGGTGCAAACTTCGGGGGCTAATTTAGTCGTATTCAATCGCGATCTTTCTCCCGCCCAAATTCGCAATCTAGAGAACCAAATCGGGGTGAGAGTGGTCGATCGCACCGAGGTGATCCTGGACATTTTCGCCCAACGGGCCCAATCCCAAGCGGGTAAACTACAGGTAGAATTAGCCCAATTAGAATACACTTTACCCCGTCTGACCGGGCGCGGATTAGCTATGTCGAGATTAGGGGGCGGAATTGGCACTCGCGGACCGGGGGAGACAAAATTAGAAACAGAACGCCGAACTATTCAACGTCGTTTATCCCGTCTCCAGGATGAGGTGGATCAGCTGCAAGCTCATCGTTCCCGTTTACGCAAACAACGGCAAAAACAAGAGGTAGCCAGTGTGGCGATCGTCGGTTACACCAATGCGGGAAAATCTACTTTAATTAATGCTCTCACCGCTGCCGAAGTGTATACCGCCGATCAACTGTTTGCTACCCTCGATCCCACCACCCGACGCTTAACTATTACCGATCCCCTTACCCAAACATCTCACCCCCTCTTACTAACCGATACGGTGGGTTTTATCCACGAATTACCCCCCTCGCTGGTGGATGCTTTTCGGGCAACTTTGGAGGAAGTAACGGAAGCAGACGCCTTACTCCATTTGGTGGATCTCTCCCATCCAGCTTGGGAAAGTCAGATTGCCTCGGTGTTAAAAATCCTCTCGGAGATGCCGATTCAAACCGGTCCGATGTTAATGGTGTTTAATAAGTTGGATCAGGTAAAAAGCGACGATTTGGAAATAGCTAAGGAAAAATATCCCCAAGCTGTTTTTATCTCGGCTATTCGTCGGCTAGGATTGGAAACTTTAAAACAAAAGTTAATCGATTTAACCGCTTAATTAGGGTTTGCTGAATAAGTCTGTTGGTGGGGTTAGGAGGCAGTAGCCGGTCGTCAGGAGATAGGAGTCAGGAGATTATTTTTGTTTATTCTTCCCACTTCCTAATTCATAATTTATAATTCATAATTCATAATTTATAATTCCCACTGATAACTTAGGAACTATGCAAACAATCTTTCAGCGCGTAGGCTACCTGTTGTTGTTCATCAAAGCTTAAATCGGGGAACATAGGTAAAGATAACACTTTTTCACTGGCCAATTCAGCCATGGGTAAATCACCTTTTTTATAGCCTAAATACTGATAAACCGGCTGTAAATGTAGGGGAATCGGATAATAAACCATGGATAGGACATCTTTTTCCTGCAAAGCTGCCCGAATTTGGTCACGATTTTCCGTTAGGATTGTGTACTGATTCCAAACGTGCTTACCTCCGGCTAAAGCGGTGGGTAAAGTGATATTAGGCAAAGGTTGCAGTAATTCCCGATAACGTTGGGCAATCTCGATCCGTTGATTATTCCAAAAATCGAGATATTTCAGCTTAATTTGCAAAATAACCGCTTGAATGGCATCTAAGCGGCTATTCACCCCGATTACCTCGTGGAGATAACGCACCTTGCTGCCGTGTTCTTTAATCATGCGAATTTGTGCCGCTAACTCGGGGTTATTGGTGGTAATTGCGCCACCATCGCCACAACCGCCTAAATTTTTGGTGGGAAAGAAGCTAAAACAGCCAATATCGCCGATACTCCCCACTTTCTGCCCATGCCATTCTGCTCCCGTTGCTTGCGCGCAATCCTCAATCACCAATAAATTATGAGAACGAGCGAAATTTACCACCTCAGACATATTGACAGATTGCCCAAAAAGGTGTACTGGGATAATCGCCTTAGTTTGGGGAGTAAGCGCTTTTTCCAACAGTGCCACATCGAGGTTAAAAGTATTAATATCGATATCGACAAAAACCGGCACTGCTCCGACTAAATTAATCGCTTCGGCAGTGGCAATAAACGAAAAAGTAGAAGTGATTACTTCATCCCCCGCTTGAATACCGAGGGCGCGTAGTGCCAGATAAAGGGCATCGGTCCCCGAATTACAGGCAACACAATCGCTAACACCATGATAGAGGGCAAATTGTCGTTCTAATTCGCTCACAGCTTCGCCACCAATATAGCGCCCAGAACGGAGGATTTCTAAAACGGCATGGTTAGCTTCTTCGCTGATGACTTGGTATTGACGGGATAAATCGACGGGGGGAATTGTACTCACGCGCTTTCACTCAAATTAGAGACTAATCGGGATTTGTCGGCGAAAAGAAGGAATAATTAGTCAAAAATAATTATAAACTTGCTATTTATAGATGAAGTACCCTTGTAATTTGTTTCTTTTATTTTTATGGATGGATTAGTAGAACTAAATCTGGTGGATTTGGGTTGGGCTTTGGGGATGATGGGTATTTGTTTACTCCTCTCCCGTTGGTCAAATTTAGCCCTAGAGGGACAATTATTATTAGCGACCGGTCGATCAATCCTGCAATTATTAGTGGTAGGCTACGTTATCGCCGTTATTTTTTCCCTCGATAATCCTCTAGCAGTGCTGGGTATTTTGGCAGTAATGATGACTATCGCGACTATTGTTGCTAAAAATCGCATTGATAGCCGGGATAAAGCCCTATTACCGCTAGTTTTCGGCTCTTTATTAATTAGTAGCTGTCTAACTTTAGGTTATGCGATCGCTTTAATCATTCAACCAGAACAATGGTACTCACCCCAATACTTGATTCCCTTGACGGGGATGGTGTTAGGGCAAGCGATGAACAGTGCCTCTTTAGCCGGGGAGAGATTAAGCAGTACGATTAAAAGTCACCGTTTAGAAATCGAAACCCATCTTTGTTTAGGGGCAACCCCTCAACAAGCGATCGCAGCTTATCAAAAAGAAGCGATTCGAGCTAGTTTAATCCCCACCCTCAATCAGATGATGGTAGTGGGTTTAGTCAGTTTACCCGGAATGTTCACCGGACAGGTATTGGCAGGAAGTGAACCTTTAAACGCCGCTTCCTACCAGATACTGATCCTGTTTATGATTGCCCTAGCCAACCTAATCACCGCTCAACTGGTGACAGAGGGAATCTATCGGCGCTTTTTCAGTGAGAATTTATCACTGCTCAGTTAACAGTTAACAGTTATCACCCACTGTTCACCGATTACTGTTGACTGATAACCGATTTAGCTTTTCCACTTGCTGGCGACGACTTCAGCGAGATCAACCACCCGTTGGGAGTAACCCCATTCGTTATCGTACCAAGCGATAACTTTTACCATATCGCCACCCATCACCATGGTGAGACTAGCATCAATGATCGAGGAGGCATCAACACCGCGATAATCAGAGGAAACGAGAGGTAAATCATTATATTCGAGAATTCCTTTTAAAGAATTTTCCGAAGCTTCTTTGAGGACTTCGTTTACCTGTTCCGCGATCGTGCTTTTTTCCACTTGCGCCACTAAATCCACCACGGAAACGTTAGGAGTGGGTACCCGCAGGGCGATACCGTTAAGTTTCCCTTTCATTTCCGGGATAACTAAGGCTACAGCCTTGGCGGCACCGGTGGAGGTGGGAACGATGTTAACGGCAGCGGCGCGGGCGCGACGCAGATCCCGGTGACTAGCATCCAGAATCCGTTGATCACCAGTGTAACTGTGGGTGGTGGTCATCGTACCTTTGATGATGCCGAAGTTTTCGTGAATCACTTTGACGACAGGAGCCAGACAGTTGGTGGTACAACTGGCATTACTGATGACGTTGTATTTATCGTGTTCGTATTCGTGAGCGTTGACACCGACGACATAGGTTCCCACACCCGAACCTTTACCCGGTGCGGTAATGAGGACTTTTTTTGCTCCTGCGACAATATGCTTAGAAGCGCCCTCTTCATCGACGAAAACACCGGTAGCTTCGATAATCAGATCTACACCCCATTCTGCCCAGGGCAGATTGAGGGGATTGCGATCGGAATAACATTTAATAGTTTTACCGTTAACAATTAAAGAATTATCATCGGCATCGATATTAGCGTTAAGTTTGCCTAACATCGAGTCATATTTGAGCAGGTGAGCGTTACTCCGGGGATCGGATGTATCATTGATCCCCACTACCTCCAAGCCACTATTAGTCCGTCCTAACCAACATCTTAGGAAATTACGTCCAATCCGTCCGAAACCATTGATCGCTACTCTAATCACTGCTGCTTGCCCTCTACGTTTTAGTGCAATACATAAAAAAATAATTAATGTTCCCAATCATACCTTAAAGGTTGAACTTTGCGATCCTGATCGGAAATAATTTATTACCTCGCCAATTCTATCGGGTTTAAATGAGGAAATTTAATTGATTAAAGCGATTTAAAGGCAAAATTAGCCTAAATAACCGCTAAAAAGTTCTCATAACCCCATTCCCTCTTTAGCTGTCCGCCTTTTCGGCGATCAGCTCTGAGTTTTCAGTTTACTGATTACTCAAAGATACCCGCTCCTCTTATCCTCAAAAAAAAACTCGTTTACTTTTCTGCAAACGAGTTCACTTTCCATGATAAGATTAATAGTCCTGTGATTTATTTAGCAACTGCTACTGCTACCTTGACTGGCTGGGGCTGCAGGTCGCGCAAACTTGGGAAAAGGAAGTGGTTTTCCTCCACATATTGCGCTCCAAACAGTCCTTTTTCAGCCCAGAAATAGCGATCGGTTGTATGCTCGTTACGCTTAACAATCAATAAAGCTGGTGGGCTAATGCCTATAGCTTGAATATACTTACGCGCCGCAGTTACGGGTTTATCCTCGCCACTTTCAATACTATACTGGGGTACAAGTTCAAGTATCTTACGTCCTTCTTGACGACGGCGACTTTTACGTTTCCGTTTTCTGGCCAACCCAATTACCTCCTGTTTTGGCTAATCGTTGTAATGATAGTTACAAAAGCCGTAGCGATTATATCCCTTCTAGACCAAGAAATCAAGTGTCTCTCACAAACCCAATTACAGACAAGTTTGACTAGAAGCTAGACTGAGACTGTGTTTAAGTTTTTGTTACAAAAACACCCCCCCAAATCCCGATACAAAACTTATTATTCTTAAACTTTTTTTAATATATACCGTGATCCACCCCTAAAATAATGACCAAACCCTTGTCCTAATTGCTTTTTACTGGCTGCACTCGACCCAAGAGAATCGCCCTTCTCTCCCCTGTCAACTGGGAAATAAAACTCGCAACCCTAGCTTTATCAAGGTTTTCTGATTTTTTACTTTTTACTTTCTTGGTATGCCCTTCTCTTTCCCCTCCCGGACTCCCCTGAGTAATGATTTTATTGCCCTCTGTCAGGCACAGATGGAACTTTTGCGGGAGCAAATGGAAGCGGACAGAAGTGCGGTTTATTTAACTGAACCTTTATCGAGTGATTTAATCCCAGTCGTTGTTTATCCGCCCTTTAATCCCCCTTCTCCCCAAAAAAAGCGGCTTTCCTTACAACCAGGGCAACCGGTGGCCGACCTGTTAACTGCGGTTAAATTAGAAGATTTATCCCACCTCTGGAGTAATCAGGAGAGCGTCAGCGGTCATCGCTTGTTTTTACCCTTAATGTATGAAGAGGGCATGATCGGATTATTGGTGACAACCAGAGAAAAACGACCTTGGCAAAGTTGGGAATTAACCCAGATGGAAAAAATCACCCAAACCCTTGCTTTAGCCTGTGTACTCGATCGCCAATTGGGAGAAGAACGTTATTATCGACAATGGCAACGTCAGCGCCTCGATACCTTTCTCCATCAAATCCGCAATCCCCTTACCGCTTTAAAAACCTTTGGTAAACTTCTACTCAAAAGGCTTTTAGCCGAAGAGGGTAACGATCCCGCCATTACTGGTATATTGAGGGAAAGCGATCGAGTTCGGGACTTAATCGCTGGATTTGAGGCACAAATTCAGCAAGAAAGCGAAAATTACCCCACCGTCGATATTCCCCTCCTGCAAGCGCAATCTTCCCCCACTGCCTTTCTCTTGCCTGCTGGCAGCAGCCAACTAACTCCGATCGATCTGCATGATATTCTCGATCCGCTGCTCCTTTCGGCCCAAGCGGTAGCCAAAGAGAGAAATCTCAGTCTAGAAACGATTCACGGGGAAAATATACCACTTATCCGCGCCAATATCGCCGGTTTGCGGGAAGTATTCAGTAATTTAATTGATAATGCCCTCAAATATACTCCTGCTGGCGGAAAAGTCACCGTCGAGGTGGAGAATGTTAAGAATAGTGTAGAAATTGTTTTTAAAGACACGGGTTATGGTATACCGAGGAGCGATCAAGAAAGAATTTTTCAACGTCACTACCGGGGAGTGCAAGCGGGGGGAGATATACCCGGTACGGGATTGGGTTTAGCGATCGCCAAAGAATTAATTACCAGCATGGGGGGGACGATTGAATTGATCAGTCCCAATCCCGAACCAACAAGCTTCCCCTACCCCGGCACGGTTTTTCGGGTTAGTATGCCAGTTATGACCGATCATAAACCCAGTACAGAAAGTTGATCTGGTCGTAAATTCTGCCTATTTTCTCCCTCGGGGAATCTCCCGAGTGGTCGGTTAAAATATATCGGAAATATCATTTTTACTGGTAACTTGGCTGTGAAGCAAAGAATTAACTAATTATGCCGACGATCGAACAATTAGAACCCGCTAATAAGGCCGATGTGTTAGTATATATGCCCTACTATGCCAAGGACAAACATAGTATGCTGCCCTATGCGATCGCTTTGTATCAGGGAGGATATTTAGAAGGTCGTCGTCGCATAGAAAATAGTGAAGGGATTCCCTTTGTCGCCTCTTGGTATGTATCAAAATTGCCCTCGGAGTTAACCCGTTGTCGTTTACAATTTGAAGGACAGGCCGACCTAAGCTATGAGATGACAATTATTAACGCCGAGTTGATCGAATATCTAATCGGTGCAATTAAAACCTTTAAGCAGCTAGGTTCGGCCGACTTTTCGCAGGGATTTTATCGGAAACTGCTGCGATTTGAAGGATAAAAATCGAGATTGTACGGGTTAAAAGGAGCAAATCGTGGCGAAATCAGCCAAATCTATACTTATCTCTTCCCTGGAACCCCTCAGTGGTAAATCGGGAACTGTCGTCGGTTTAGCGCATCTATTGCGACAAAAAGGACTAGAGATAAGTTACGGCAAACCAGTGGGCAATTGTCCGGGCTACGTCGATGGGCAATTGGTCGATGAGGATGTAGAATTTATTCGGCAATTACTAGAATTATCCCCCGAGCAGCTGCGTTTACCAGTGATTTACACAGATGTGGATTCCGTTGCTAAACGTCTACAAGGTGCAGATAAACAGGACTACGGCAATATTCTTGCTGGTTATCTCGATCGAGTTAACAGTGATATTACCCTCCTCGAAGGGCCGGGGACTCTCTGGGAAGGGAGTATTTTTCAGCTGTCGATGGGGGAGATGGCCAAAATTCTCCAGACTCCGATCCTATTGGTGGCCCGCTATAGTTCTCCCCTGATTGCCGAGAGTCTGCTGAAAGCAAGAGAGGAATTAAATAATCAGCTGCTGGGGGTAGTGATTAGTGATATCCCGGCCGATGATTGGGAGGAAGTACAATCTCTCCTGAAACCCTATTTGGCCGGCCAAGGAGTGGAAGTTTTAGGACTGTTACCCGCTAGTAAACTGCTGCGTAGTATTAGTGTTCGGGAAATTGTCCATCTTTTGGGGGCAAAAGTATTATGTCGGCCCGATCGTTTAGATTGGATGGTAGAAAGTTTAGCGATCGGGGCAATGAATGTCAACGCCGCTCTAGAATATTTTCGCAAGGGGGAAAATATGGCCGTGATCACGGGCGGCGATCGCACAGATCTCCAGTTAGCTGCCCTAGAAACTTCTACCACCTGTTTGATCTTAACCGGTTCCATCTCTCCGGAGCCCCTGATTCTGGGCCGGGCCGAGGATTTAGAAGTACCGATTCTCTCGGTAAATTTAGATACTCTCACCACCGTGGAAATCGTCGATCAGGCCTTCGGCAAGATACGCTTACAGGAACAGGTAAAAGTCGCTTGTATTCGACAATTAATGGAGGAACATTTCCAAATCGATCGCCTGTTAGAAAAGTTAACAATAGGGGCGTAATTTCTCCCCAGCTGCCCAGAATTTCATGGGAAATCACTTCATGACTCCATCATCCCCCCCTGTGTCCCCTTCGGTCAAAGAAAATGACTGGAGCTTACTATTAAGATTACTTCCCTACGCAAAAAAGCAAAAAGCCCTGCTATTTTGGTCATTAATACTTCTTTTTCCCCTATCTCTGACGGGGGCGATCCAACCCTTAATTATTGGTCAAGCGGTCTCGCTTTTGCAAAAGGAACAAACTTGGGATTTTTTGGCTCAAATGCCCTTAACGGCAGCCATTAACACCTTAATTATTATCCTGTCGGCTGCGATTATTTTACGACTGATTTTAGGGACAATGCAAGGTTATCTAGTGCAGAAAGTCGGTCAGTCCATTACTGCTAATGTCCGGGAAGATTTATTTAGCCATGTCACCTCCCTTTCCTCTAGTTTTTTTGATCGCTCTCCCGTGGGACGTTTAGTCACCCGTTTAACCAGCGATGTGGAAGCATTAGGAGAAGTTTTTGCTAGTGGGGCGATCGGAGTTGTCAGTGATTTAGTCTATATTTTAGTTATCATCATCACCATGTTTACCCTGCAATGGCAATTAGCCCTATTGTTGGTGTTGATGTTATTTCCTGTCACTGCTTTAATTATCTTTTTTCAAAAACAATACCGCAGGGCTAACTATCAGGTACGCGAGGAATTATCAAAACTTAATGCCCAATTACAGGAAAATGTAGTCGGAGTTAATATTGTTCAATTATTTCGCCGCGAACGCTTTAACGCTGAAATGTTTCGCGCTATCAATACTCACTATCGTCAATCCCTAGATAAAACAATTTTTTATGATTCGGCCGTCTCAGCTACTTTAGAATGGATCGGATTAATTGCCGTGGCAGGAGTATTATGGTTAGGCGGTATTTTTATTCTCCAGAAAACCATTGATTTTGGCGTTTTATCAGCTTTTATTTTATTCTCCCAACGTCTCTTTAATCCCCTGCGTCAGTTTGCGGAAAAATTTACCATGTTTCAAGCGGGTTTTACTGCTATCGAACGCATTGGGGAATTAATTAGTATTCCTATTGAAATTACAGATTCTAACAATTATAAAGAGATTTCTTTCCCAGAAAAACTTAAAACTGGCGAGATTATTTTTGAAAATGTTTGGTTTGGTTATAAACCGGATGAATATATTATCAAAGGTCTCAATTTTACTATTAATCCGGGGGAAAAAGTCGCTTTAGTCGGTCCGACTGGTGCGGGAAAAAGTTCGATTATTCGTCTTCTCTGTCGTCTTTACGAACCAAGTAAGGGCAGAATTCTAGTGGATGGTATCGATATCCGTTATCTTCCCCAAGGGGAATTAAGACGTTATATCGGTGTGATTCTCCAAGAAACTTTTCTCTTTGCTGGGGATGTTACTCGCAATATTACTTTAGGAGAAAATTATGATTTTGAGCAGGTGAAGGCAGCGGCTAAATTAACTAATATCGATCATTTTATCGAGGAGTTACCCGATGGTTATCATACCCGTTTACGCGAACGGGGCGCAAATTTGTCGGGAGGACAAAAACAATTACTCGCTTTTGCGAGAGTCGCTATTCGTAACCCAGAAATTTTAGTTTTAGATGAAGCTACTGCTAGTTTAGACGTGGGGACAGAAGTATTAATTCAAGAAGCTTTAGAACAGATTTTAGTCGATCGTACTGCTATTATTATCGCCCATCGTCTCTCCACTATTCGCAATGTCGATCGAATTCTTGTGCTGAAACGCGGGGAATTAGTCGAATCGGGAACCCATGAAGATTTATTAACCAAAGACGGCCTCTATGCTAGTTTATCGAAAATTTGGGTTTAAAAGCCCGAAGTTCGAGCATTTGTATTAAATTTTCCCATTCTTTTGCAAATAATCGACTAATGCCCATAATCCTAAGCGATAACTTTCGGCCCCAAAACCGCTAATCTGTCCGATAGCTATATCGGCAATGTAGGAATGATGACGAAAAGACTCGCGCTTGTAAATATTGCTTAAGTGTACTTCCACACAGGCAATTTTTGTGCCTAAGATTGCGTCGCGGATGGCGATACTGGTATGAGTATAAGCTGCTGCATTAATCAAAATACCGTCATGCTGACCCCATGCTTGCTGAATCCAGTCCACTAATTGCCCTTCCTGATTGGACTGGTGCGCGGTTAAATTCACCCCTAAACGGGTAGCTTCTTCGCTTAAAAACTGGTTAATCGCTTCTAAATTGACGTTACCGTAGAGATTCGGCTCTCTTTTCCCCAATAGGTTTAAATTCGGCCCGTGTAAAACCAGAATGCTTAGTTTATTCACCACTGTCCTCCCTATGATCACCAGAATTAATCTTATCTCGATCAGGGATTATTGCCTATCAACAGCATTTTTGCCGCTACGGTAATCAGACTAAATCCAGTTATTAAAAACTGATTATTTATTCTCCGTTTTGCAGGAGTGCCTCTCCTGATATGTAGCCCATACTCCACGGATTTAGTATTGCTTCCGATTTTATCACTCAATCCAAGCTTTTGGGGGGTTCTACCCCCCAAACCCCCCGTTGGGGGCGTGGCGCCGCCCCCAAACCCCCCGCGCATTAGTTTTTCGGTGGGATGCTTACACGCAGCTGCTGACGCATCTGTAATAATACTAAATTCGGTTATTAAAAACTGATTATTTATTCCCCCTTTTGCCTCTTGCCTTCTGCCTCTTGGCTCTCCTGATATGTAGCCTATGCTCAACGGATTTAGTATAATTTAAGAGTCACTCCCCTTGCAGGAGTGCATCTCCTGATATGTAGCCCATACTCATTGGACTTGCTCCAGGACTATCGCTATATTTGATCAGTGCAGCGGGATGGCAAGGAAGCAGCGATCGCCGATAAATTGCTAGGGAGGGGAATCCTTGATCATGCACCCCCTGTGCGACAATATATCGAGTTTGCCCTTGGCTAAAACCATTAATTGATGACCTTACCCATACAAGTTTTACCCCAAGACGTAATCGATTTAATTGCCGCAGGAGAGGTAATCGACTCTTTAGGTGCTGTGGTGCGGGAATTAGTCGAAAATGCCGTTGATGCGGGGGCAGATAGGATTACCATCGATATATCTCCCCAAAATTGGCGAATACAAGTATCGGATAACGGTAGAGGAATGTCTAGAGAAGATTTGCAACTGTGTAGCTATGCCCACAGTACCAGCAAAATCCGCCAACGGGACGATCTTTGGCAGATTACCAGTCTCGGATTCCGTGGTGAAGCTTTGCACAGTATCGCACAGGTGGCGCGTCTGCGGGTTGCCAGTCGTCATGACGATGATTTAGGTTGTTATTGTCTTTACAATCACCGGGGCGAGCCGGATAATTTAGAAACGATTCCTATCGCTATCGGCACTATCGTCACGGTAGAGCATCTCTTTGGTAACTTTCCCGTCCGTCGTCAAGCTTTACCGTCAATTAACAAACAATTAAAGGATATACAGACTTTAATTCATAATTTTGCTCTCTGTCATCCCCAAATTACTTGGCAGGTTTTCCAAGATCATCAAGATTGGTTACGCATCAGTCCGGGTAAGGATGCCAGTCAAATATTACCGCAATTAGTTAAATCTCTGCATTTTAACGATTTAGCATCCCTAAAACTTGACTTAACGACTCCTGACGCAGAATTGGCTCAAATTGAATTAGTCATCGGTTTGCCCGATCGCATTTCTCGCCATCAACCGGATTGGGTTAAAATTGCTGTTAATGGGCGAATGGTGCGCTCATCGGAGTTAGAACAGGCAATATTTAAAGCTTTCGCTCGCACAGTCCCTAAAGATCGCTATCCCGTTTGTTTTCTCCATCTACATCTTAACCCCCGTTCGATCGATTGGAATCGTCACCCAGCCAAAGCGGAAATATACCTGCATAACCTCATTTTTTGGCAAGAACAGATAATTTCAGCCATAGACAAGGCTTTAGGACTAAATCCCGAACATATACCCGAAAAAGCGCAAAATCAGCGCGTCAGTCAAATTCTCAAGGCTGCCGAAGAAAAAAGCACCTATACAATAGGGGAAAAATCCGGGAAAAATGGGCTGGAATTAAAGGCATTAGCCCAAATTCACCAAACTTATATAGTTGCCGAACATCCTAACGGATTATGGTTAGTGGAACAACATATTGCCCATGAGCGGGTTTTGTACGAACGTTTAGAGGATAACTGGGAAATCGTGCCGTTAGATACTCCGATCATCTTAAATCAGTTAACTACTCGACAAGTCGAACAATTACAACGTTTAGGATTAGAAGTTGCTAGTTTTGGCGATCGTTCTTGGGCTATTCGTAGTATTCCTGTTCTACTAAAAGAGCGCGAGGATCGGGCCGATGCTTTACTAGAATTAAGTTTAGGGGGCGATTTACAAACCGCTCAGGTGGCTACCGCTTGCCGTAGTGCGATCCGCAATGGTACAGCTTTAAGTTTAGAAGAAATGCAGAATTTACTCGATGATTGGCAAAATACTCGTAATCCCCGCACTTGTCCCCACGGAAGACCGATTTACTTATCCTTAGAAGAAACCTCGCTCGCTCGCTTCTTCCGTCGTCATTGGGTAATCGGCAAAAGTCACGGCATTTAATCAGTTATCAGTTATCAGGATTCAGGAGTCAGGATTCAGGAGTCAGGATTCAGGAGATTATTTTTATTTAGGGTTGGCTGAATAAATCTAAAAACCTTGTTGGATAAGGTTTTTAGACTTTTTTCCCTCAAAAAGTGCCGACCATTGGAGTGATCAGGGGGAAAATTCAGGTGCTTTTTCCCCGAAAATTAGGTAATTGACCTCCTCAAAATCGGTAAAACCCTACACCCTACACCCTACACCCACCAGCAAACTTTTTCAGCAGACCCTATTTATTCTCCTCTCCCTTCTCCCATAGGGTTAGATGCGTCATCAGACGCATCCTCTCTGTTTAGGTTTTCTTACATTTTGCTGAGAATACGCTGGACTATATCCATTCCTGTGAAGGCTTGCCAGCCAAAAAGACCTAAAATGACGGCATTAAGGGTAATATGGGTGATTCTAGCCAATTCATTGCCTTTTTGCATTAAAGGTACTAAAGCGGCGCTGATTGAGATTAAACCCACCATCCCTAAACCGGCCAGCAGATGGGGACCGACAAATAATTTACCGTTATTAATATAAGTCACCGCCATAGCCCCGATCGTCCCCAACACCATTAAAGCGAGGATGAGGGAGCCAATTTGATAGTGTTTAGTGCGAAAATCCTTGGGCAATAATTGTTTTTTTAGGTCTTTATCTGCTGTCCGCGTCCGTCGCCATTGTAGCCCCGAATAGAGGGCATAGATAGTTAATCCTAATAAAATCCACATGAGAATGGGATGGCCAAATTGTGACCAAGTTTTTACGGCACTGGGAATCTCGAAGTTCATAGTTGTCTGTTCTCATCAAAGATCGCTTCTTAATAAAAATTAACATGAATCGCTCGCGCTTCCCTGTTTTCTGGGTCACTGGACCTGTCATACTAAATTCCGTTTAAAAGCTATAGGAGAGGGGGGTGTGGGGTGTGGGGTGTTGGGTGTAGGGAGAGATAACTAGAGCTTTTGTACTAAAATACTTAATACGCAGTTTAAATGCAGTACAGCTTACTATCGCTATTATATTTAGTTGACAAGAGGCTCCGAATACGATAGTATTCAATCATGAAACAACAAATTATCGACTTATTTTCTGGTGCGGGTGGATTGACCACGGGATTTCATTTAGCTGGTTTTGAATCTATCTGTGCAATTGATGTAAATGCGAAAGCATTAGCAACCTATCAACATAATTATCCTAAAACACGCACTTTTCAGGAAGACATCCGCAAAGTTAATCCATCAGAACTGCGCTTATACTTAGGTTTACAAAGAGAAGAATTAACCGCCCTTATCGGGGGTCCACCCTGTCAAGGATTTTCACGAAATATCCCGGCTGGGTATCGCTATCTTAATGATTCTCGCAATCATTTATATAAGTCTTTCTTAGGATTTGTTCAAGAGTTTCGTCCTCTTCATGTAGTCATGGAAAATGTTCCTGAAATTTTGAAAGCTTATGGCGGTATCATCAGAGATGAAATTGTAGCACATTTAGAATCTTGGGGTTATCAAGTAGTTACTACTTCCCTAAACGCCGCTTATTATGGAGTGCCACAAACTCGCTCAAGAGCCTTTTTTTTAGCTAGTCTAGATCGTTTACCATCCCTTCCCCAAGCAACTCATTCTGGTGATATCAGAAGTGATTATAAAGCTGTAAAATCTTGGACACAGCTTACTTTACTAGAACCAAATATTGCCCCAGTTACTACTGTTAAAGATGCCATTAGTGATTTACCTACTTTAGAAGCAGGACAAGCTTATGATCACGAAATTTATACTAGGGAACCCGAGACCATATATCAACAGAAGATGCGTGAGCAAAGTCAAAAAATTGTTAATCACATTGCCCGTGCTTTAACACCAATTCAAATGTCAAGAGTGCAAATTCTGGCGGAAGGACAAGATGCGAGAGATTTACCTGCTGAATTAGCACCGAAAAAACACTATAGCGGGGCCTATGGTCGACTTTCTTGGGATAAACCAGCAAGAACAATTACAAGGTGGTTTTTTCATCCCGGTTCTGGCAGATTTTTTCATCCGACGCAGAATCGGACAATCACAATTCGTGAAGCAGCAAGATTACATTCTTATCCCGATCATTTTCACTTTTTAGGGACTTATACTGATATGGCCTCTCAAATTGGAGAATCTGTGCCACCACTGTTAGGCAAAGTGGTAGCAGACTCTATGGGACAAAATCTTGAGTATTAGTTTGGGTTTGTAGCGCTGCAAAAATTGTCTCCACATATCGATCTATTGTCAGACGAGTTCTCTCAATTTTCAGACGAATAGCGGCAGCGGGGATTGTTCTGCTTCTAAACAACTGTTTCTGATTTTTGTACCAAACTAACTGAGTTTTGCCAGCGATGCTTCCCTGTAAACCTGCCCCTACTTCTCCAGTTTTTTTATCTATTGCCCATGCCCAAGAAAAAACATTAGGATCAAGAGGATTAAGGGGGTATTCACAGTAAACATATTCATTGCCCTCTCGGTTTTTTAGCAATATTCCCTCATAGCTGTTGATGACATTTTGAGCAGTTTGACTGGAGTGAATCTTCTCGTTCCAGTGTTGAATAATGGCGGTTCCCAGTTGTACGGGGGAAGATTGCAGATTCAAAGAGGGAACCCCAAGTTGAATGGCTTTTTTGATAATATCTGCTCGTTGAATTACGAACAAAAAGGTATTATCTGTAGTTAAACTATTCATTTGTAGAGATTTGAGCGACCAACCACTGGCAGTTTTACTGTCCACTGCATCGTAGAGTAGTTTGCTTCTGCCTAGGGCAGGATCGGATAAAGGAATATTCTTGATATAATGAAAAATTGCTTCCCAGCTATAATCCTCGATCGAGCCAATCAATGGTGAGGCAATTGCGGCTAGAATGGCCTGCTTTAGTCTTTTAGTCTCGTCGTTCGTTAACACTTAGGGATTCCTCTACGGAAGAAAAAAATTCACTCATCCTCAGACCTAAAGCATTAGTAATATGACTAAGCACTCTCACCGATGGACTTTTTAATCCTCGCTCTAGTTGACTTATGTAAGTTCTATGCAGACCTGTTACTTCCGCCAAATACTCTTGCGACCACCCTTTTTCTTGGCGATAACGCTGTAGCTCTCGTCCTAAAATTTGCTCTAGTTGACCAGATTGCATAACCTGAATTCTAGTCTTTTGTATACCAAAGTTCTACAGACTAAAGTATTCAATGTCTCAGTGCCGAACAGAAACAGATAAATCAACCAAGGTCGATCGCAAATCGCTATGATAGAATATTGGGTCTTTAATTTCCGTCCCCTCCCCCTCTTATGAAACTGCCTGTCGTCGCTATTATCGGTCGTCCCAATGTGGGCAAATCTACCCTCGTCAATCGTATCGCTGGAGATCAACAGGCGATCGTTTTTGATCAACCCGGGATTACCAGAGATCGCACCTATCAACCAGCTTTCTGGTGCGATCGAGATTTTCAAATTGTCGATACAGGAGGGCTAGTTTTTAACGATGACAGCGAATTTCTCCCTTTAATCCGCGAACAGGCTTTAATCGCCCTAGCAGAGGCAAGTGTGGCGATTTTTGTCGTCGATGGCCAGGCAGGAATTACCGCCGGCGATCGAGAAATTGCCGCTTGGTTACGACAGCAAAATGTGCCGATACTTTTGGCAGTTAATAAATGTGAATCGGTGGAACAGGGTATCCTGCAAGCGACGGAATTCTGGGAATTAGCCATCGGTGAACCCTTCCCCATCTCGGCCATTCACGGTTCAGGTACAGGTGAACTACTTGATACTCTGATTAAATATTTGCCACCCGGGGCGGAAATTCCCGAAAATGAAGAGATTAAAGTGGCAATTATCGGTCGTCCTAACGTGGGTAAATCCAGTCTTCTCAATGCTTTAACCGGACAGCAACGGGCGATCGTTAGTCCGATTTCGGGAACCACCAGAGACTCGATCGATACTTTAATTGAACGAGAAGGACAGGTGTATCGGTTAATTGACACCGCCGGTATTCGCCGTAAGAAGAATGTGGACTATGGAGCCGAATTTTTCAGCATTAACCGTGCTTTTAAGGCAATTCGCCGGTCTGACGTGGTGCTATTCGTCATCGATGTGCTAGATGGTGTCACCGAACAGGATTTAAAATTAGCGGGGCGAATCATTGAAGAAGGGCGTGCGGTGGTGCTAGTGGTCAATAAATGGGATGCGGTGGAGAAAGACACCTACACCATCAATACTTATACCAAAATGCTCCAAGATCGGCTGTATTTTATGGATTGGGCAGAAATGATCTTTGTCAGCGCCATGACGGGGCAAAGAGTCACTAAAATCCTCGAATTAGTCGATATTGCCGCCGAATCTCACCGTCGTCGCGTCAGTACCTCGGTAATCAACGATGTGATCGAAGATGCGGTTAAATGGCACAATCCCCCCACCACCAGGGGCGGAAAACAGGGGAAACTATACTATGGCACGCAAGTATCGAGTCAACCCCCCACGATCGCCCTTTTTGTTAACGATCCCCAGCGCTTTAATGATAACTATCGCCGTTACATCGAAGGGCAATTCCGGCAACAGTTAGGCTTTAAAGGAACCCCGATCCGCTTAATCTGGCGCGGCAAACCGGCGCGAGAAGTGGAAAAAACGGTTAATAGAGCCACCAAGGTCTAATTTATGGATTTATTGCGAAGTTTGCCCATCGGTCTTTATCTCGATCAACCGATTACCCGACTACATCAACTGGATGCACGGGTAAAATTTATCTGGTTAATGGCTTTTTTAGCAGCACCTTTATTGGCTAATCCTTGGTGGCGTTTAGCTTTGGTGGGATTGTTAATGTTTTTAACCCTGCTTGCACCTATTCCCCCCCGCGTCTGGCGGCAACAGATGGGCTGGCTGATATTTTTGGCGATTATCGTCTTTCTGATTACTGCTATCACTCCCGATGGTTTAGCGGTGAGTATTCAGCCGCGTTTACCGGAGGAAGGGCTGAATTTACCGCCAGCAAGTGATTATCAGTATGTTTTATGGGATAGAGGCCGTTTATTTGTTACCCGACGTTCTTTGGAATTAGCAGTGAGAATTAGTACGTTAGTTTTTACTTTAATTTATAGCACTAATCTCTTTTTGTTGACGACGGCCCCGGAAGAAATTACCGAAGGGTTAGAGAATTTAATGAGTCCTTTACGGCGATTTAATGTGCCGGTGACGGAAATTTCTCTGACTCTTACCCTGTCTTTGCGCTTTATTCCTCTGGTTTTAGAAGAAGTGCAAAATCTAGCCAGGGCAGTGCGAACTAGGGCGATAGATTGGCAAAAATTAGGGATTAAAAGAAGTTTAAATGTCTGGTTAACAGTAGTGGAAAAATTACTAGATAATTTGCTTTTACGCGCGGAACAAATAGCGATCGCTATGGAGGTTCGCGGTTTTACCAGTCCCAATCAGCATCAAGTGCGCTGGCACCAATTACAGTTAAGATGGGCTGATTTTATCGCTTTATTTTTGTTAATTCCCTTTTGGGCAGCCCGATTAGTTTGGGGTGGTTTATAGCAGTTATCAGTTATCAGTTCACTCATTACTGTTCACTGTTCACTGAAAATACTTCCCATTGCCCTTGATTGACTGGGTTTTAGCCTACTTGTGTCTTGAAATACTTCCTTTGCTGTCTGAAATCACACAAGTCCTGATATAAAGACTGTATGATCATAGTCGGAGTAAATTACATTGTGGCGATTGCTTCCCGGCTCTAATCTAGACTGTATCGGGATTTGTCATCGCTAATTGTAATGGTGATCTTTGACAGCCAATGATTTTTTAAGTCTGTTAGCACGCTATGTCTATTCTAAATCAAGAAAATCCTCAGCTAAAAACTCTCAGCCTGTTTCAAAAATACCAAAAAACAGGGGATAATAAGTTATATTATCGGATAAAGGTAGAGGCTAGTACACTGTCTGTCACAACTAAAGAAAAAAGGTATTAGCCTTGCAAATTAGGGCATTCTCAAAACCGACAGGCTCAAGAATAACAACGAAGGGAAAAGGGTTCTTCTGGTTTCTCTGTGAAAACGAGGTCTATACTGATAGTCTCTTCGGCAAAATAGTCCTAAAAGTATTGCCCGATAAGCATTTCACGATTCCCTAAGCAAAAACGATTACACAAAGTCGAGAAGAGCCGCAATTTCCTACTAAAGATAGATATTTAAACACATCAAAAATACTATTTATAAAGGTAAGTTACAGCGTTTCTTATCAGGATGGAGTATGACGGGATTTGGCATTGGGCAAGGCGCATCTAATTTTTGTAAATCCACTAAGTTGGGATTTTTAAAGGGAAACTCCCCGCTAAAATTGGGTGTTAATTCTAATTTTATCACTCAATCCAAGCCTTTGGGCGGTTCTACCTCCCCTAAACCCCCCCCTCCGTGGACGAAGTGCCTCCCCCGAACGCCAAATTAGATCGGTTGTATTATTTTTTCCGGGAAATGCTTACAAGCAGTTGTTGAGGTGTTTGTAATCATTTCAGGGTCACTGATAATTGCTGATTGTCGATGTTCCTGCAAATCTCCGATGCACCCATTTGGCATCATCTCCAGAGGACTGCTACTGTTCCGACGTTCCCCAAAACTAGAGATTTCCTCCCTAACCATCAAGATAACCGCTATAGCTACAGCAACTAACAACTAAACAACTATGATCAATCCAGATATTCGCCATAGTGCCTATTCACCCTCATTCACGACTAAACAGCATCCGCGAAAAGTAAATCAGCAATTAGAAGCCCGAATGAGGCAAAACAATCAGGAGTTAGCAGAGGGATTACAAAAGCTACAATCCTACCCAGAAAAGCAGACTTTAGCTGTAGAAGTGGCAAATGTGGGACTATGGGATTGGGATCTAACCACTGCCCCAGAATACCCCCCCCTAGACGGGGAAAAACTAGCAGACCTAATCCAGGGCGCTTGTACTCCCTACAAAAAAGAATATATAAGACCCGATGGTAATATAGTTCCCGTGATCATGGGTTACGATTTGGTAGCTACAAAAAGAGGGGAAATGGTGGCGATTCCCCTTAATTTAATCCCTGTTAAAGATACAGGGCTACAAATGCAGATTTTGAATGCGACTTTGACTAAAATTAGCCAACTTTTAGTCAAAAGAAACCAAGAATTAGAAAGTTTTGCCTATGTGGTTTCCCACGATTTGAAAGCACCTTTACGAGCGATCGCCAATCTTTCCCAGTGGCTAGAAGAAGACTTAGAAGAAAATCTCACCGAAGAGACGCGCCACAATCTGCGGCTACTTCAGCGGCGAGTTTATCGTCTCAAAACCATGATTGAAGGTTTGTTAGACTATTCTCGCATCGGTTTAAATTCTCTACCAGAAGAAACGGTAAACCTGACAGAATTAATCGAGGAAATTATCGCAAGTTTAGCAGTACCTCCTGATTTTACTATCGAAGTCAAGTCACCTTTACCAACTCTTGTCACTAAACGTTTATTGTTATCTCAAGTATTTTCTAATCTAATTAGTAACGCCATTAAACACCATCAGGGCCATCAAGGACACGTTGAAATTCAAGCTATCGATCGAGGTGATTATTACGAGTTTAGCGTCAAAGATGATGGGCCGGGTATCGCCCCCGAACATCAAGAAAAAATTTTCCAGGTTTTCCAGATACTAAATTCGCGAGATCAAAAAGAAAATACAGGGATAGGTCTATCAATTGTCAAAAAAATTCTTGATAATCAAGGAGGGAGAATTTGGATAGAATCCCAAGCAGGTGAAGGGGCAACTTTTTATTTTACTTGGCATAAAAATTATCCTAGTTAAACCCCAACTAAGTGGAGAAACGTGGTTTTTCCTCCTCTGTTTTAAAATGAGTTTTGACCCATAAGCTCTCAGCTAAAACCAGAGGAAAAGTGCCAATTCAGACTTGAATTGGCGTATTTTTAATTCAGAATCAGCACAATTACTGGATAGATGTTGTAATTTCTTTCCAGGTAATTATCTGATCGGGATTTCTTTCATAATCATCAACTTAAAAAGATTTAATCGTGTTTAAAGATTCGGTAACGTGAGCTTTAAAATCTAACATAGAATCAAAAATATGTCTGACGATTCCCTCTTTATCAATGATATAGGTAACTCGTCCGGGGAGGACGAATAAGGTAGAGGGAACACCGAATAATTTCCGCACTCGGTTATCGCTATCACTTAAAAGAGTGAAGGGAAGATTATATTTTTGGGCAAATTGTTGATGAGATTGGGGACTATCGGCACTAATACCAATAACTTCCGCACCCGCATCGGTAAACACTTCATAACTATCGCGGAAAGCGCAGGATTCTGCGGTACAACCCGGAGTGTCATCTTTGGGATAGAAATAAATTACTAGGGATTTTTTACCGATTAAATCGCCGATATTAACCGTTGCCCCTGTTTGGGAAGGGAGAGAAAAATTGGGAACTTGATCGCCTACTTTTATAGCTGCCATAAGATTAATTAATCGATAGATAATTGTGGATAGGTTGATACTTTACATTCTAACCTTTTTTGGCCTTTTGTTTAGCGCGTTTAGCGGCAGCTTTGGCCGCTTTTTCCGCTTCAATGCGTTTTTGTTCGGCTTTTTGTTTTTCTTCGTCTAGTTTTTCTAGATAATAGTGATAATCTCCAGCATAGGCAATTAATTCGCCATCCCGAATCTCGACAATTTTGTTAGCTACCTGGGAGATAAAATAACGATCATGGGAAACAATTAAAACCGTGCCTTCATAAACTTTTAAAGCCGATTCTAACATTTCCTTGGCGGGAATATCGAGGTGATTGGTGGGTTCATCGAGAATTAATAAGTTAGCGGGAGCAAGTAACATCTTGGCTAAAGCAAGACGCGCTTTTTCCCCACCACTCAAAGATTCTACTTTTTTTAATACCGTTTCCCCACTGAATAAAAATCGCCCTAAAAGACTGCGAACTTCCACATCTTTCCAATCGGGAACTTCATCATGAATGGTATTTAAAACAGTTTTAGTTAGGTCTAAAGCTTCCGCTTGGTTCTGCTCAAAATAACTAGGAATAACGTTATGTTTACCGATTTCGATCGAGCCTTCTGTGGGTGGTTCTAAACCAACAATTAAGCGTAAAAGCGTCGATTTTCCCGCCCCATTCGGACCTAAAAACGCTACTCGATCGCCCCTTTCTATTTCCAGATTTGCTCCCAAAAAGAGAATTTTATCATCGTAAATGTGAACAAGATTTTTGATAGTTACCACTTCTCGACCACTACGCACTGCTGGAGGAAACTGGAATTTTAAGGTACGCACATCGGCGATTGGTGCTTCAATTTTTTCTACCTTTTCTAATTGTTTTTCCCGGCTTTTTGCTTGGGTGCTACGGGTGGCACTGGCCCGGAACCGATCCACGAAAGCCTGCTGTTTTTCTAGTTCTTTTTGTTGACGTTCGTAGGCACTTAACTGAGCGGATTGTTGTTCGTATTTTTGCTGTAGGTAGGCAGAATAATTACCTAAATAAGTGGTAGAAACTCCCCTTTCAGTTTCGACAATTTTGGTACAGAGGCGATCGAGAAATTCCCGGTCGTGGGACACTATGACCATGGGAGTGGTTAAATCCTTGAGGAATTTTTCTAACCATTCAATGGTTTCTAAGTCTAAATGGTTAGTGGGTTCATCGAGGAGTAAAATATCGGGAGTTTGTAGGAGAATTTTGCCTAAACTCATCCGCATTTGCCAACCACCACTAAAGGAACTTACCAAGCGATCGCCGTCATCAATAGTAAAGCCCATTTCTGGTAAAATTTTCTCGATGCGTGCTTCTAATCCGTAACCATCTAACCCTTCAAATTGTCTTTGTAAGCGATCCAATTGATGAATTAAGCGATCTAATTCTTCAGGATCGGCTTTTTCCATGTGCTGGGGAATTTCTATTAGTTGATGGTGGACTTGATTCGCTTCTTGAAACACCGTCCAAAATTCCTCGCGTACCGTCCGACGGGGATCCACTTCAAATTCTTGGGTAAGATAGCCGATATGGAGACTGGTAGGACGGATGATCTCTCCGGCGGTGGGTTCCACTTCCCCCATAATAATCTTTAGTTGGGTGGATTTTCCGGCCCCATTGACTCCCACCAACCCGATGCGATCGCCAGTTTTTACTTCCCAAGTGACATCTTTTAACACTTCTCCCGTCGGGTAAATCTTACTAATTCTCTCTAGTCGTAGCATCGCTGATTTTTCTCCAGTCCTAGGCCGGTGAGGCAGTCCGCCTTTATTGTAACATTTAGTTAAGCTTTATCTGGTCTTTGTCAAGTTTTCTCGATTGAGCCACCCGACAGTATTTTTGATCTGAAAGAGATAATAATGCTTAATCCCTATCCCATAAAAAAAGAAACGGCTAGTTTAATCACCAGAGATGGAATTAGTTTAGCTGCCGATATTTATCGTCCCGATAGTAGGGAATCTTTGCCCATTTTACTAATGCGACAACCCTACGGAAAAGCGATCGCTTCTACGGTGGTTTATGCCCATCCTAGCTGGTATGCACGTCAGGGTTATATTGTAGTAATTCAGGATGTCCGGGGCCGGGGAAACTCGACGGGAAATTTTAATTTATTTGCCCATGAAATTAGGGACGGATTAGAAACCATTGAATGGGTTTTAACTATTCCTAATAATACGGGTGTGGTGGGAATGTATGGTTTTTCCTATCAGGGAATGACCCAATTATATGCCGCTGCCAATGGTCATAGCGCTTTAAAAACTATTTGTCCGGCGATGATTGCTCATGATTTATATCGAGATTGGGCCTATGAAAATGAAGCATTTAATTTACAATATAATCTCGCTTGGGCAATACAATTAGCGGCGGAAACAGCTAGATTAAAAGGGGACGAAATAGCCTATCAAAAACTCTGGGTAGCTTCCCGAAATTTACCCCTTTTTGATCCTATTGCAGCCTCTCCCCAAATTCTACAAGATTTAGCCGCCGATTCCTTTTATCACGATTGGATTACTCGTTATCTTCCCGATGACTATTGGCAAAAATTATCACCGCAAAACCTTTTAAAAAATATCGATTTACCGATGTTACATATCGGGGGTTGGTTCGATCCTCATCTCCGGGGAACTTTGAGTTTATACCAAGAAATGCAAAGTCGTTCTATTTATCCCCAACGGCTAATTATTGGTCCTTGGACTCATCTACCCTGGGGGAGAAAAGTAGGAGAGATAGATTATGGTCAAGAGGCAATTAGTCCTGTGGATAAAATGCAGCTGCAATGGTTTGATTATTTCTTAAAAGGTCAGGAAACGGAGTTATTTAAAAATCCTTCCGTGTATCTATTTCAAATGGGATCTAATCAATGGCGATATCTGGAGAAGTTTCCAGGAGAAAATCAGCAAATTTATTATCTTGCTAGTCAGGGTTTAGCCAATCTGCGCGAGGATGAGGGGAAATTAAGCGCGATTTTGTTAGAACCTGCGATCGAGGATACCATCGTTCACGATCCTTGGCGACCGGTCCCATCTTTAGGAGGTCATAGCGCCCTACCGGGGGGAATATTCGACCGCACCATGCTAGACTGTCGCAGTGATGTGATTACCTACACTTCTCCCCCCCTAGAGAAGGATTTAACGATTTTGGGTAGTCCCCGTCTGGATTGTTATTGTCAAGCAGACGCGGTTAGTTTCGATATCTGCGCGGTGGTTTCTCAAGTTACCCCCGATGGTCGAGTTTTTAATATCACTCAGGGTTATAAACGGGTAAATAATCCCGAATCATCCCTAAATATGGCCATGCAGGCCACTTTTATCACTATTCCTCAAGGTCATAGCTTGCGTTTGAGTCTCAGTGCCTCTTGCTTTCCTGCACATCCCGTCAATGCGGGGACCGGCAGCTATCCCCACCAGAGTCGAGCGATCAATTTTTCTATTATCACAATTAAGGTTTTTTGTCAAGGAAATTTTCCTGCAAAATTGCTATTACCTTTAGTCGGGGAAAGCTAAACCGCTGCGAGGATCGCGAATATATAAACCTAACACCAGGGAGGAGATAACCGTATCCCAGACGGGGGTGAATTTTTCCGCATCATTGACCCAATAATCCATAGTAATTAAACATTGAACCCCAGAACCAATACCCACAGCAATGCGCGAATAAGCTGGCCGATTTTCTTGGGGATCGATGAATTGAATTTCCACCCAAACAATGCGGACAGTTTGGCGTTTTTCTTGGATAACTTCGCCAATTTCGTGAGGATTGCGGCTATCTTCGCGAGCTAATTTTTTGACCATTCCTTTTAGGGGTAATTCTTTCCAATCTCCGGGGGGAAGTAAATTATAGGAAACCTCTAAACGACAATCATCATCGGGGGGTTTTCTATCTAAAAAACGAAAGGAATTATCATCGGGTTCAAAATGCCAATCCTGAGGAACTTCAAAGCGCACTGCACCGCGACCAGCTACAAAAATACTGTTACCCGGACTAGATTTCCAGTTATGATCTGGATTTAAGTCGAGGGTTTCTTTGATCCATTGCAGATTGTGTTTTTTCGATTTAGCCATAGCTATAATCCTGCGGTAAGAATCGGACTATAGCTATTATTATACAGGCTTTTTCCTGAGAAGTAACCAAAACTTCTATCTTCACCCTTAGGATAACTGCTGCATAATTTTTAGAAATTCCACAGCACAGGATTATCATCTAGGAAATCAGTTACCTGTTTACCAATATTATCAATTAATTTTAGGTCTTCTGGGGTTAAATTAATTGTCATTGCTTGAGCGTTATTAACTGCTTGAGCGGCATTTCTTACCCCAGCTATTGCATTAGTTTGGGGTTGTTTAATTAACCAAGCAAGAGATAATTGAGCTAGGGAACAATTATAGCGGTTAGCAATCGGTTCTAATTGATTTAAAGCCGCTTGTACTCTCTGAAAGTTTTCGCCATGAAAGAGTTTATTTTTAATTCTATGATCCTCGGATGCCAACTGATAACCATTTCTAAATTTTCCTGTTAATAAACCTTGGGCAAGGGGAGAATAGGCCAAAATAGAAATATTATTTTCTATACAATAGGGCATAATTTCCTTTTCTACCGAGCGCCAAAAGAGAGAATAGGGAGGTTGAATACTCTCAATTCTGCCGTATTGACCAGCTTCTTCCAGTTGAGAGCGGGAGAAATTGGAAACCCCAATAGCGCGAATTTTTCCCTCTGCTTTTAGATAATTAAGAGCGGCCATAGTTTCAGAAATAGGCACTATTTCCGTGTTCCATGAGCCACTAGGCCAATGAATTTGGTAAAGATCTATATAATCGGTTTGGAGGTTTTTTAAAGAGCGATGACAAGCGGCGATAACTTGCTCATATTTGAGGTGATTAGCAAAGACTTTGGTGGCATAAATTACCCGTTCTCGCACATCGGCCAAAGCTTGAGCGACAATCAATTCTGAGTGACCTTCCCCGTAGATTTCGGCTGTATCTATAGTGGTAATTCCTGCCTCAAAAGCGGCACGAATGGCTTTAATGCTTTCCTCATCTTCAATACCTGCCCACATCCTTTTTCCTGCTTGCCAAGTACCCACGAGAAGGGGAGTAATTTCTATATTTGTCTGACCGAGATAGCGTTTTTGCATAACAGTTTTTTTGATAGGTGAGGTATGCTCGGGGTTTTAGTCGAGTTTAGGGCTGAAAATCTCAGCTAAAGAGGACTAAGGTGACAAGAATAAAAACTTTTACCAGTAGGGGTGTAAAGAACAAACTTAATAAGCCACAAAAAAGACCCAATAAGCGGGTACTGAGGCTAATTATTTCGCCGTGAACATTGTAGCTAATCGACAGGGAGATTAGGGCTAGAGTAAGGAGAAAAATCATAGTTTTCTTTCCTGAGTCTATCGAGCAGAAAAGCCGTGACCGCTCACGACTTTTCGCCGTTTCTATATCTATTATTAGCTCGATTACTTAGCTAATGACATCGGGTTAAAGTTAACTTTTTTAACGGAAAAGATTTAAAAATCCGTTGAAGAGGCCTGTCAGACCGGTAAAGGGACTTAAAACCGTGCCGAGGGTGTCGGTGGCAGAGGCCAGATTGCTACGATGAACCACAACCACATCATTATTGCGGAGAATCGGGTTAGTTTTCTCGTTGATACCTTGGGAAAAATCGATGTTAATTGAGGTTTTGGTGACGGTTCCGTTAGGATTGAGACGAATTAATTCCACTGTGGACTGATTGGCCCGACGCTTATCAAAGTCTCCTGCGGTTAAAATTGCCTGATTGAGAGGGGTATTGGGAGGAACTTCAATTATCCCCGGTTTTTTCACCTCCCCGACCACTTTCACGTTAATGGTTTTAGGGGCAAAACTGGCCGATGCTAGGGTTTCTGATTCCTTGGCCGAGATTTCAGTCGCGGTGGGGATAATTACCGTATCCCCTTCTTGAAGAAAGATATCGCCGGTCATATCACCTTTATCGAGCAAACTCCACAGATCTACCGGGATTTTCTGCTGGGAACCGTCACGAGTATAACGCAGCACTTGCACCTGTCGGATATCGGCGAGGGGTTTGATGCCTCCCGCTTGTTGGATAGCTTGGGTTAGTCGGGCCGGTTTCCTGGTGCCGCCGCGATCTTGGTCATTATTATTGTTATTGTTATTATTGGCAGTGGGGACAATACGATGGGACCCCGGACGATAAACTTCTCCCACCACAGTAACATTAATTTCTCGATCGCTATCTAGTCCAAAATTGGCATCGGCCAATTGATTGACTTCCCCGACGCTAAGGGTCGTTTTAGTGGGAATAACGATGCTATCGCCATCTCTAAGGCTAATATCCTGGGTTGTATCGCCTTTTTGGATTAATTGCCAGAGATTGGCTTGTATTAGCTGTTCTTGTCCCTTGAGGTTGCGTCGGATTTGAACTTGACCAATATCGGCCACCGTAGTCACTCCCCCCGCTTGCCGGATTATTTCGGTCAATAGGGGCGTTTTTTGGCTTTGTTCGGGGTTAATTGTATAGGTCCCCGGACGATTGACTTCCCCCGCGATGGCGATTTGCAGGGGCCGGGGGGTGAGAACGCTAACAGTAACCACGGGACGCTTGAGATAGGTGGTGTAACGTTTGGCGAGGGTTTGGCCGGCTTCGGTGACGGTCATTCCTTCCACTTTGACGCTACCAATCAGAGGTAAAGTTAGGGTTCCATCGGCTAAAACGAGGAAATCGCCGCTTAAATCCGCCACTTGGTAGATGGTGACGCGCACTTTATCCCCTTCTCCTAGGGTGTACTCTTTGCTTTCTGCGACAATAGGAGCAATCGCTTCTTTAGGGGGGGCAGCACTGCTCGGAGGAGTGGCTTGGACTGGGCGGGCTTCTAAGGAAGTTAGGGGGGCAATAGTGCCGATAATTAATAGATAACGCAGTGATTTGCTGATTAAATCCTGTAATTGGCTGCTATTTAACATTATCAATAGGACTAATTTTATCGTTGACATTGGCGATCAGTGTAGCACAAATAGTCGATCGCCTATGGAAACCCCTTGTAATATCGTATCTATCGAGAGTTACCGCTAACTGTAAGATGGTTTTAACGATTGCCTGTATGTAAAGGGGTATATTAATTTTATGACAGCTACTAGCACAATTCCCGATTTTTGTCAAGGGATAAAATATTTTGGGGCTTCCTTACCCGAATTTGATAAATATGCAGGAAAAGCCGCTATCGCTGAGGGAAAAACCGCTATTATTGCCGCTAATGACCCAAATGCTATCTATCAAACCCTCCTAGCCGCCGATGCTTTGCGTTACCTCACCCTACAAATCACCGCTACCAAAGAATCGGGACACCCCGGCGGTTTTGCCAGCGCTGCCGATGTGATTGCCTCTTTGATGATGTTAGGCCAGAAAAATATCTTCACCGAAGTGGGCCATCATGCCCCCGGTTTTTATAGTAACGTCTTTCTCGATCGCTCTCTCGAAGCCATGGGCATCAGCAACGTCAGGGAATTGGGAGAACGTTTTCGGGAAAAACACGGACTTTTAGGGCATCTTTCTGGACAAATCCCCGGACTTCTTGGGCCGGCCGGTCCTCTGGGCCAAGGACAACATTTCGCCATGGCGGCGGCCAAATTACACCCTAATACCCTTTTCCCTGTGACTATCGGGGATGGTGGTTTAGGAGAACCCTACATTATGAGTAGTTTTGGTCATTTTCACACTGCTTATCCAGAAATTACCAATTTTCTGCCGATTTTAGTCTGGAATGGCTATTCCCAAGAACACCATAGCATGGTTTCCCTGAAAACTAACGCCGAAATGGAAGCCTATTGGCGCGGTAATGGTTTCGAGGAAGTGATTCTCATTAATGCTAAAGACTTCGATGATGCTAATCAAAAAGGGGAATATGTAGATAGCACCAAATTCTCTTTTAACCAGCGTCTGGAGTTCATGAAAGCGGTGTTAATGGCCACGGATAAAGCCACCCAATTGGCTCTAGGTGGTAACCTAACGGTGATCATTATTAAACAACTTAAAGGGGCGGGAGTTCACAAACGGGGAGCGGCTTCCCATAATCTTTATCCAGGAGATTCTTTAGAAAAAGATTATATCGTTACTGCCTTACAGGAACGCGCTTTACCCCCTGAAGCTTGGGCAATTGTTCGTACTAATTTTGATCGCTCTGGAGGCGGTCCGGCAGTGGAAACAGTGGTAACGGAAAAAGTCTTCCCGCTGCCGGATTTAGGAACCTTACCGATGACCGAATATACTGTGGGTGGTGATAAAAAAGTGGCCACCACTGCCATGGGGGAATTAGTGGTAGCTGTGGGTAAAGCTGACCCCAATTTTGTTGTCACTAATGCTGATGGTAATGCCGCTTCGGGAATTAATAATATTAACGTCGGTTTAAAGATTATTCACCCCACCACCGATGATGCCTATTTCCAAGCACCTAACGGTCAAGTTTATGAGCCTTTAAGCGAGGATGCCTGTGCTGGGTTAGCCGTCGGTTTATCTCTCTTGGGAGGGCGGACTTTATGGTGTTCCTACGAGTCTTTTGCTATCAATGGTTTACCGATTTGGCAGACTGTAACCCAAGCGATGGCCGAGTTACGTCGTCCCACCCCTTCTACTATTACTTTATTCACCGCCGGAGCCTTAGAGCAAGGGCGTAATGGTTGGACACACCAACGCCCAGAGATTGAAAATTATTTCGCCGCTATGATGCGAAATGGTAATATTTTTCCTCTCTTTCCCTGCGATGCTAACAGTATTCAAGTCTGTTATGAATGGGCGTTAGGAACCAGCAATAAAGGCATTACAATCACCGCTAGTAAATCGCCTTTACCGGTGCGAACCACCTTTGAGCAAACTCGTCAAGCTTTGGAAAAAGGCGGCGTAATTCTCCACGAATCGGAAGGCAGCAAAAAAGTCGTTTTTGCCGTCATTGGTGATATGACTTTATTACCCGTCTTTGAGTCTGCACAACAGTTAGAAGCGGCGGGAATCGGGGTAAAAATCGTCTCGGTAATTAATCCCCGTCGTCTCTACCGTCCTAGCGATGTGATGAGTGAAACTAGCTCGGAAGCTGATAATAATTTCCTTGATGATGCTGGTTTTGACAGTCTCTTTGCCGGTGATGCTTTAATCGGAGTAACCGGTGGTACAAGCGCCATGTTAGAACCGATTATGTTACGCAGTAATGCGCGTCGGGATGTCTTCGCTTGGAAACGGGGAGAAACCACCGCCAGTGCTGGGGAAATTATGGCCTATAATGGCTTAACTGCCAATGCTTTAACTGCGCGTGCTACCCAGTTATTAGGTTAAGTTCCCAGTTAGTTTTTTTGATTATTCCCTACTCTCTCTGATTGGAAAGTAGGGATTTTTTTCTCAGGTCACTTTTACCAACGAGGTAAACTTTTAATAATTTTCCATAGGCGAGGGTATTGGAGAGATAGATAGCGCTTAATATGGGATTTTAAACTAACTAAATCCTGAGATTCTTTCAGTTCTCTATCTTGATAAAAACGAATTAAATCATCCCGTCTTTTCAGTAAAATTTTAATTTGTTGGTAATCTTCCGAGCTTAAAACTTGATGGGGTTGAATATTTTCTGGCAGCGGGCGCGGGATGTAAAAAGTTGTATGAGATGGTGATAATTCTTCGATAGGACGTTCTTTGGTATAGAGATAGATAGAAAGAGATTTCCGGGATAAATGCCGTTGATTTTCTGGTAAATTAATCTGAGAAAATCCATGCCATGAATGTTCATTGGTTTCAAAAATAAGACAACGATTAAAGATAGGTACAAAAGATTTAATCCTATTTTCTTCTGGTTGACGGGGATTGGAATGTAACTCTAGATTCCCCCCCCAATCTGCTTGCCATTGGGGATTTAAATAGATTAATAAATTCAAGCGGCGATGATACCAGTGACGCTCATCGAGGTTAAAATCAATGTGAGGGTCTAATTCTTGACCGTGTAAATTTTCGTGGGTTCCACCCCCATAAAAACTAGGGTCTGGAATTAAATTATCGATACCAGTTAATTGGGAAATTAACTCTAAAAACTCTTGAGCTTGAACGTAGCGGCCAAACTGTTGATAAACACCCCCTAAACCGATTAAATCCTCATTAACTGCCTTCCCGCCAACTTTTCCTAACTCACTAATGGCTTTTTGCGGATTAAAACTGGGAAAATTTTCCAGCAAAATTTGCGCTTGCTCCCTCACTAAAAAATTATCGATGACCAAATGCTTAAACGGTTGCGCTGTCTCAAAATCTTGACGATAGACAGGAGATTTCTCATAAACAAGGGGATTAATAAACATTAGACAGCTTTTTTGTTGGTATGATGAATTGTAGCAATCAAACTGACAAAATAAAGATTAACTCTCCTATTGACCTCATCGCCTATGGACTGGTGGCACAAACTCAAAGATAATCCTCTCGCTCGTTGGGGAGCAGTTTTACTGTTAATCTTCTATTTAAGCGTAATGGCGGCGGATTTTGTCGCTCCCTACTCTCCCTACTCCTCCCAACCCGGTCAGTCTCTCCTACCCCCCACCGAAATCTTTTGGCGCTCGCAGTCGGGAAGTAATAAGGGTGAGTGGATTGGCCCCCACGTCTATCCCACCACTCAAAGTGCTATTAATATAGAAACTGGTGAGCGGAAGCTAATGAGAGATTTTAACAACCCCTTGCCGCTGAGTCTCTTTGTTCAGGGTGAAACCTATAATTTCGGTCAAATTCGCCTACCTTTGCCGCCAAAATGGGAGGAAGTAACTTTATTCCCCGGTATCCCTCTTGATCTCCATCTGTTCGGGGTGATCGGCGATGGTAGAATCAATATATTGGGAACTGACGAATCGGGACGCGATAGTTTTAGTCGCCTGATTTTCGGAGGCAGAATTAGTTTATTTATCGGTTTGGTCGGGATTTTAATTTCTTTCCCTATCGGTTTATTTGTCGGTGGCGTTTCTGGCTATTTTGGCGGTTGGTTAGATGCGATTTTAATGCGTTTTGTGGAAGTTTTAATGACTATCCCCGGCATATATTTACTCGTGGCCCTAGCGGCCGTTTTACCCGCAGGATTAACCAGCACCCAGCGCTTTTTATTAATCGTCCTGATTACTTCTTTTATCAGTTGGTCGGGATTAGCGCGGGTAATTCGCGGTCAAGTTTTATCCCTGAAAGAACAGGAATTTATTCAGGCCGCCAAAGCTATGGGAGCAAAACCCCTTTATATTATTCTGCGTCATGTGCTGCCCCAAACTGCCAGTTATATCATTATTTCTGCTACGTTAGCCGTGCCGGGATTTATCGTGGCCGAATCGGTTTTAAGTTTAATTGGTTTGGGAATTCAACAACCGGATCCTAGTTGGGGAAATATGCTTTCTTTGGCTACCAATGCCTCAATTATTGTTCTACAACCCTGGTTAATTTGGCCAGCTGCTTTGTTAATTATTCTCACCGTTTTAGCTTTTAATTTACTCGGTGATGGTTTACGCGATGCCCTAGATCCTCGCAATTTAGAGAGATAATTTAGTTATTTTAACAGTCAGGAGGCGGTCGGCATGAGTCAGGAGATTATTTTTATTTATTCTCCCTTCTCCCTTCTCCCTTCTCCCCAATTCATAATTCATAATTGATAATTTATAATTCCCACTTCCCATTATGAATAAAATCAGTAAAACCTTTAATAATTTCGCCGATAGTTTGGTGATTTATAGTCAAAGATACGGAAAAATAAGCTGGTTAATATTTTTAATTATCTTTGCTTGTATCATGACGATAACCTTTAATTATCCAGCACAATCGACCAATAAAACCCAAGAAAAACCCGAAATTCGTGGAGTTTGGTTAACTAATATCGATAGTGAGGTATTATTTAAACCAGAAATCCTAAAAGATGCCCTTGATAGGTTGGCCGATTTAAACTTTAATACTATTTATCCCACGGTCTGGAATTGGGGTTATACACTCTATCCTTCTAAGGTAGCAGAAAAAGTGACGGGACGAGCGCTCGATCCCCATGAATCTTTAAAAAATCGCGACTTTTTAAAGGAAATAATTAGCCAAGGTCATCGGAAAAAATTAAGAATTATTCCCTGGTTTGAATTTGGTTTTATGGCTCCTGCGGATTCAGAATTAGCCAAACGACATCCCGATTGGTTAACCCAAAGACAGGATAAAAGCGTAATTTGGTGGGAAGGAAAAGTGCATCAACGTGTGTGGTTAAATCCCTTACATCCGCAGGTACAAAACTTTATTACAGATTTAGTCAGCGAGATTATTACTAACTACGATATAGAAGGAATTCAGTTTGATGACCATTTTGGTTATCCCGCCGATTTTGGCTATGATGAAACTACAATTAAACTCTATCAAAGGGAACATTCTGGACAATTACCACCGCAAGATTACCAAGATAAAGCATGGATTCAATGGCGGGCCGATAAAATTACTGACTATATGAATAGTTTAGCCCAGACGATTAAAAAGCAGCAACCTAGAGCGATTATTTCCCTATCTCCTAATCCTTACACTTTCTCCCTAGAATCCTATCTTTTAGATTGGCAAAAATGGCAACAAAAAAACTTGATTGATGAGTTGATAGTGCAAGTGTATCGCACAGATATGAACGCCTTTGATTGGGAATTATCCCAACCAGAATTACAGCAAGCTAGGCAATCTATCCCCGTAGCTATTGGGATTTTATCTGGTTTAAAAGGTCGTCCGATTCCGATGGTTAATATTACTCAACAAGTGAAAAAATCGAGACAAGAAAATTTTGGTGTTTCTTTCTTTTTCTACGAAACTTTATGGAATATGAGTAACGAATCTCCTTCCTATCGACGCAGGATTTTTCGGGAAATACTCCAGTCTGCTAATCCTCGCTAAAATTGCTGACTTTAAGCGAAATTATTGCCCTAACCTGGCTATAGTTTCTTAAGTTTATCTTTAAATTAAGTAGGGAGGCACAATTATTTGTAGGATGGGTTAGCAGTAGCGTAAACCATGCAGGCGTTGGGTTTCATGCTTCAACCCAACCTACGTTCATCTTATATTTAATTCTACCCACCTACTTAAGAAAAAGCAGCAGGGAGAAACTAAAATCGCTAGAATGAAAAAAGACTCTCCCTTATCACTTTATTTATGCTGATCAGACATAACCGAAGCTCGATCGCTAAACCTATTTTACTGTTTCTTGGCTGCCTTGTGATCGGGCAGTTGGGGGTATTAGTGGTAGCCAATAGCCTCTGGTTTACCGAGATGGGTTATTTAAACACTTTCCTGAAACAATTATCTTGGCAACTAGGATTAGGTTGGGGAAGTGCGATTCTTTCTCTACTCTTTATTTTTACTAATTTACGTTTAGCCCAGCGTTTTCGTTGGCAAAAACCCCAGGAAGATAGTTATCCTCTTAGTCCTCAATCTCCTAGTATTAATTTACTCGGTCTTTTGATTATCGCAACGGGAATTGGAGCTTGGATTGGGTCAATGTTATTGTATTACAGTAAACTAGCCCTCAGTCTCTGGACACCAGATTTTAATCTCCCTAACCTTAGTTCTTCCCTCAATTCTCCTCTGCAAATAGCTTGGATTAGGCAAGTATTAACCGATATTTCCAGTAATCTTTGGCAAGGGTTAATTATCTCTCTTTTAGTCTTGGGATTATTAATTAAAACCGAGTATTTTTTGCGAATAATATCTATAGTATTCACTGTAATGCTATCTTTTATTATTGCTGGGCAGTGGGCGAATTTTTTAAAATATTTTTATGGTGTTCCTTTCAATATTAACGATCCTCAATACGGGAATGATTTAGGTTTTTACATCTTTCAATTACCCCTGTGGCAGTTACTAGAATTATGGCTCAGTGGTGTGGGAATATATACTCTTTTTGCCGTTAGTTTAACCTATCTTTTTTCAGGTGATAGTCTTTCTCAGGGAAAATTCCAGGGGTTTTCCCGTCCGCAACTGCGTCATTTATACGCTCTGTGGAGTGGGTTAATGGGGCTGCTAGTATTACACCATATTATTCAGCGTTACCTGCTACTTTATTCTCCCGAAGGAGTAGTTTATGGTGCGGGTTATATCGATGCTCATGTTGGTCAATTTATTGAAATTATTCTGGGAATTATTGCAGCAATAACCTCTATATGGTTAGGAGAAAAAGCATTATTTGGTAAAAGAAACCGTCGCAAATTACACAAAACCGCCAAGAAAAAGTTGTTATTTTTCCCCTACTTAGTTCCTGTATTTCTATATTTAATTGTTTGGAGCAGTGGCACAATTATCAGTGGAGGATTACAAAGAATAATCGTACAACCGAATGAATTAGTGAGAGAAAGACCCTATATTGAAAGAAGTATTCAATCCACAAGAGCGGCTTTTTCCTTAGATAGAATTGATGCCCAAGTTTTCGATCCACAGGCCGAATTAAATGCCGAAGTTTTAGAGAGAAATCATCTAACTATCGATAATATTCGTCTTTGGGACACCAAACCACTGCTAGAAACTAACCGACAATTACAGCAAATTCGCTTATATTATAAATTCCCCGATGCTGATATCGATCGCTATCAAGTGCGATTAGGAGTGCCTGAAAAAATCGAGGAACGTCAAATATCTGAAAAACAACAGACCATTATTGCCGCTAGAGAATTAGATTATAGTGCGGTTCCCACTTCTGCTAACACTTGGGTGAATAAACATCTCGTTTATACCCACGGTTATGGGTTCACTCTTTCCCCGGTTAATTTAGTAGCTGCCGGGGGTTTACCCTACTATTTTGTCAAAGATATCGGCACAAATAAAGACGAAGGAGCCCTACAAACCTCTAGCGAATTAATTGATTATAGTATTCCCATTGGTAAACCCCGCATTTACTACGGGGAATTAACTAATAATTATGTGATGACTCCCACCACCGCAGAAGAATTGGATTTTCCTAGCGGGGATGGAAATGTCTATAATACCTACGATGGTAAGGGAGGAATCCTAGTGGGGACGGGGTGGAGACGTTGGCTATTTGCCCTTTATCTGCGGGATTGGCAAATGTTATTTAGCCAAGATTTTACTCCCGAAACTCGCTTATTAATGCGTCGTGATGTCCAAAATCGTGTGCAAACTATTGCCCCTTTTTTAAGTTATGATCGCAACCCCTATTTAGTAGCGGCAGATGTGGGCGATAGTAGTAGTAAATTACATTGGATTATTGATGCTTATACTATCAGCGATCGCTATCCCTATTCTGACCCGGGGAAAGATAAATTTAACTATATTCGCAATTCGGTCAAAGTGGTAGTGGATGCCTATCATGGAACGGTGAATTTCTATGTTGCCGATGAAAATGATCCAATTATTCAGACGTGGAGTAAAATCTTTCCTCATCTTTTTAAATCTTTAGCAGAAATGCCGAAAACTCTCCGCAGTCATATCCGTTATCCCGAAGATTTATTTAGTACCCAAGCGGAAAGATTATTAACCTATCACATGACCGATCCGCAAGTATTTTATAATCGGGAGGATCAATGGGAAATTCCCCTAGAAATTTACGGCACAGAACCCCAGGCCGTATCACCCTATTATTTAATCATGAAACTGCCAGATTCCGACAAAGAAGAATTTATTCTCCTCCATCCCTATACTCCCTCTAGTCGGCAAAATTTAATCGCTTGGTTGGCAGCTCGTTCAGATGATAGAGAGTATGGTAAGTTATTACTCTATCAATTTCCTAAACAAAGGTTAGTGTACGGACCGAATCAAATTGAGGCTTTAATTAACCAAGATCCAGATATTTCTCAACAGATTTCCCTTTGGAATCGGGACGGTTCTAAAGTTTTGCAAGGACACCTATTAATTATTCCCATTGAACAATCGCTGCTTTATGTAGAACCTTTGTATCTAGTGGCAGACCAAAATAGTGTCCCTACAATCGCTAGAGTAACAGTTGCTTATCAAAATAAAATTGTCATGGAACCAACCTTGAAGGAAGCTTTAGAAAAGCTATTTCAAGGTGATCATAGCTAAATTGCCGCTAATTTGTGGCCAATTAGCAAGAAAGCTGATGCTGGTTCCAGAACAATCCTCAATATCCCCAAATTCGCCCAGAAAATTGCCTGCTCTGGTTAATCAGCCAATTTTAAAATCCACTATCATCAAAGGATTGAGTTATTCTTTTAATTAGAAAATTGGGCAATTAATTCTGTGCGAGATGAATTAATTATTAAAGGGGTAAACTCCTCCACCGGTAATAATAAAATGCGATCGATAATTACGGATAAATCTGGGTCTAAACTACCAAAACGAGCTTTCAATAAATTTTCTATCACCAGACGTTCTCCCTGTTGAAGACCCTGTTGAAGACCCTGTTGAAGACCCTGTTGAAGACCCTGTTGAAGACCCTGTTGAAGACCCTGTTGAAGACCCTGTTGAAGACCCTGTTGAAGACCCTGTTGAAGACCCTGTTGAAGACCCTGTTGAAGACCCTGTTGACGGCCAGCATCCAGTTCTTCCTGAAGACGGGAAGTGTATAAAGGTGATAATCTCATAATTAACTCTCTGTCCTCCTGTTCAAGCTCTTGATCGTTAGTTAAAGAGGTTCTCAAGTTTAATAATAATTCTAGAGCATTTACCCGAAAAGGATGATCCTCTGGTAACGATTCTAGCTCATCGATCGCCCTTGCTTGTACTTTTCCCCGGCCTAAAATTCTTAACCAGAGAGTTGCTTCTGTTGGGGGTAATTGATGGATAACGGTGATTGCCGTGCGTAAAGAGGGAGCTAAAAAATAGATACCCTCCCCCCAATTCTCCTCATCTAATTTAGCTCCGAATCCTCCTAACAGTTGCGCGGAAGCGGTGGGAGTCAAAATCCAGAGACGGGGGATTTCCCCATCGTTAACATTCGTTTTCTGACGATTTGCTTGACGATTAATTTCCCCTTCCACTTGCAACAATTTTAACAGACAAGTCCTAATTTCTGCAGGGGTAACAGGATTGCGAAAGGGTTCAAATAAACAGGGATTAATCGCCATTTTTCCCAGTAATCCCAGCAGCTCTCTAGGATTATTATCGAGAATATTCGGTGAAAACCAGACATCGATTTCTCGTACTTCTCCGCGTACAACCCGTGCCGATTTTACCTCTCCCAGAGAAGATAATAATTCTTCGAGATAATCTTTAGCAAACTGGTCATGAATAAATCTAGTCATAGGTTTATCTAACATGATTTAATAACTTATCTCGCAATTGCTTAATCCGATCACGATATTTAGCCGCTGCCTCGAATTCTAGATTTTTAGCCGCTTCTTTCATTTGCGCTTCTAGTTGTTGAATTAACTCGGGAATTTGTTCCAAAGAAAGTTCTTCTATATTCTCACAAACCTGCTCTAATTGTTGGGAATTTAGACGACGGGAAATATCCAGAAAAGCCAAAATTGAATTACTCGACCTTTTAACAATCGGTTGCGGAATAATCCCATGTTTTTGGTTATATTCCTCTTGAATAGCTCGTCGTCTCTTGGTTTCTTCGATCGCATTAATCATACTATCGGTGAGATTATCTCCGTAAAGAATTGCCTGACCGCGAATATTACGAGCGGCCCGGCCGATAGTTTGAATTAAAGAGCGGGTAGCCCTTAAAAATCCTTCCTTATCTGCGTCTAAAATCGCCACTAAAGACACTTCCGGCAGGTCTAACCCCTCGCGAAGCAAATTCACCCCGATCAGCACGTCAAAGACCCCTTCTCGCAGGTCTTGAATAATTTCAATCCGTTGAATTGATTGAATTTCTGAATGTAGATATCTAACTTTAATTTCCCTTTCTTGCAAGTATTCGGTTAAATCTTCCGCCATGCGTTTAGTTAAAGTGGTAATCAAAACCCGTTCATTTAACCGCACTCGCTCCTTAATTTCCCCTAATAAATCATCCACTTGTCCCTCGGTTGGTCGCACAAAAATCTCCGGGTCTAAAACTCCCGTCGGTCGGATAATTTGTTCGACAATGCGATTTTCTGACTGTGCTAATTCCCAATCTCCTGGAGTGGCCGAAACAAAAATACATTGATTAACTTTCTGCCAAAATTCTTCCGACTTCAAAGGACGATTATCCGCAGCGCTGGCTAAACGAAACCCGTGATCGATCAAAACTTTTTTTCGTGATTGATCGCCATTATACATCCCGCGAATCTGCGGCACACTAACATGAGATTCATCTACAACTAATAACCAATCTTGGGGAAAATAATCCACCAAACATTCCGGTGGTTCCCCCGCTAACCTACCCGCTAAATGCCGCGAATAATTTTCCACGCCATTACAATAACCCACTTCCTGCAACATTTCTAAATCATAACGAGTCCGCTGATCCAAACGTTGCGCTTCCAGTAATTTGCCCGCTTTTTCTAACTCCAATAAACGGTTATCTAACTCGGTTTTAATATCCCGACAAGCCACCTCTAAACGTTCCTCTGGGGTAACAAAGTGACGGGCCGGATAAATACTAATTCGCTCTAATTTTTGCAAAACTTCCCCCGTCAGGGGATCGAGATAACGAATACTTTCAATCTCATCGCCAAAAAAATCAATTTTAATAACCCGATCCTCGTAAGCGGGAACAATTTCCAAAATATCGCCCTTGAGACGAAAACGACCGCGAGTTAACTCCAAATCATTGCGATTGTACTGCACTGACACCAAGGCCCGTAATAATTGCCTTTGGTCGAACTCTTGACCAACTGTTAAGGAAATCGCCGCTTTTAGGTATTCCGCCGGCATTCCCAAACCATAAATACAACTAATGGAAGCGACGACGATCACATCCCTGCGTTCAAACAGCGATCGCGTGGCCGAATGGCGCAGCATATCGATCTCATCATTAATCGAAGAACTCTTTTCGATGTAGGTATCGCTGACGGGAATATAAGCCTCCGGTTGATAGTAGTCGTAATAGCTGATAAAGTATTCCACGGCGTTATTGGGGAAAAATTGCCGCAATTCGTTGCATAATTGGGCCGCCAGGGTCTTATTATGGGCAAGGACGAGGGTAGGCCTGCCGATTTTCTCGATCACAGCGGCAATGGTGAAGGTTTTGCCGGTGCCGGTTGCCCCTAGGAGGGTTTGGAAACGCTGCCGGTTTTGCAGGAAATCTACCAATTTATTGATCGCTGCCGGTTGATCCCCGGTGGGTTGAAAGGGTGCTTGTAGTTGAAAAGCGGTCATTAGCGGCTAGGTGTAGAGAACAGGCAAAATAAATTATCAATCAAATTACCAACACTGATAGGGTTTTGGGGAAAGAAAGATGTATCTTAATATTAGAGAGGATTTTAAAAAAAGATTAAAAGTCTTCGAGAATACCCTAAACTTAAATCTTATCGTTTCCCCGAAGCTATTAACGGAAAGGAGTATCAGGTTATGACGGTGGAAAATCTAGAAACGAACGGGACTCAAACCCCAGCAACCACAGAAGAAAAGACCAGCAGCTCACGCGGTAAAGCTACTACGGCTAAAACCGCCAAAGATAAAGAAGTGGTCGCCCTTTCGGTGAAAAACAACGCTGAATCGGCTTCCAAAGCCTTAAAATTCTATCAACCTGAACATCGCTTACCCGAAAATCGTCCTGTTGGTACTAGCCATCTTCACTTCACGGAAGATGAAATGTTACCAGGGGGCCGTCCCGTGGAAGTTAGCCATCTGAAAGTGGTTAGTACCTATTCTTCCGTCGGTGGATTGCGTCCTGTCGGCTCTAGTGGTATGGAAGTCAGTAGCACTCTAGCGATTTCTGGCAATCGTCCGATCGCTCTCAGTCATCTGCACATTAGCGAAACCTATACAGTCATGGGTAATCGTCCCGTTGCTTCCAATGAAATCGATGATCCCGAAACTTTAATGGGATTTTTGGATTAATTGTTTTGTTGATCAAGATAGATTTTTTCCCTGTCCCGGACGGGGAATTTATTTTTTTTAGCCCACCGTTTTTAATCCCGATGCTGTTTAAGCAAAAATTGTTCTTAATTGTCTCGTTTCTAATAGTGGTTTTTTGCGGTTTCGGATTATTAAATCTTACCTACGATGCTTCAGTTTTAGCACCGCAGCAATATTATCAGATTCGATCGCTTCATAGTCGCGATGGTATCGGTAAATTTTATCTAGGACGGGAAATCGCTAAAGTCATGGGACACCAAGAAATGTTATGGTTAGAACGTCCTAGTCGCCGTTTCACAGAAAAACCCGATGATCTGATCACCGCACTACATCTAAAACCCACAGATCTAGTGGCAGATATCGGAGCGGGGACAGGTTATTTTAGTTTTCCTCTGGCGAATTTAGTAGAACAAGTTTTTGCCGTCGATGTGCAACCGGAAATGTTAGGGGCAATTGATTTTTTAGCCGAGGAAAATCAAGTAAAGAATATAACCACAATTCTCGCCACAGAAACCGATCCCAAATTGCCTATAAATGCGATCGATTTAGCTTTAATGGTCGATGCTTATCACGAGTTTTCCTGTCCCCGCGAGATGATGGAAAATCTGGTCAAATCCTTAAAACCCGCTGGTAGGGTGGTATTAGTAGAATACCGTCGTGAAAACCCTCTGATTGCCATCAAGGCCCTTCATAAAATGACCCGCAGACAGGTAGAAAAAGAAATGGCCGCCGTCGGTTTAGTGCCGGAAGAAATCATCGAGACTTTGCCCCAACAACATTTAATGATTTTTCAGAAAACAAATTCAAATTAGCGAGTTAAGTAGGTAGGCGTTAAAAACTATCAGATGCCCCCCTTATTAAGGGGGGACTAAGGGGGGATCGGCAACCCCCTTATTAAGGGGGGACTAAGGGGGGATCGAACCTAAAATCCATTTTTAATTTAATTATAACCAGCTACTTAACCTCAGCTAATCCACGGAATTTTCTTTTTGGATTAATACTTCACCAGCGATTAAACGTTGGGCTGCCGACAGTAAAACATCCTCAATACAGGGCTTGACAAAATAACCTTTTGCTCCTTTAGCGGCGGCGAGATGCTCCATTTTTTGCGTCCCTCGCGAGGTAATCATCGCCACTGGTATCCCCTGAAGTTGTTCATTCTCTTGCAGACGAGAGAGCAATTCTAACCCATTCAGGCGAGGCATTTCGATATCGCAGAGAATCAGATCACAAGCCAAACCGGCCCGTAATTTTTCCCATGCTTCTAAACCGTCCCGGGCCTGTTCAATGCGATAACCAGCTTTAACCAAAGAAATCGCTAACATTTCCCGCACTATTAACGAATCATCGACAATCAAGACGAGAGGACTCAATTGTGCCAACAAATTAGCTGGATTACTATCAATAATCGTTGTATCGGAGGATAAAGACTGATTAAGAGTCGCTTTAATACTATTAGCTAGTAATACTTCCCCCGCAATCATTCTTTCAGCTGCCGAGAGTAAATCTCTTTCCGTGTAGGGCTTGGTAAAATAACCACTAGCCCCTAATTTCGCCGCCACCTGACGATGACGTTCCGAGCCTCGGGAAGTCAATAAAGCCACGGGAATCGCCGCTAATCGGGGGGATTTTTGCAAATTAGACAGTAATTCTAGTCCATTCATGCGGGGCATCTCGATATCGCAGAAAACGATATCACAGGGCAAACCACCGCGTAATTTTTCCCAAGCTTCTTGACCATCCCGGGCCTGTTCCACACGATAACCGGCTTTAATAAAGCTTAAAGAGAGCAATTCCCGAACAGTAATCGAATCATCGACAATCAGAACCATAGCCTCGGATTTTTGGCTAGTTTCCACCGCTACGGGGGGGGCAGGTTGGCGCCAAAGACCACCGTTATCGATCCGCAGACGACCCCTGGCGATGTCGATTAACTCTAACACATCGCCGACGGGCATCACCGTACCATCGCCTAAAACCGTCGCCCCAGCAATCCCAGCCGTTTTCGGAATCGGTCCTTCGATCTGTTTGATGACGATTTCCACTTCACCGATCACTTGATCCACCTGTACCGCGAGAAGATTATTGCCACCGCGCAGGATCACGATCGAAAAAGAGTCTTCCTCCCGTTTGCCGGTGTAAAAACTACCGCGACTTAGTTGCCGATTGCAAGAAAGCAATTCGCTCAAGGGTTGGAAGGGTAGTAAAGTGTTTTGCCAGAAAACACAGGGCCGTCCCTCCCCATCTATTTGGATATCGCTGGCCCGGAAATCCTTCATATCTTCCACTCCGTCCATGGAGAAACCGATGCGAGCATGATTACTAACGCAACAGAGGGCCTTACAGATACTCAGGGTTAGGGGTAAACGGAGCGTAAAAGTGCTTCCTTTGCCCAGTACCGAGTCAATAGTAACGGTCCCGCACACATCGATTAAACTGGTACGCACCACATCTAAACCCACCCCACGACCGGAAAAATCATCGGCCTGATCTTTGGTAGTAAAACCGGGGTGAAGAAGAATTTCATAGACTTCTTGGGTACTGAGGTTTTGAGCTTCCCGATGGCTGATCAGGCCTTTTTCGATCGCCTTAAGTTTAATCAGATTAGCATCAATACCAGCCCCATCATCACTAACGGTGATCACGGTTTGATTTCCCTGTAGGAATGCCCCCACAGAGATCTTACCGAGGGCGGGTTTGCCTTTGGCCATGCGTTCTTGGGGTGATTCAATGCCGTGGGTGATCGCATTGTTGACCAGATGGATCATGGGACTATTGAGATGTTCAAGGATCATCTTATCGATGAGAACATCACCCCCTTCCACTTTTAATTTGGCTTGTTTGTGCAGTTTCAGGGAAATATCGTGAATTGCCCGGGGTAGATGATCGGCAGTTTGACTAAAGGGAACCATGCGTGATTTGGTCATCCCTTCCTGTAGTTGGGTGGTAGCCTGTCGCAGACTGCGCGTCACCTGATCGGTTTCATCGACGACAAATTGAATATCAGAGGCCGATTCTCGCACTCGCACGATCAATTCGATCATCTCTTGGGATAATAAGTGGAAATCGGTAAAACGGTCGATCTCTAGGGCATCTAGTTCCCCGGTCATGGCCGAATCGCCCTGATTTTCTCCCTTAACTCCACCGTAACCGATGGCACCGCTAGAATTGCCACTAGCCAGTAAAGCCCCTTCTAGGAGGGTTCTTTCATAGAGATCCTGCATCCGAGCGCCCACATCGCTGAGATTTTGAACTTGGTTAAGCAAATTATCTAAAAAGAGACGCAGGCGATCCTGTTCCTCTTCCAGGCGATTGCGTTTAATCACCAGTTCCCCGATCAGATTGCTGAGGTTATCCAATTGTTTGATCGGCACCCGCATGGTCTGTTCAAAAGCTTTACTGACAAGGGGACGCAGGTTATTTAACCCGACCGGTGGACTGAAACTAGCAGCCGGAGTCGCTGCCATCACCTGATTGCTTTCTTCGAGGAGTTTTTCTAAATCCTTGAATTCATCCTCTAGGAGGCTTTCTGGGGTAATTTCCAGTGATTCTAACCATTGGACAGGTTCCGCCGCCGCCACCAAGTCCCCTGCTGTGGATTTCGAGAGGAAGACCTCTAGGGATTCAAAGATGTCCGGCAGTGGCGATTGCTCTGGTGGAGTCGGTTTTTCCAGAAAAGCTTCTAAGTCTTCGAGGCTGTCGTAAAAATTCGGGTTGCTGATGGTTATAATTGCTTCTGAGTCTGGGATCGCTGCATTTCCTAGCAGCAGCGATTCCAGATCATCCCAATCTTCTGGTTCTGACTTGGGAGCGGTCCCACGGGTAGAATAAAAATCATTAGTGGCGGCTTCTTCCCAATTGATGCTATCGCCAAAAAGTTCCTCTAATTCCTGTTCTAAGGGCAAGAAAGACAGGGTTTGGTCAAGAGAAGCCCCATACCTGGCCGCTGGGGGGGAACTCTGCTCAAATAAAAAGCTGAGTTCGTCTAGGGTCTCGTCACCGTCGGTGTCTTTGTCTTCTAAACTCTCTAACAACTGTTCGAGATCTTCGTTAAAGAAATGATCCGAGTCCGGTTTCATCATGATTTGCTTCCTGCCAAGTCTTCCTTTTTGGTCAACCAATGCGCTCTCTCTGGCTTCAGATTACCGAGAATTTTACCCGATAACTCCATCCACTAGGAATTTTTTTATGGCCAATCAAACTCTTGGACTCGATCAACAATTTTATACCTATTATCAATCTATCTGTCTGCGAGAACCCCCGATTTTAGCTCAATTACGTCAAGAAACTGCCTCTCAACCCCTGGCAGTCATGCAGATTGCCCCCGAACAAGGACAGTTTATGGCTTTTTTGGTACAGGCGATCGGGGCGAGAAAAACCCTAGAAATAGGGGTTTTTACCGGTTATAGTGCGCTAGTGGTGGCCTTAGCTTTACCCCCCCAAGGCAAGTTGATCGCCTGTGATCTAAGGGAAGAATATACCAGTATAGCCCGCCGTTATTGGCAGCGGGCCGGTGTCGCCGCTAAAATCGATTTAAGAATTGCCCCGGCCCTGGAGACTTTAGATCAATTAATCGCCGGGGGAGAAGGTAATAGTTTTGATTTTGTCTTTATCGATGCCGATAAAAGTAATTATGATTGCTACTACGAACGGGCGTTACAATTGGTCAGAAGGGGCGGAATTATCGCTATCGATAATGTTTTTTGGTCGGGACGGGTAGCGGCGGCCGATAGCACCGATAATCGCACCAAAATTATCCGTTCCCTTAATGCCAAAATTCAGCAGGATGAACGGGTCAATATCAGTATTATTCCTATTGGTGATGGTTTGACCCTGGCCATGAAAAAGTGAAGAAGTTAAGGGGTATTAGAAAAGCTTTTGCTCTTGCGGAAACCACCCAGGACAACGCTATCTCCCTTAAAATCGTTAACGACACCACTAATTTATCAGTTCCACGGAGAGGGTGGGATTTGAACCCACGTTAGGTGTGACCCTAAAGCAGATTTCGAGTCTGCCGCATTCAACCACTCTGCCACCTCTCCACAGGGTTTGAGTCTGGATTATCATTCTAACAGATTACTTGCCCTAGGATTGATTTTTTTTATGAATCAAGCTCCTTTTCTTCCAGTTAACCATCCCCGGCCTAACTTTCTTGACCGGTTAGGGAGTCTCTGGAAATTTTCCCGTCCCCATACGATTATCGGCACTTCTTTCAGTGTTTTAAGTCTGTATTTAATTGCTTTGGGCAATATTAGCGATTTTTTTAGCCATTGGTCGGTTTTATTGCTCACTTGGCTTGCTTGTCTCGCGGGTAATGTCTATATCGTCGGTTTAAATCAGTTGGAAGACATCGACATCGATAAAATCAATAAACCCCAGCTTCCCCTAGCCAAGGGCGAATTTTCTCGGTTAACAGGACAGTTGATCGTGGGTTTTACTGGTATTTTAGCAATTATACTGGCTTTTATCGGGGGTTTTTGGCTGTTAATCACCGTGGGGATTAGTTTACTCATCGGTACTGCCTATTCCTTGCCACCAGTGCGTTTAAAACGCTTTCCCCTCTGGTCCGCCTTCTGTATTTTTACCGTCCGGGGTGTCATCGTCAATTTAGGTCTTTTTCGCCACTACAACACAGTTATTAATCAAAATCAGTCTATCTATCCCTCAGTCTGGGTTTTAACAGCTTTTGTTCTCGTTTTCACCGTTGCGATCGCTATTTTTAAGGATGTTCCTGACCTAGAAGGCGATCGCATTTACCAGATTACCACTTTTACCCTCCTTCTCGGCCCCGAAAAAATCTTAACAATTACCCTATTGACAATTTCCCTGTGTTATGCTGGTATGATTGCCGTCGGTCTCTTGGGGATAAGGGGAATTAATTCTCCTCTGGCCATTGTCGCCCATCTGCTCCTACTTGTTCTTCTTTGGTGGCGTAGTCGCAGGGTAAATTTAGAAGATAAAAGCGAAATCAGCCGATTTTACCAATTTATTTGGAAATTATTCTTCCTAGAATACCTGATATTTCCCCTAGCTTGTTTACTATGAAAATATCTCCTTTTTTAGCGGCGATTCCCTTACTTTTGCTAGGTGGTACAAGCGCACCTAGTCAGGAAACCATCGATCCGCAATTATTAACCGGCAACCTTCGTTTAACACTGAAAAATGGCGTTTGGAAACTGTGGCAAGATAAACCCGTTTATCAAAATCTTACCCTAGATTTAAGCTGCGATCGATCTGTTTGTCAGCCGTCGGTGTGGGGATACGCGCCGAAATTCAATAAAGAACTGGATCACCAAGGCACGGTAAAAGCGATTAAATTAGACAATGCTTGGCGATTACAGGTGAAAATGAACATTCAAACTCACCCTTGGCAAGCGGAAGTCAGGGAAGCTATCTATAATATCGAAATTGTCCCCTACCAAGACCAACTTATCGGCAGTTATCAAGGCACTTTAGGGGGAAGAAGACTACAAAACCAAGTTAATGGCACAATTTCCCCTTTATGGCCTAATCCTGTCCCTAATTACCAACCCCTACAAGCGCGAGAACATCCCCGTTTAATCTTTCGCAAGTCAGAATTAACTAATCTCAGAGAAAAAGCGAAAACTCCCATCGGTCAAACTATTATCGCTCAATTAAACAACAGTTTACAGCAAAAAATTTATTACGATGGTTATGTTCCTAATGGGGGTTATCATGCCACAGGTCATTGTTTTTTAGCAATTTTAAATCAAGATAGAAAATCAGCAGAAACCGCCTGGGAAATTCTCGAAAAAACCCGTAAAAATCGGGGCAGGAGAATCTTAGAACAATCCCCAATTGTCGCTGGAGTCGCTCTCGCCTACGATCTTTGTTATGATTTTTGGGGAGAAAAGCGCCAACAGGAAATTACTCGCTGGTTATCTAGTGAAAGTAAAAAACTTCTCAAAGGCGATTCACCCAAAAATGGCTGGAATGGAGACACAGTTAGTAACTGGAATGCGCGGGCCAGAGGTGCGGCAGGATTAGCCAGTTTAGCGATTCTCAAGGAAGATGTACCGCCCGATCCTCTCTATTCTCCCTCGGCACAGGTAGAAATGGCCAAACGTCACATCGAACGCTATTTTATCACAGCTATCGGCGATCGAGGATTTGGCACGGAAGGAGATCATTACACCACCGAACCCATGGTTCTCGCTGTTTTTCCCTTTTTGCAAGGGTATCGAAATAGTCTTGGACTAGACTTAGTAACTGGTTCTTCGGCAGCCCAATTGATCCCCCATTATTTAACCAGAATTGTCCCTAAAAATGGTCAATTATTGATTCCTGCTTATGGCAGACATCAGAGTTTTTTAGGAGTGTCTTTATTAACTATCGGATTGGGAATTACCGATAAATCATTGCTACCAGCAATAAAATGGCGATTACAAGGACAGGAAAAACAACTTTTTCACCCCCATTATCCCCATATTGCCCCTTTTCTTCTCGCTGCTTATCCATCTAATCTTATTCCAGAAAATCCCGAACGCCAACTTTCCAGGGTTTTAGTTGATCAACAAAAGGGATTTTATGCTTTTCGTAATCGCTGGCAAAATGAAGAGGATTTTGTCGCTAGTATCTATCTCAAACAGCAACCTTTTGTGAGGGGATGGTCTTTTCCCGATGTCGCTAGTGTGAGAATTTGGGGATTAGGAGGACATTGGGCGAGTTTTGAGGGGTCAGAAGGTGACTGGAACTCGGAAAATACGGTTATTTTCCCGAGAACACCGCCTTGGCGACAGGCAAAACCTATATCTTTTCAATCTAGTCCCGATGGTTCGGGAGTAATTACGTTAAAAACTGATAAAATTATGGTTAAAGGGGCTAATCCACCAGCAGGAGTCGCTCTAGTTCGCTCTTTCGCCGTCGATTACGGCCTGTCCTCCGGTTCCCCCGGATTATTCGTCTTGATGGATAAATTATTAGGTAAAGTCGATGAACCAGAATTTATTAATAAGACTTGGGTGATGAATACACAGGGAAATGTCACTCTCGGAAAAAATAGTTTTACTATCACTCAAAATGGGGCAAATATGCAGGGAACTTTTATCACTCCCGTGACTTTAAAAGTCGAGAAAACTAATACAGGTGAGCGCATTTTAGCCACAGGTAGTGAGGAGTTTTTTCTGGTGATGACCGTGCAGAAAAGTCGTCCCCCAGCAGTTAAAATTATCGGGAAGGGACTAGATGCGATCGTGCAAATTGGCTCCCAGGAAATCTCAATTATCGACGGTGCAGTTAGATTAAAAGAGATGAAGTTTCAAGAGCCATAAAAATTGACAAGTGACCCAAGAAAAGTTAACAGTTATCAAGTAGAATTTGTCAAGATGATGACTATTTGAGCAATGATTTATGATATAATCGAGATGGCTGATCAAAATAGACCCTAAATTTAGAACTATCTAGAATTGCATCGATAATTTCTGCCTAACTAAACTATGACTAAATATTATCAAATCACCGTTAACAATCGTCAGACGGGCGAAAAAATTACCACCACCGTTGCCGAGGATAACTATATACTACACAGCCTGGAAAAACAGGGCTATCAATTACCCTTTTCCTGTCGCAATGGAGCTTGTACCAGCTGCGCGGTCAGGGTATTATCAGGAGATATCCATCAACCAGAAGCGATCGGACTATCGCCGGAATTAAAAGCCAGAGGTTATGCTTTACTTTGTGTCAGTTATGCTCGTAGCGATATGGAAGTGGCCACCCAAGACGAAGATGAAGTCTACGAACTGCAATTTGGTCGCTTTTTTGCTCGTGGAAAAGTGCGTTTTGGTTTACCCTTAGATGAAGAATAGATTAGGGATTAATCGTGCCAGATACCAGCAGCCAATTAGAAAAATACCTAGACATTGCCAGCGAAGCCGCCCTAACGGCGGGAACAATTATCCTCGATAATTGGTGTAAAATCGAGACAATAGAAGAAAAAGGGCGATCAGGCGATTTAGTGACGGAAATAGATCGTCGAGCAGAAAGAGAAATTCTCAAAATTATTAGCCGTCACTTTCCCAAACACGGGATTTTAGCGGAAGAATCGGGAAAACGGCCAGGGACCGATAGCGAGTATCTTTGGGCGATCGATCCTCTCGATGGAACCACCAACTATGCCCACGGTTATCCCGTATCCGTCGTCTCCATCGGACTACTGATCGCAGGGAAAGCAGCAGTGGGAGTCATCTATAACCCCTTTAGAAAGGAACTATTTCGGGCAGCCCGGGGTTTAGGGGCCACCCTGAACCGTCGTCCCATCCATGTCTCCCGAACCAGTGAACTAGAAAAAAGTTTACTGGTGACGGGTTTTGCCTACGATCGCTGTCAAACCCCCGATAATAATTATGCCGAATTCTGTTATCTGACCCATCTGACCCAAGGGGTACGCCGCAGCGGTTCCGCTGCCAAAGACTTAACCGATGTGGCCTGTGGGCGCTTAGATGGTTATTGGGAACGAGGGATTAATTCTTGGGATATGGCCGCAGGAGTTATTCTAATCGAAGAAGCTGGCGGTAAAATTAGCGCCTACGATGAGAGTCCTTTTTTGATAGAAACGGGGCGAATCCTGGCTACTAACGGACAGATTCACACCCCCTTAAGCCAAGCTCTGCAAAAAGCTGCCTCTTGGAGTTTTCAGTTTTAATGCGATTATTATTTTAATTAGAGCAGGATACTCTCTATGACTTTTCCAATTTCCCAGGGATTATTTCAATATGATTTAATCGATCATTTCGCTATTTTAGGAGTCTCGATCGATGCCGAACAGGAGGAGATTCGCGAGCGTTACTTAAAAATCGCCTATAAACTCCATCCTGATACCTGTCGCACTCACACTCCCGATGAAAAGAAACTGGCTAATCAGTTACTTTCAAAATTAGTTAACCCCGCCTACGAACATCTGGGCCACGACCTATCTCGCGAAGAATTTCGGCTGGTTTTAGGACAAATGGGCAAGGCAATGGGGAAAGATTTGAGTAAAATCACCATCAGTAGCGAACCAGCTAGAAAACTAGCCCAATCTAGCGCTAACTATGAATTAGCCTATCAAAAAATCCTGAAATCTTTGGCGATCGATCAATATACTGCCCTGGAAAATACCTATCAGAAAATCGGCCAACTCAGTGAACTGAATCTGGTTTATCTGATCTTAACCGAAGGTCGGGGCAACAAGAAAACCAGCCCGAAAGTCTTTATCTCCCAGGGCAATACTAACCAGTCCGAGTTAGTGGGAACAGCTGTCACCACGGCAGCCCGGACTAGAGCCAAGGAATCGCCCCTAGAAGCCTATATTCGCCGCGCCCAAGCCTCTCTTGACCAAAATAACCCCGCCCAAGCTTTGCGAGAATTGCGCGATGCCCTGCGGCAAGAACCGGATAATGGCATCTGTCACGCCCTGCTCGGTTTAGCCTACCTGCGACAAAATCAACTGTCCATGGCCCGGGTTCATATCAACCGGGCCTGGAAAACCAGCCCCCAAGATGCGACGGTGATTAAGTGCAAACGGGAACTAGATAAAGTAGTTAATTCTAAGATTGAAATGCCAGACCAGAAAGAACAAAAAGAGGAAGGAGAGCGCAAGGGCGGTTTTTGGTCTCGATTTGGTGGTAAAAAGAATAAATAGGACTACCAGTGCCACCGATTTTGATTAGCAAACTCCCATGATTCATCAACCCCCGGCGGGGACAAGGGATTTATTACCCCTAGAAGTTACCCAAAAAGGCTGGATTAACGATCGCCTTCAGTCTGTCTTTCAGCGTTGGGGCTATCAAAGGATCGTCACCTCCACCATTGAATGGCTCGATACCCTCACCGCAGGCGGTACGATCGATCCCAGCACCGTGATCCAACTGCACGGGGATAGTCAAGGACTATCGGGATTACGCCCCGAATTAACCGCTTCCATTGCGCGTAGTGCCGTCACCCGCATGAGTGGGGAGTCCTATCCCCAACGTCTCTGTTATCGGGCTAACGTTTTTCGTCGCCCTAGCGCCAGTTATCACGGTCGTCAAGTGGAATTCTATCAAGCAGGGGTAGAACTGCTCTTTTCTGGCGGTTTACTAGCTGATGCCGAGATTTTACTGCTCCTGGCTGACTGTTTCGATGGTTTGGCCGTCCCTAACTGGCAGATTATTCTAGGAGAAGCGGGTTTGACTCGTTCCCTACTTTCCCCTTTTCCGGGTCCCTTGGGGGAACAGGTGAAACGCTGTTTAGCCCTCCTTGACTACGTTAGCCTCGAAAATCTTCCCTATCCCAATGAAACCCTCCGGCAGCAAGCCCGACAATTATTTCACCTGCGCGGTAATCCTCACGATGTCCTCGCACGAGTGGCAGTATTGGCCCGGGAAGAATCGGCCCAAAAAGCCGTTAATAACCTTAAATCCCTAGTAGAGCTGCTTAATGCCGATCGCTCTGAACCCTTTCCCCTAATTCTCGATTTAAGTCTGATTCAAACCTTTGATTACTACACCGGCATCGTTTTTAAAGCGGTTAGTGATCACCAACAAAATCTCAGTATTTTAGGCCAGGGCGGACGCTACGATCAATTATTGGGCGTTTTTCATCCCCAGGGTCAATCGGCTCCGGGTATCGGTTTTTCCCTGAATATCGAAGAACTGCACGAAAGTTTATTATCGGGGCAGACTTTACCCAGTCAAGCTCCCCCCCTCGACTGGTTACTTATCCCTTTGGGTAATAACGCCCAGATAGCGACTTTTAGTAAAGCTCGCTCCCTTCGCACCAGTGATCCGAATCTGAGGGTGGCGATCGATTTAGGTGGTCGCAGCGAGGCAGAAATTCGCACCTATGCCCGCGATCGAATGATTAAAAATCTCGCCTGGGTGCAAGAAGATGGTTCCGTGAGCGAAGAATCTCTCTAAAAAGGGTCAAAAGCGGCGAAAATACTGCCGCCCCCTGCTATAGGACTCTATAATTGTCTTCAATTACCCGTCATCCCAGTCATGCCTTCCAGCGGTCAAGTGATACTAAATCCGTTGAGTAACGCACAGAAAACGGGTTTCTCGGAGAAACCCGTTTTCTGATCATGCACTCATGCAAAAAGGGGAATAAATAATCAGTCTTTAATAACCAGATTTAGTATGAAATCGATTTTTTTTCTGATCCTCTTTCTCCTCAGTATTCTAGGGGGTATTCTACTGGCCTCGCTACTTCAACAACCAGCGATCGCCCAATCTCCTGCCTCGGATACAGTGCTGAATCGTTATCAAATTGGACAGCAAACCTATCTAGAAAATTGTGCCACCTGCCATATTGCCATTCCTCCCAGCATCCTACCGAGTCAAACTTGGAAAAAAATCCTAGAAAATCCTAATTCTCACTATGGTATCCGTTTAAAACCAATTGTCGGCATTAGTCAGCGTCTTATCTGGGATTATCTCAGTTATTCTTCCCGCCCTCTTAGCGAGACTACTTTTGTTCCCCTCCTAATTGAACAGTCCAGCTATGTAAAGGTTTTGCACCCTAGGGTCAATTTACCCACTCCTCTCGGTCACACCACCTGTGTCACCTGTCATCCCAACGCTTCCCGCTACGATTATCAAACCCTTACCCCCATCTGGGATGATGCAGCCTAATCAGTTATCAGTTATCAGTTATCAGTTATCAGTTTTCAGTTTTCAGCTTCTGAAGGCAAGGGGCAACAGGCAAGAGGCAAAAGACAGAATCTGACAATTCTCCTACCTAAAAAGAAGGTTAGAAACTAAGCACATCAAAGCTTTTAGCTTAACCAATTAGGTCTTAGATTCGGCCCTTGTTTTCAGATGTGAGTTTTTAGTTCACTGATTACTGATTACTGTTTACTGATCACTGAGAGGGGGTGCAGTGAGGGTGATTTCGCCGATTTGGCCCGCTTTACCCATTAATTGGGCAGGTTTTTCGTTAAGAGAGATTTTAACACCGCCGGCATTGCCCGATCGAATATTTAAACTCTTTTGGGCTGTCCAAGTTCGTTTGGTCCCGGGTTGGAGATTGCCTTCATGGACTTTTTTGCCATCGGCAATTACGCGTACCCAAGCGGCCTGTTCAATAGTTACTTCGGCTGAGAGAGGAACTTTTGGCTGAGGAGAAGGGGAAGGAGAGGCTACCAGTGGGGGAGGGACTACCGGCGCGGGGGAAACTACAGGGGAAGGAGAGGGAGTAACGGCAGGGGGGTTAGAGAGAGGGGGACGGAGGAAAAGATAGCCAATACCACAAAATATGCCCGCCAGCAAGCCTAACCAGAGATAAATCCCGAAAACGCCTGATTTAGCCGGTTGGGGGCTAGTCTCTGAGGCCGGTTTTTCTGGTTCCACCCGTTCCGCTTTTGGGGCAGCGGGTTCAGCCTTGGGGAGAGGGGTAGCTTTTGTGGGCAGTTTTTTGGGGATAGTTAGCTCTTGAGCTAATTGTTCCGCACTAGGAGACAAGCGATCGGCTAAAGCTTTACCATCAATTTTTAGGGCATCACCGTAGCGTTTGATAAATCCCTTGACATAAATTAATTCTGGTAATTTCTCCCAATTCCCCGTTTCCAACGCTTCTAGCATTGGTACTCTAATCATCGTCAGGGCGGCGATATCGTCCATGCTCAGGCAGCTTTCTTCTCGTTTTTGACGTAAATAAGTCCCGATTTCCTTGATTTGTTCGGCTTGTAGGGGACTGAGTTGACTCATAATTCCAGTCATAATCTATACCAACTTAGATGATAATCTCGATTTTGTTATTTTGGGATAATCTCTTCTCTAGAAGATCCTTATACCTTGTCATCATTACCAGGGAAAAGGTTCCAAAAACTGGCAAAAATCGGCAATACTTGCCAAAGTTAAGTTTTTTATTCCAGTGTGACTGCACTGACCAGATAATACATACATTTGTTCTTAATGCTTGTTTTTCTCGAACTCTCATCTGATCGCTAATTATGACCTTTATTCCCCATCCCGACACCACCCCCCTTCACCTTAGCTGTGCCGTAGTCACGGTGAGCGATACTCGTACCCCAGAGACGGATAGAAGTGGCCAAATAATTCAAGAGTTACTAACTCGATCGGGTCATGATATCGGTCTATACTTAATTATCCCCGATGAACCCTTACAAATTCAAGCAATCTTATCAGAGATTAGCAATCAAAATCGGATAAAAGTCTTAATTCTCAATGGGGGTACGGGTATTGCTCCCAGAGACACTACCTACGATGCTTTAGTACCTTTATTAAGGATTACTTTGCCCGGTTTTGGCGAATTATTTCGTTATCTCAGTTATCAGGAAATCGGCTCCCGTGCCATGGCATCGAGGGCAATAGCTGGGGTTTATCAAAACCTATTAGTCTTTTCTCTCCCCGGTTCCACTAATGCCGTTAAATTAGCCCTAGAAAAACTGATTCTTCCCGAAATCTTACATCTGGTTAAACAGATAAATGGGTAATTTATTGGGATTTGATCTTAGCTGAAATTTCTTGAAAACAGACATCCCCAAAATAGCTGGCTAGATTAACTGCGCTCAAAAGTTTAGGAATTCCTTCACTTAGACTGGCAAAACCTAGATTCTTAATTTGGAGAAAATCGATAGTAATCGCCAAAGTTAAAAGTGCTAAAGCGATGATTAAAATTTGGTAAGAAGTTTGTTTTATTCGCCGCCAAAATACTAAACCATAAATCAGAATTGCTAGACCATAAACAGAGATAGTCAAAAATTTGGGAATATTAAAATAGAGGAGAATGATATGAATTCTGAAGATTTCATTGATGGCAATTAGTCCCGTTATTATGCCAGAAAAAAGTAAAAACTGGCGAGAATTATTGAAACTTGCCTCCTGGCACAATAAAGCATAACTAAAAAGGCAAACAATCGGAGGTAAACAACAAAGCAATTGAAAAGAATGGGTTAGTAAACCAGCGATCGGAGTTGGGGGAGTAGCGGGAGGATAAAATAAAAGACTAGAGGGTAATTCTGCCCGATCAACCCCAGCAATCAAAGCTAAAACTAAGAGGAGAACGACAAGATTTATTCTCAGAAAATGCTGTTCTCGTGAGGACATAAGTAGAGTAGTTTATAATTGTGGCTATTAATCACGGTATAATTCAGAGACTGCCGCTTTCTACTGGCTCGATCTACATACCGAAGCTCCAAGCATTTCCCCAATTGTGTTAAGGACAATTTTCTCGGTTTTCTATGCTCGATCAAAAAGAACTTTTGTGTTTATTACAATTGGCTAGTCCCATTTTACCCGTGGGGGCCTATAGTTATTCCGAAGGGCTAGAAACCCTGGTCGAAAAGGGGATTATCTCTAATAGTGCCAGCTTAAATGATTGGTTAGAGCGATCGCTTTGTCAAGGCTCGATTCGCTTAGAAACGGCGGTTTTGCTAAGGGTATATCGTTGTTTTTGTCAAGAAGATTTTACAAAACTTAATTATTGGGATAACTGGTTATCGGCAACGCGGGAAACGGCCGAATTAAGACAGCAAAGCTGGCAAATGGGGCGATCGCTGTTAAACTTATTGCGGGAGTTAGCACCAGTCCGAGATAATCTACCAGAACAGGCTAATTATGCCACCGCCTTTGCGATCGCGGCAAGTCATTGGCAAATTGGGGAAGAATTAGCGGTTTTAGGCTATTTACACAGTTGGGCAAGTAATTTAATCAATGCAGGACTGCGTTTAATTCCTCTAGGACAAACCCTAGGACAATCGCTTCTGATCGGTTTACAGCCCAGTTTATTAACAGCAACAGCAGATATTATCAGTTTAGCCGATGAAAACCTGAGTAGTTGGAGTTGGGGGCTAAGTTTTGCCAGTATGAACCACGAAACCCAGTATAGTCGTCTATTTCGCAGTTAGAAGTTTAGATAGTAGAACATATGTATTGTTGTCGAATTTTTTGCTATTTTCCGGGGGAATATGCAAGTCTCTAGGGGTCACACTCTTGGGTTCAGGCTTAGGAATAGCGCAAAAAACCGAATAAGGTATAGTAAGATAAAAAAAAATCTTAAGTCCTAGTTCTCGCTTTCTGAGTAACTAAGGGTTTTAAGGAAAGGTGCGAACACCCTACCTAGCCACAGTGTACCAATGTTTAGTCAATCAGAAAAAATTCCCGTTTCGGTGTTGATTCCCGCCAAAAACGAGGAATCTAATCTTCCCGCTTGTTTAGAGAGTGTTGCTAGGGCTGATGAAGTGTTTGTCGTCGATTCCCAAAGTAGCGATCGCTCGATCGAAATATCTACCAACTATGGGGCTAATGTAGTCCAATTTCATTTTAATGGTCGTTGGCCGAAAAAGAAAAACTGGTCCCTCGATAACCTGCCTTTTCGCAATGAATGGGTATTAATCGTCGATTGTGATGAGAGAATCACCCCCGAACTATGGGACGAAATCGCCACCGTGATCCAAGCTCCCAACTATAACGGTTATTATCTCAATCGTCGCGTCTTCTTCCTCGGACAATGGATCCGTTATGGTGGCAAGTATCCCGACTGGAATCTGCGCTTATTTAAACATAAGTCGGGCAGATACGAGAATTTAAACACGGAAGATATCCCCAACACGGGAGATAACGAAGTTCACGAACACGTTATCCTCGATGGCAAAGTGGGATATCTGAAAAATGATATGCTGCACATCGATTTCCGCGATATCTATCATTGGTTAGAAAGACATAATCGTTATTCCAACTGGGAGGCGCGGGTTTATTACAATATTCTCACGGGTAATGACGAAAGCGGCACGATCGGAGCCAACCTGTTCGGTGACGCGGTGCAGAGAAAACGCTTTTTAAAGAAAATTTGGGTAAAACTGCCCTTTAAACCGCTGCTGCGCTTTATTCTCTTTTATTTTATCCGTCTCGGTTTCTTGGATGGCAAAGCTGGTTATATCTACGGTCGTCTTTTGAGTCAGTACGAATACCAAATAGGGGTTAAATTGTACGAATTACGGCAATTTGGCGGTAAATTAAACGTTAATGCCCATGATAATCCCCCGATTAACCCCTCGGAACCTCAACCGGTAGAAATGATTAAATAAGTCCTATGTCCCCAGAAATCCGCACCGATGAGGAAGCATGGCTAGATCTGCGTACCTACGATCAATCGTGGTTTGATCGCGGTCGTTCTAATCCAATTATCCTACTTTGGTGGTTAGTACAGGGGATTCTTTTCCCCCTCAGTTTGCACCAGATGGATAGCTTTCGCTGCGCTGTTTTGCGGCTATTCGGGGCTAAAATCGGCCTTGGGGTGAAAATTCGCCCGACGGTAAGGGTGACTTATCCTTGGAAAGTGGCGATCGGAGATTATACTTGGATCGGCGATGATGTGGTGATTTATAGTTTAGATAACGTTACCATCGGCAGTCATTGTGTGATTTCTCAAAAATGCTATCTTTGCACTGGCAGTCACGATCCAGGCGATCGCTCTTTTGGCTTAAAAACCACTCCCATCCTCATCGGTAATGGTACATGGATCGCGGCCGATTGTTTTTTGGCTCCGGGGGTAAAAATTGGCTCTAATGTCGTTATCGGGGCAAGAAGCAGCGTATTTGCCGATATTCCCGCTCAAAAGGTCGCTTGGGGCAGTCCCTGTCGTCCTCAATACGATAGAAATATGAATTCTTAATTGATCCAGAGGGTTCTTGACCCCAGAATCCTGAATCCTGACTCCCAACCAACCAGTACAGCCGATCGGGCTTTTAAAGATAATTCGCCCTATTCCCTAGGATCAAAATCTGGCGGCGTCCCCAGCTTGCGAATGGTCACTTTAACATCCATAGAGCGGCGGCTTTGGTTATACTTCCCCCATTCTCTACATAATCAATTACTTTTTTTCTCAAGTCTAGGCCCTAAGACATTTTTCTGTATGGGTTGCTCGTTTCTCCTTATTTTACCCTATTTTTTACTTGTATCATACTTATTTGAAATGACTATAGACCCGGATTTTTTCGATAACTCACCAAATGGGGGAATTCTTTCCCCCAGTTAGGTAGCACTTGCTTGAGGTAAAATTCCTTGAAGGTTTTGTATCCTGATCCCTGAAAGGCGATCACTATAGTCATTACCTGACTGAGACGCAGACGAGATGAACAGGGCTTTTGTTGGTTATCTGAGGGCAATTTCTTCTGATAATCGCTATTTCTGGCGAGATCTAATGTTGGTCATGGCTGAGATGGTCTTTGTTATTAGCATTCTGAAGTTTACCTCTCAGCCTCTTCTTTGGCTAGTTTTACCCGGTCAAACTCACGTTGATGAGCCTTTCTCTGTCAACTCTTAAGGCTGATGCGTTTCATTTTTGAATTGGCGAACAAACACTGAATCATGGATGGAAATCAGGAATAAATTGGGTCTTTTTCCAGCAATCCTAGCAATTTTTGCATTTTAATCCAAGCCCTTCTCATTTGCCAGAATTTACTTTTTTCCATGGCGGCTATTTTACTGTCAGCTTCTCGATAATCCAATTGGGTTTTTTGCAATTCTTGTTGCAATTCTTGTTCATGAATTTCTAATTGTTTAATTCGTTCTCTAGCCTGTTCCAACTGAGCGAATATATCGACTTTTAAGGTGACTAAAGCGGCAAAAATGGCTTGGATATTTTGGGAGTAAAGTTGGGGATGATTATAGAAAAGCTGCGTATAGGAATAAATATAGTGTTCTGCGGTCATTGAGCGACTCATAGAATCAGCTTTTTGTCGATAGAAAAATAACACTTCTGGGATACGATAGACTTCTCGACCTAATTCGATCAGAGATAACCAAAAATCGTGATCTTCCCAACCATAAATTAAATTAGTATTATAGCCCCCCACAGTTTCCCAGTCGGATTTCCGAAACAAACCGGAGCAAAATATCATATTATCTACTAATATATCTGGAAATTTATACTCAGGCAGCGGCCAAATTCCTTGTCTATCCCCAAAATACTCCGCTTCGCAATAAACTATCCCTAATTGCTCATTACTTTCTAGCAAAGTAACCGCTTTTTCTAGATAAGAATCGGCAATTTTATCATCGGCATCAAGGGGAAGAATATAGGTTCCTTGCGCTTGGGCAATTCCTAGATTTCTCGCTGTGGCAACCCCTTGATTTTCTGTGCGGATGATCCGGGTTTTTGGCTGTTGATAATCTTGTAAAATCTCGATGGTTTCCGGTTCTGTGGAGCCATCATCGATGACAAGGATTTCAAAGCTTTGGTATTTTTGTACTAAAACAGATATGATCGCATCATCAAGATAGCGACCTTGATTATAGCAAGGAATAATTACGGAAACTTGAGGAGCATGACTCATTGGGGCAATTCTCTCCTACTCGATCAAAAACTAGGTTATCAATAGCTTATCCCAAAAGTTCCCCTTTCTCGTTTTTCTACGTCAAGGAAGTGTTGATATCCCCACTAGCAATTTCGGGATAGTAGGACATATTCTGGATAAATCCTTAAATTATTCTGATGGTTGGACAAAATCACCCAATTGGGTGATCCCCGTGAGGGAAGCATCTCTTTTTAATAGAGGATAAGTTATTCAATAATCAGATTATCGTTACAAATGATCCTTAATCATGGAAGCTCATCAACAAAAACAACTCCGCACTTTCCTCTTGGAAAAATTAGCCATTTCCCCGCGTTCCTTCGATATGGCTGTGCGTCTCTGTGAAGCATCGGTGGGTTCTTTGCCGATGGTTTTATGGCAGTACGGTTTAATCGATTTGTCGCAATTGAATCAAGTTTTTGACTGGATGGAAACGGTATAATCAGTTTTCAAGAATAGGACATTAATTATCATTTTTATTAAGAGAGCAGCAATCTACTGCAATTTATTTAATTTTATACGCCTAGACTAAGTTCCGTTAAAGTTTACCATACTAGCGAACCTAACCTTTTCTGGGACTAATTAAACAGGCAACCATCCGCTATTTCCCCCGTTTTAATTTGAGATCGATCTGGTATAAAATACTAAATTTCTCGCCTTGCTCGCCTTTTGGCTTGTCATGACAGTAAGGTAGAAACAAACTTAATATGGCATAGGTTCTTGAGTTAGGCATCGACTATATGGAACTCTTTCAGGGCCGGATAGAAGTTGAGATTTTCGTGACTGGGACGACTGAGTTTAATCAGGGCAAAACGTTGGGATGGTTGCAATTTTTGCCATTGTTCTAAGCTAATTTCAATCTGTAATTCTCTAGCTTTTTCTAGGACTGTATCAGGAATCTGGCTATCATCTAGCCAAGCAGGATGGGTATCTATTGCTAGTTCTACTGCGGGATTGCCAGTTTTTTCCGTGATTAACTTTTGCAGAAAATCTCGATAGATTTTGGCTTCTGCTGCCGTCGTACAAGCCATATTAACTAATACCCTTCTTTCTGGTTGAGTTAACTGCATCCAATGGGATAATTTTAATTTAACTCCACAGGTATCTAGTTTCATTCTCACGGTCATTGGTATGCAACGTAAGGAGTCAACAAATTCGGATTCAAAGTCAAAAAAGGTATTCATATTATTGCATTGGTTGACTGAGGATAAATCCATAATACAGCACTGGGGTATAATTGCTGGGTAAAAATGTTATTTTGATTAAATAAAATTGGCTCGATATTTATGACTAGAGACGAGAATTTCCTCTAGTTCCTGCCATTTTTCTCCTGCAATATAGTCAATAATTTGATCAAGATTTTGCCGATAATTGGTCAAGGATATCAATAAAGCTTGACGATTGTATTTAGCCATCATTAAACCTAATTCGGGATTACCGCCACCGACGCGACTGGTATCGCGAAAACCAGAACTAGCTAAATTTTCCGCTAATTCGCGAATATTCAGGTCATGTTCTTTCGCACAAGCTTGGATTAAACTGGTACTAATCATTACTGGCAGATGGGAAATCCAAGCCACGGCTCGATCGTGTTCTTCGGGGGAGGAATAATAAATTTGACAGCCTAATTTTTGTACTATTTCGGTTAAGATTTCCACGGCAAAATTAGAAGTAGATTCAAGGGGAGTAATCACATAAGGGGTATTGACAAATAAACCCGATTGTGCCGCATTAATTCCCTGTTCGGTTTTCCCAGCCATAGGATGACTACCGACAAAATTTGGACATAATTGACTACAATTGTCCACAATTGCCCCTTTAACCGATCCCACATCGGTGACAATGGCTTGGGGTTTTAAATAGGGAGTTAATTTTTCCAAAGTTGGCACAATTAAATGTATGGGAGTACAGATAAAGATTAAATCAGCAGTAGCCAATAATTCTAAACTGGTACTAGATTCATCTACCACCCCTTTTTGTACAGCGATATCACAGGTGGATTGTTGACGAGAAACTCCCAAAACCTTATAACCTTGCGCTCGGAAATCTAACCCCAAGGAACCACCGATTAAACCCAGTCCAATAATCCCAATATTCATTAGTTTTACTCAAAGATAATTTCGTCTTCCACTCGCCAAGCAGGATCAACAATGCACAAAAAAATTAAGGTTTCCTCCCCACAATTATGAATATATTGTTTAGCTAGAGGAGGTATATAAATGGTGGCACCGACAGTCACTAATTGCACTTCCTCATCGATGTGCATTTCCCCTTGTCCTTGCAAAATATAATAAACTTCCGCCGTTTTTAAAGCGTGGGGAGTAGAAGTTTCCCCCACATCTACCTGGGCGTGGGCTAAACTATAACGTAGATTTAAGGGCTGTTTATCGGGATGCAATAACTCGCGCAATCGGGTATGATCACCAGCGATGAATTCCTCGCATTCGAGCAGTTTTCTGATTAACATAGTAAAATTAAACCTCGAAGATTGTTTTTATTTTATCATTGAGTCAAAAGCTAAAGACTAATAGCCGTTATCATAGAAATATTCAGCATCGCCAGAATTAACGAATGACTTGGTTAGAACATAGTGTACAGGTAGAAGTGGACGCGCCGATCGATCTGGTTTGGGAACTCTGGTCAGATTTAGAACAAATGCCCCACTGGATGAAATGGATCGAATCGGTGAAAATTCTCGAGGAGGATCCGGAACTTTCCCGTTGGAAGTTAGCCAGTGGTGGTCTAGAATTTACTTGGTTGTCACGGATAATGAAAATTGTCCCCCATCAGATGATTCAATGGGAATCCGTGGACGGGTTGCCTAACCGCGGGGCGATTCGTTTTTATGACCGTCATGGTAAGAGTATTGTGCGACTGACAGCAGCCTATGCTATACCCGGTTGGTTAGGAAAATTGATGGATAATCTTTTCCTCGGTCGAGTGGTGGAATCGACCCTGCAAGCTGATTTAGAGCGTTTTCGCCTTTATGCGCTCAATATTGTCAATAATACGCCGCCAAGGTGAGGTAATCATCGGCAGTAAGCTGTTGACTATCTAAATTACTCGTTAAGAGTCCATGGGAGCAGGGAGAGGGTAGTGAGCATTTGTACTAAAATCAATACCAGGTTTAAAGGCAGTATAGCTTATTGCTGACTACCGACGACTGGCTCCCCAAAAGGAAAACTTCGTACCTCACCATTAAGATAATTGCTATAAGATTTAAGGGACTGTTTAGCAATAAACTGGTTACACTCCCTCAACAAAATTTTTTTTAGACAGATACTGCACACAATCGGGAACCCTGTGTTAAACCGCCTGGATAAGATGATGTCACTCTCAAAGCCTTTCACTATATAATCTAATGGTCATACAATCGGTCAGTTTAACAGTTAAGGACTATAAGTCTAACATTCCCGTGGCCATCTTGTGTGGTGGCAAAGGAACCCGACTGCGGGAAGAAACCGAGTTTCGACCTAAACCGATGATTGCCATCGGAAATAGGCCAATTATTTGGCATATCATGAAAACTTATGCCCACTATGGCTTAACTGACTTTATGCTCTGTCTAGGGTATAAAGGGGAAATAATCCGGGACTATTTCTTTAACTATGATTGGAATCAAAGTAATGTCCTCTTAGAGTTAGGCAATAAAAAAGTGACCAAACTCGATAGTGGACACCAGGAGGAAGACTGGCGTATTTGGTTAATTGATACGGGACAGGAAACCATGACGGGAGGCCGTCTTAAACGTCTCACCTCTTATATAGATCAAAGCAGAAGCGAGATTTTTCTGGCCACCTATGGGGATGGTGTTTGTGATGTGAATATTGCGGATCTGTTGGATTTCCATTACTCCCATGGTAAATTAGCCACCTTGACGGCGGTTCGTCCTCCTTCTCGCTTTGGTGAGTTAGTGATGGAGAATAATCTAGTCAGTCAATTCCAAGAAAAGCCGCAAACATCTGAAGGATGGATTAATGGCGGCTATTTTGTCTTAAATCGCCAGGTTTTGGATTTAATTGAGGGAGATGCGACGGTTTTTGAGGCACAGCCCCTAAGAACCCTGGCCGCTTTGGGAGAACTCGCCGTCTATAGGCATGATGGGTTTTGGCAGTGCATGGATACTTACCGAGAAATGGAAGTACTCAATCACCTTTATGACACTGGACAAGCTAGATGGAAAATATGGTAAAGGAAGCATTTTGGCGGGGCAAAAAGGTCTTTATTACTGGTCATACTGGCTTTAAGGGGTCTTGGCTGGCGTTTTGGTTACTCCATCTAGGAGCAGAGGTAAAAGGCCTCAGTTTAGCTCCCAATACCACCCCCGCCTTATTCGACCAATTAGACTTAGCTCAAAACCTGAGTCATCATATAGGAGATATTCGAGAGGCTGAGTTAGTGGCTCGTTTAATCGCTTCATGGCAACCGGATGTAGTCTTTCATTTAGCGGCACAACCCTTCGTGCGGCTTGCTTATCTGGAGTCGGTGGAAACATGGAACACAAATGTTATGGGGACTATTCACGTTTTAGGGGCCCTGAAAAGCCTGACTAATCCCTGTGCCGCCGTGTTTATTACTAGCGATAAGTGCTATGAGAATCGGGAATGGGTCTATGGTTATCGGGAAAATGACCCCCTAGGGGGTTATGATCCCTATAGTTCTAGTAAGGCGGGGGCGGAATTAGCGATCGCATCTTGGCGAAATTCCTTCTTTAAAACCCCTCAAACCCCCATCGGTATTGCCAGTGCCAGGGCAGGAAATGTCATCGGTGGCGGAGATTGGTCCCTAGATCGGATTGTACCCGATGCCATGCGGGCCTTGATGAAGTCGGAAGCGATTCCGGTGCGTAACCCTCTAGCGACTCGCCCTTGGCAGCACGTTTTAGATCCTTTAGGGGGCTATTTACGGTTAGCTGAGTCGATTTATGAGCAGTTGACGACGGCTAATTGGCAGCAAGACAGCCGGGGGTTATATGGGGCGTTTAATTTCGGTCCGTCTCTGACTTCTAATCGTCCAGTTAAAGAGTTAGTTGAGTCTATCCTACAACTTTGGCCGGGGACTTGGCTCGATCAAAGTGATCCGAATGCTGTTCATGAGGCCAAATTGCTTAATCTAGTTACAGATAAGGCTTTCCATACCCTAAAATGGCAACCCGTCTGGGATTTTCGGCAAACCCTCAAGGAAACGGTGACATGGTATTATCAAGCGGCCCAAATGGACTCTGAAGATAAAGCACAATTGCAAGACCTTACTCGCCAACAAATCGAATATTATCAAAGTTGTCTTACAACTGGGAAAACCTAGAGCTTATCTTGGGACAATGTGGGTATTGCTTACTCAGAATCCGGCTCTTCTCGACTTTGTGTGATAATTTTTGCTTATGGAATCGTGAAATGCTTATCGGGCAACACTTTTAGGACTATTTTGTTGAAGAAACTATCAGTATAGACCTCGTTTCCACACAGAAATCAGAAGAGCCAGAATCCTTTAATTTATACATGAACATCGCAAATTTATGAAAGCTAAAATTCACCTAAAAAATCACTGCCGAATCTGTCAATCAGAGAATTTAAAGAAAATTCTCACCTTGCCTCAAATGCCATTTACGGATGAATTTATCCTTCAAGAAGAATTAGGCAGAGAATTTAAAGCCGATATTCCTATCCATCTTTGTTTAGATTGTTATACAGTTCAAACTCAACATGATGTTGATGTAACTGACTACTATGAAGACTATCAATACTCAGTAGGAACATCAAAAACAGCCAGTAAATTTATGGAAACTTTAGCCAAGTCCTTAATTGATAAATACTTTATCGAGGACAAAATTAAAGTTTTAGAAATTGGCTCGGGAGATGGAGGGCAATTAATTCCTTTTCAAGCAATGGGGGGTAAAGTTCTCGGTTATGAACCTTCCTCGTATTTGACTAAAATTGCTGAAGATCAAGGGATCAAAACCATTCAAGGATTGTTTAACGAATCATCTATTGAAAAACTGCCTGAAGATTTTAAGAAAGTCGATATTGTGCTGTTATCCTATACCTTCGATCATCTGCCAGATCCCGTCAACTTTCTGGAGACTGTTTTGGAAATACTTAATCCTGAAAAGGGAATTTTAGTAGTAGAAGTTCACGATTTAGAAAAAATTTTTGACCGACGAGAGTATTGTTTATTTGAACATGAACACTCAATTTATTTAACTTCCTCAACTGCTCAATCGTTAATGGAAAGAATGGGCTATGTAATTATTGATTTTAATATTGTTCCTGAGTCAATCCGCCGGGCAAATTCTCTACTTTTTGTTGCTACTCCCAAAGGCTCTATTTTCGCTAATCAAGCTTTACCCAAGGTAAAACTTGATAACTTTGAGGAGCTTAATTTTTATGAAACTCAAGTCCAAAGAATCTATCAAGGGATTCAGAATCTAGATGATTATTTAGAGAAAAATAGCCAAAAAGGAAAAAAAATAGCTGGCTATGGTGCTGGTGGTCGTGGTGTGATGACTCTAGCAGCTATGAATAAGGCTCATTACTTAGAGTATTTAGTGGATAAAAAACCGAAAGGGCAGGGAATTTACTGCCCCAAATCGGAAGTTCCTGTCTTTGGTATTGAAAAACTGCAAGAATCACCCGTTGACGATATAATTGTCTTTAGTTTCGGTTATCTAAAAGAGATTCAAGAGGATTTACAAAAATTTGGCTATTCATCGGAGCAACTTCACTCGATGCTTGATGTCTTAGAAGGGAGGGAAATGTAATGGGACAATCTTCTCAAGAAAAAGTTATCATCCTAACTGGAGCATCAGGATTTGTTGGGGCTGCTGTACTCAAACAAATCCTCAAAGATGGCAATCTTCCCCTAGTATTACAACGACCTTCTTCCAATCCGTTTCGACTCAAAGATTTAGAAGGGTATCCTACTTTTGTTTATCAAAGTCTAACGGATGAGCAATTAATTGAAAAAATAAAGGATTATCAGCCACAGATTCTGATTAATCTCGCTTGGCGAGGAGTGGCAGGAAAAGATCGCAATGAATTACATCAAATTCAAAATAATCTTCCCTTAACTTTACAGAGTGTTGAATTAGCTAAATCAGTCGGGTGTTCACAATGGATTGGCATCGGCTCTCAAGCCGAATATGGGAATCCTAACCGTCAAGTGGATGAACAATTTCCTACCTATCCCACCACCCTTTACGGGAAAGCTAAATTAGCAGCCTGTTGGGCAGCCCTAGGATTATGTCAAGCTTATAATATTCAAGGTTCTTGGATTCGTCTTTTTGATCCCTATGGACCTGGGGATGACTCCTACTGGTTAATTCCCTATTTGATCCGAGAAATCGCCTCGGGCAATAGCCCTAAATTGACAAAGTGTGAGCAATTATGGGATTATCTGTATGTTGAGGATGCCGCTAAAGCTATCTTAAGTGTAGCTTATACTCAAGCAACTGGGATATTTAACCTTGGCTCGGGCGTAGCTATACCTTTGAAAGAAGTTGTAGAAACCCTTAAAAATTGTGTCAATCCCACTATTCAACCCGAATATGGTGCGGTTCCCTATCGTCCAGATCAGGTGATGCACTTACAGGCGGATATTACCCGCATCAAAACCTTGACGGGATGGGGGCCTAAAATTACTATTGAGCAAGGATTGCTAGAAACAGTTAAAGGGATATTAAAACAATTAAATAAAAGCAAATAAATTCAGAAAATTAAGTAATCTTGCAGCAATTAGCCGATTATTAATCTAAAATATATCCATCAAGAAAAAACTAATTTTATGATTGAAAAATGTAGACTATGCTACTCAAACAATTTGGAAAAATGCTTGTATCTGCCCCATTCATCGCCCAATATCTCTAAATTGCTCAAAAAAACGGAACTAAATCAGGATAAACCCATTGATGTCCATGTTTATAATTGTAAACAATGTGGCTTTGTGCAAATTGCTGACATTTTAGAATCTAGTTATTATGATGATTATCTGATGACTATAAGTCACTCACCACAAATGAGAACTTATCAGCTTTCTCAAGCATCAAACTTTGTCCAGAAGTATAACTTAGTCGGAAAGCGTCTAGTAGAAATAGGGTGTGGAGATGGTAATTATCTAGGATATTTGCGGGATTTAGGCACAGTTTCACTAGGTATTGAACCTTCAGCCTCTTTTCGAGATTTGGCGATATCAAAAGGATTAAAAGTATTTTCGGGATATGTGAGTTGTGATCACTTAATTCCCGAATCGCCTTATGACGCTTTCGTGACCCGTCAAGTTTTAGAACACATACCGGACATCCATCAATTTCTACAAGGCATTCGCTTATCCATGAGAGAAAATGCGGTGGGATTGGTTGAGGTTCCTAGCTTAGAGCAAGCTATAGAAAACAGCCGCTTTTATGACTTTTTTCCAGATCATCTCAACTACTTTTCCCAAAGAACCCTGCGATATGCACTCTTAAGCAACGGTTTTTCGGTTTTAGACCTGAGACGAGGGATGAATGGAGAATATCTTGAAGCCATTGTCAAAGTCGATCCTCAACCGAGTTTTCAGGCTCTACAGGAATCTGTGGAGACTTTGACTCGGGATATTGCTTGTCTATTAACTCAAGCTCGAAGTCAAGGGAAACGAGTAGCCATTTGGGGGTCTGGTGCTAAGGGAATTACTACTCTTGCCGTTGCTAGAGTTAGCGGAATTGAGTATGTTATAGATTCTGACCCTTACAAACAAGGTCTATTTACCCCTGTTAGTCACCTGCCTGTGGTTAGTCCAGAAGAATTAAGGAAAAATCCCGTTGATATAGTCATTATCACAGCAATGGCTTATCGGGATGAAATTATCAACCAACTTCGGAACAATTTAAAATTTACAGGGGCCATCTCTTTCTTGGGAAAAGGATTACAATTTTGGGTCGATAGCGATACTGTTGTTGATTCTTAGGGTTCTCCCGGAATTTCAGACCCCTTATATTTTCTACTTTGTCAAAGAGCAATGATTCAAGCAAACACAATCAAACAATTAGCTCAATCAATCCGTCTTCAGGCTTTACGGATGGTTCATCGAGCTAATGCCTCTCACATTGGCAGTTGTTTAAGCATGGCTGATTTATTAGCCGTACTCTATGGCAAAATTCTCCGAGTTGATCCGACTAACCCAAATTGGCTAGACCGCGATCGATTTATTCTCAGTAAAGGTCATAGTGCGGCTATTCTCTACGCGGTACTGGCTGAACGGGGATTTTTTCCCCTAGAATGGCTAGAAACCTATTGTCAAGATGGTTCTAAGTTAACCGGTCATATCAGTCATTATCTACCCGGAATAGAAGCCTCTACCGGGTCTTTAGGTCATGGTTTACCTATCGGTTGTGGTATAGCTTTAGCTGGTAAACGTGAAGATAAACCCTACCGAGTATTTGTTCTAGTTAGTGATGGGGAAATAGACGAAGGCTCAAACTGGGAATCAATTTTATTTGCGCCTCAGCATCAACTCGATAACCTAGTTGTTATTGTGGACTATAACAAGATTCAGAGTTTTGGCACGGTCCAAGAAGTGCTTGACCTTGAACCCTTAACAGCTAAATTCCAGGCATTTCGTTGGTCAGTGCGAGAAATTGACGGTCATAATTTCCAGCAGATTGAAGACGCTTTCAATAGTGTTCCTTTTGAAAAGGGCAAACCTAGCTGTATTATCGCCCATACTGTTAAGGGAAAAGGAGTCAGTTTTATGGAAAATCAACTGGCTTGGCATTACAAGTCACCTAATATAGAACAATTAGCCCAAGCGATCGCCGAAATTGAGGAGAGATTATGAGAACAGCATTTATAGACACTCTTTGTGAAATGGCCGCACAGGAACCGAGAATTTGGCTTCTGTGTGCTGATTTAGGCTATTCAGTTTTGGAAAGATTTGCTGACCGCTTTCCCGATCGATATGTCAACGTGGGAGTAGCCGAACAAAATATGATGGGAATTGCGGCTGGACTAGCGATGAGTGGCAAAATTGTCTTTACTTACTCTATTGTCAATTTTCCTGTTATGCGATGTTTTGAACAGATTCGCAATGATGTCTGTTGTCACAATCTCAATGTTAACATCGTTGCTGTTGGTGGCGGACTGAGTTATGGTTCTCTGGGTTATACCCATCATGGCATAGAAGATTTAGCGGTGATGAGAGTCTTACCTAATATGACGGTTATCGCTCCGGGGGATCCTCTAGAAGCTAAGTTAGCGACTCAAGCTATTGTTAACCTATCTAGTCCCTGTTATTTAAGATTAGGGAAAGCCGGTGAGCCTCAAGTTCACCCCAGGGAGCCTCAGTTTGAAATTGGTAAGGCAATCGAGTTACAGTCGGGGACAGATTTGACCTTAATCAGTATAGGGGGAATGCTAGATTTAACCGTTAAAGCGGCTGAAAAACTGACGATGCAGGGTTATTCTATTGAAGTTTTGAGTATGCCGACTCTCTACCCTCTAGATGAACAATCTGTCTTACAATCTGCCGAAAAGACTAAAAAGATAATCACCCTAGAAGAACATGGAATTGGCGGTTTAGGAAGTGCAGTTGCAGAAGTTCTGGCACAGTCCGGCGAATCGGTGAAATTTAAACCTTTAAGGTTAAAAAGAGAAGCCGTTAAAACCGCTGGTAGTCAAACGGTTTTACGTTCCCAACAAGGACTTGATTTGGATGGCATTGTGCAATCGGCTCTGGCCATGCTACAAAGAGTGTATTAGCCATTTTACAGGTGAGGAGAAGGTCAAGACCAATGTAATCACTAATTGTCAAAATAAACTTGAAAAATGTATCTGTTCAAAAAAAGCAAATCTGTTAGATTTTTGTTAGTGGGGGTAGTTAATACCTTATTTGGTTATGGGGTGTTTGCCTTGCTGTTTCGTCTAGGATTAGATGAGCGCTATTCCTTACTTATCGCTACTATTTGCGGGGTATTATTCAACTTTAAAACTATCGGAGCTATCGTTTTTAAAGACCAAAATAATCGACTAATCGCTCGCTTTATTGGTGTTTATTTAGTGATTTATTTATTAAACGCTGAATCCTTACGAATTGTCAAGATGCTAGGAATTAATATGTTAGTGGCACAAGCTGTCTTGGTATTGCCTCTAGCAATTGTTTCCTATTTTTTAAATAAAACCTTTGTTTTTAGAGGAAATAGACCATGAAAAAAATTAGTGTAGTGACCCCTTGCTACAATGAGGAGGGGAATATTGAAGAACTCTATCCTCAAACTAAAGCAGTGCTTGATTCTTTATATGGTTATGATTGGGAACATATTTTTATTGATAATGATTCAACGGATAACACGGTAAAAATTCTCAGGGAAATTACCGAAAAAGATCCGCAGGTTAAAATCATTGTTAACGCGAGAAATTTCGGCGCAGTTCGTTCTACTTATTACGGACTTTTACAAGCTTATGGGGATGCGGTTATTTTACTCTATGCTGATTTACAAGATCCCCCCTCTCTCATTGATGATTTTGTCCGGGAGTGGGAAAAGGGTTATAAAGTGGTGAAAGGAATTAAGACTTCTAGCGAAGAAAGTTCTTTGTTTTATCTGATTAGAACCTTATATTACTTTTTTATTGGTAAGGTGGCAGAAGTTAAACTAACGGGGCATTTTACTGGGTTTGGATTGTATGATCAGGAAGTGATTCAAATTTTAAGAAAACTGGATGATCCTTATCCTTATCTGCGGGGAATTATTTCCGAATTGGGGATAAAAAGCGCAGAAGTTCATTATCGACAAAAGCAACGTCAAAGAGGCATTAGTAGCCAAAATATCTATAGATTGTATGATTATGCTATGCTAGGCATTACCAGCCATTCTAAAGTGCCTCTAAGATTAGCGACTATTTTAGGGTTTTTTATGGCAATACTCACTTTTATGGTGGGAATGGGTTATTTAATCGCTAAACTTATTTTTTGGAATAGTTTTCCTCTGGGGACTGCACCCCTAACAGTAGGGCTGTTTTTTATATCTTCGGTGCAACTATTTTTCATCGGTATTATTGGGGAATATATCGGATTAATGCACATGAGAATTTTAAAAAGGCCTTTAGTTGTCGAACGTGAAAGAATCAACTTTGAGTGAGTGACTGTATTTGTTATACTAACTTAATCTTGGAGGACAAATAGTAATGGTTAGAATGCAAGTTTCCTGAGAGTCTTTAATTGAAGAATTTGTAGGCAGACCATCTCACATTTACATCAAGTAAGAATGCTTAACGAGGTAAATAAAAAAGTTAAAAAAGAGAAGCATTTAGATAGGCACAGCGATGACGAAAGACTTGCGGTACATTGCCAGAATTCCACATTGCACTAGCAATTCTAACAAAAAAACCAATTTGTTTCACTTGAGATGAGCCGGGGCCAGAACCAATGGAAATTCCCTTGAAAATAACCATCATTGGTAATTCACCCAAAATACTTTTTACTCTTCTCGTCCAGCTGGCGGTTTCTTCTATACTTATTTTATACTAAATCCAGTTATCAAAGACTGATTATCTATTTCTCTTTTGCCTTTTGCGTTTTGCCTTTTGCCTCTCCTCATAAGTAACCTATACTCAACGGATTTAGTATCAAAGGCGACATCGGAACCCTAGACGCGAAGATAGAGGGTTTAAGCTGCAAGCAGATCGAGTTAAAGTTATAGAGAACGCGACGGGGAAAACCACCGATCTCGTCGAAAAAGTCGGGGAACTGAAAAACTGGAAACAGATCGGGGTAGTAGTGATCACCGCTTCGCTCAGTTCGATCTAGTCCTAGGTTTTAAAAGTTACCCAAAAAGACAGGAAATAATTATCCCCAAAATACTCTAGGGAGTAACCTAAATAACCAACCTTAAAAAAACTCTCTGCTAAACTTGAGTCAGTAGATGCACCCTGATGAAAAAGGAGAGTCAAAGAAAGCTCTCCTTTTTTTTTGTTGAGAAAGCAATCCCGGGGGATTTAGCCGCGGTTAGCAGGTAATTTCGCCTTGCGCGCCATATCTTTGAAACCATTCAAACTTGGACCAGGGCGACGGCGAGACATACTAGGAGTAATCAAGTATTTTGTCGCAAATTCCACTTCTTGCGGCTCTACTTTACCGTTAGTGGGGGCTAAGGGGGCCGGTGCGCTCACAGGAGCGGCGGGAGTTTCTTTTGCTTGCTTTTCTTTCTTGATAGAAGTTTTTTGGGCTTTTTTCTCGGCTACAGGGGCGGCAGCAGACTCGACAGCAGCGGCGGGCGCTTCCACAACAGGGGCGGCTGCTGCCGTGGTTGCTGTTGCTTGTTGTTCACCATCGGTTTCTTTTAGTTCTAGGTAAAAGTCAGATTTTTTGCCACCAAAGAGATTTTTTAACATCGGGGATCACTCCGAGAGTTGGGAAAATGTAAAAGACTGAGTATTTTAAAATTTATCATTGACCGGGATCAGGCAGCAAACAAGATTATTGTCTTGACAATTTCTCTGCTTCATCTATTTTTCTTTGGATAATCACTACCAGAAAAAGGGTTTAAAAACAAGTTAAATTTACAAAATTTTACAAAAATTAAGGACGAGAAACCCCGACGCAAACAATGGCAAAAACTGCTAGAGACGTTGTCAGCAACGTCTCTAGATTATTTATTGGGGATTTGGTCGGATTTAGCCGGCTGCGGGTACACGGCTGCCGCTAACTCCGGGTACAGGACCACGACGAATATTGGTTTCCGTTTCGATGGGAACGAATTCAATATGATTGAGGAGGGTAGTAACAAAAGCAAAGAGTAAAAAAGGCAAAGAGAGGACGACGACTAACCCCACGGTAGCGAGGGCAAAAATTTGTCTAGTGCTACTCCAAAGAGCTAGAGTGGAAGCCAGAGTAAGAAAAATAACGATTAACCAAACGATTATTTGTCCGTAAATATCTCCGAAGGTGAGGGTGCAAACCATGCGATAGTTACGAAAATCCTTATCCATAACAGTAAACCCCTAGATAGTTAGTTATTGTTTTAGGGTAAGTCTATAATTGTCAACTTGGTCAATATTTAAAGGTTTTTATAAACACTTGTTGATAAATCTTTACAATTCTGCGCCGAGCGGGTAGCCAAATCTAGAGGTAAGAGCGGTATTGTTTGGTTGCCCTTCCGGAAAACTAAGTTGATATTATAAGAATTGCTAAGAATTGCTAAGAATTACCAAAAAACTGGCCAAAATTTTGGCGAACGCTCTTTACAATTAAGTTAGAAAGGCAAGGAGGAGCAAGCCTAATGAAAACTTTTGTTGAGCGTTATCGGTCTTGGTTTAATTGGACAACCCTAGCCATGGTTGTTCTTGGTTTCTGGTTAAGTGCCAGTTTCGTCATCGATTTAATCATTATCCCCAGCTTATCCGTAGCTGGCATGATGACACAAAATGGCTTTGCCAGTGCCGGTTACTTGCTATTTGGCATTTTTAACCATCTGGAATTAGTTTGTGCGGCGATTGTGCTGTGTAGCTTTGTTGTCTTCCACCGCTATCATACCTTAATCCATCTCCCCGAACATCGATCGCTCCTATTCGCCGGTGTTCTCTTAGTAATCACCCTAATTTACACCTATTTTCTCACTCCCAATCTGAGTGCTATGGGTTTACTGGCTCCCGTTACCGCGTCGGGAATGTCGGGAGAAATGATGTCCTTGCAGATTGGTTACTGGTTTCTAGAAGTGGTTAAAGGTTTGATAGCTTTTACCCTGTTGCGCTGGTGTTGGCGAGATGCCTTTAAGTTAGCTTAGTTGTTGATTACAAGCGGGGTTCAACCCGCTTTTTTTAGTTCTAGTGGTATAAGCCGCCTATTGGATTCATGGACGAAGAGGCACCACAACCGGCGAATCCAGGAATAGAGGTGGTAAATTTTTTACACTTCATTTAGGCAGACTAGGGCCAAAAAGAATCAAGGAAATTTTTAAACCATACTTTCAGTGAGGACAAGGATTTTCTTCAGTAATGCCGATGGGGTAGGCGAATTGACAATTGCAGACACCACTAAAGGAAAGATGGTTCTTCTCGTTTCTGTAGGGATAATTTTCTTTCCAGAAAGATAGTCTTCAAAGCCTTGCCTAGCAAGACTCCTACCAATGATAAGCAATGATTATCATACAGAGAACGCAACTTTGATAACTTGCTATCTAAGAATAAATCAGTTACAATTCTTGCAAATTAACTTCGTCTGTGAGGAAAGCTGGAAGTGTTGTTAAAAAAAGCCAAAAGAAACAGCCAGATGAGACACATATTTTCTGGAGGAATTTTCATTACCTCCTGTTTGGGTACAGCCATACTGTGCGATGGAGTGAAGGCCCTTCCTTCCCCCTTAGACATTGACGCTGCTTCTATTCGGGTATCCCAAGAAAAAATTATCATCAATTCCCCCGTGGAATTAGAGAGGACAGACAGAATTCTGACCACCAATTCCTTCTCGACAACAGAGGGATTAGCCGACAGTAATCTGCCCTCATCCTTAGAAAATAAACTAGAGAAATCTTCCCTCGATACTCTAGCAACAGAAAAGACCGGGACAATTTCAACCCTAGAAGAATGGAAGGCGAATCTAGGGACAATGCAAGCGAGTCAGCTTTTGCCGGCAGGGGGTAATAACTCTCCAGAAGTCGAAAAATGGCAAGCACAAGCATCTACCCCCGTTGATACCAATGTTTCTCCCGAATTGCAGCGTTTACGTCAAGAGTTTCTGATTGAGGAACCGCAAACCCTTTCTGCGAAACTGGCGGAAGTTGTGGTTGCCCCTGGTGCCAGTATCTCTACTCCCATCGGTTTTGGAGCAAGTCTTGGGCAGATTTTCGGTGGTTTCGGTTTCCAGTCGAGAACCCGTTTCACCAATCAAGCAGATGGTGGGTTATCCCTAGGGGGCGGTTTGGGAGACCCCCAGAAAATTGTCGGTTTAGATGTAACTCTGGCGATTTTGAGCCTTTTTGATGATAATGCTGGACGGGGTAGTTTTAGCTTTAAAATTCACCGTTCTCTGCCAGAAGGTTTTGCTGTGGCCCTAGGATTTGAAAACGCTATTAACTGGGGTGGGACAGATGGCGGTAGCAGTATCTACGGGGTGGTGAGCAAATTTTTTCAGTTAACAGAAACAACGAAAGAACCCTTTAGCCAATTGACGCTCTCTTTGGGTGTTGGTGGTGGTCGTTTTCGCTCGGAAGGAGCCATTGAAGATGGGGTAAACTCGCTCGGTGTCTTTGCTAGTGCGGGTTTACGAATTGTTGAACCTGTCTCGGCCATTGTCGAATGGTCGGGTCAAGATTTAAACGCAGGTATTTCCCTGATTCCTTTCCCGAAAATCCCCTTGACGGTTAACCTTGCGGGTGCTGATTTAACAGGCAATGCCGGGGACGGCGCTCGCTTCGTGATGAGTATCGGCTACAATTACTTTTTCCCCCGTTAGTCGGTTTTCACATTGTGTAACTTAGTTTTTTGAATGAGGATTAATACCATGTTGATGAAATGGTTGACTAATTGGCAAGTTTCCCTAGTGGCGGCGGTTTTGCTGACCAATGCCCTAGTCTCTCCTAGTATGGCGCAAACCGGCAACCAATCCGATGTCACCGGGCCGATTCTTTCCACCGGTGATTTTGCCGGTCAAACTATCCCCACCACCACCGTCACGGTGACGGGATTTCAGGGGGGAGAACCGGCTCAAATTTCTGTTAATCAAGCGGCGGCTTCTGTGAATACTCAGTTAGCTAATAATGGTTTAACCTCCCCCACGGGTACCCCGATTTCCCCAACCGTTCAGCAACCGATACTGAGCATCTTAACAGCAGATGCACAGGCGGGTAATAATATCACTGCTGTCACTGCCGCTCTTACCACTGTACCAGGCGCACCGCCTTTAAGTGTTATTCAAAACTTATTGGACGGCTTAAACGGATTAACCTCTGGTGGTGCGGTTAATCCAGCTAACTTGTTGGCGGCGGTGCAGACCTATAATGCGATGATTTTGGCCAGTAACGAAGCGTTTCTGGCAAGTCCTCCCGCAGAACTACGGGCAATTCAAGCATCCTTAGCTGCATTGGTGGAAGCCGCTCGCTAACCCGCATTTTCCCTGCTGACTTCACCATAGTCTCCTCGGATTAGAGGGCTGTGGTGAAGGCTCCACGGTGGGCGCGGTGGTTGGCTGTGAGGGGGTTAGAGAAGGGGTATTTCCTCCCCCTAAAGATTCTTGGAGCTTGTCTCGCAGTTTTTTGGCGGTATCGGAGTCAGGATTAATTTTGAGAGCTTGTTCGTAGGCGGCCAGCGCCTCTTGGTGGCGTTTCCAGTAGGTCAAGAGCAGACCTTTCCCGTACCAAGCTTGATAAAGTTGAGCATCGAGTTGCAAGGCTTTTTCATAGGCGGCATAGGCGAGGGCTAATTGTCCTAACCGCCACATTTTATTGCCTTGATTAAGCCAGTTTAGGGGATTAGTATCGTTCTTATTGGGAACTTCAAAAGCCTTGTATAATTCATCACCAATTTCTCGCAAAGATAAGGCATTGGGGGGCGAACTTTCGACATTTATCTGCCCTTGAATGCCAGACTGGGGTGCTAATTTCAAAAAAGTAGTGATGGGAATAGCGAGACTAAAGCCAATTGGCACGGGAACCTTTTCGATTTTTTCGGCTTCATTTTGTCCGTGAACCGCGATGACTCGTCCATTTATATCTAACACTGGACCGCCACTCATGCCCCCATAGGTGACACTGGTATAAACTATCTCATACCCCAACTCCGGGGGAAATATTTTCAGCAAGGGTGTAATGTCCTTGGGTAGCACTTTCCCCACATTGAACAATCGTTTCCGCTTGCCGATAAATTTCGGGTCGGGCCATCCAGAAGCAAAAATAAATTGTTCGTCAGCTACTTGATAGTTAGCCAAGGTCGCTAACTGATAATTTTGGTCGCTCTGAAACTGCACGAGAGCTAGATCTACTCCGGGTAATTTTTTGATGCTATTGTAATCGAGCGGATATTGCTTGCCATCCCAGGTAATAATTTTTAGTTGATCGTAATAGAACTTGCAGGCATCTCTAGCATCTTTACAGATTACATGACTAGCAGTAAGAACAGTATAAACCCTTCCTTCTTTGGCAATAATTGATCCAGAGCCATTAGCAGTAATTTTCCCATTCGCCCCCTCTTCTTCTGAGGGGATTAAAACGGTAATCTTTTCAGCAATTTTTTCTATCTGCTCAGTTGTTGATGCCTTAGCAATCTGAGGAGAAACCACAAACACCGCTATACTAACTAGGGCGGCGGAAATTTTCAAGAAATTGTTGCTCATCTGGTTTAAAAATACAGTTGAGTGGAATTTACCAGAGGGGTGTGGGAGCGGGATTCTTTTCTCTTGGGGTTGACGAGGATGGAGAAGGAAAATCTTCCGAGAAAGTGGGTTCTCTATGGGTGGGAAGCGATGGGGGTGACACTGCGGGCCGTTGCCGACTGGAAGCAGATGGAGAAGATGACCCCGATTTTAAAAAAGTCCCGATAGGAATCGCCCAACTTAATCGACTCATTTGTTCCCACAGTGCTGGTGAAGTCACTGTTCCATCAGCAAAAACGTAGGATTTACCCCAGAGAGGATAAGCATGAATCCCGTTAATACCAATAACTTTACCTTGCCGATTCAGCAGCGGTCCGCCACTCATGCCATTTTTAATCTTATTGGTGTAGCCGATTTGGTAGCCCCCCGAAAAGGATTTATCACTCAAAAGCGACACTTTACCAACGGTGAAGGTAAAATCAAAGGGATAGCCGGCGGCGAAAACTTCATCTCCGATAGTGAGATCATCGACATTAGCCAAATCAGCAATAGAATAAACTTGGCTACTGCGAAAAGAAACTAAGCCTAAATCATAATCATTCAAGCGAACTGTTCTGACCAACTCACCCCGATGTATCTTGCCGTCAGGGGTTTGTATTTGCCAAACCCGAGAGCGATACCGCCCTAAAACATGGTCATTCGTGAGGACTTTGTAGGAAGAACCCTGCTTTTCAACTAAAATGCCCGAACCCCAGCCTTGCCCTGATAACACCTTAACGGTAATTGCTCTGGCTAACTGAAGCAGCTGTTGTTCTGAAAGTTGCTGAGAGCTATGGGCATTGGCCTGGTTAGGTTCCAGAGCAGGAGCATAGCTTTGGACAGCAAGCAAAGGTGTGGACAGTCCCAATAATAAACTGCCCGCACCAGCCAAAATTCTTTTTATAGGCCGACTCACTTGATTACTATGCTCCTATCTATAGAACTAGAAAAGTTTACCAAACAGCGGGAGTTGGGTTGACGCAAGGAAACCCAACCTACCTTATCTATAGAACTAGAAAAGTTTACCAAGCAGAACCGCCTGATGGTTTTTGGGGCGACTGTTCGGGGGAAGTCCCCGGCGCCGGAGAAGAGGACGAACCCGTAGCGGGATTTGTTTCCACGGGAACGCTTTCTAGGAATTTGCTGAAATCGATAGTGGCAGAATCCGATGAGCTTTCAAACAAAGGACTGCTGCTGGCTCCTTGCCGGAGGCCAAATAACTGCGCAAGTTTTTGCCTCGCATCATCTCCTCTCTTGAGGGTAAATAATAGGTTAGCACTATTAGCCCGTTCTCGCCCACTACTGGAGACATAGATGACTGGTTCACCATTCAGATAGCCCGTGTTAATATTACCAATTCCGCCTGGTCGAGAGTTCAGGCTATTGAATCTTCCAGTTACTTCTTCACACCGTCGCATGGGAGTGTAACCGGAACCACTAAAATAATCAGAAGACCAACGAATCACCGCTCTGTATTCATTAGGGCCGGATTGGACAAAAGTTGTCGGAATTCCTATATAGGGACCCGTCACTGGCACAAGACACTCGAATCTTGGTTGAGCTTGGCTCGGTGATTGTAAGGTCAAGGCAGCTCCTACACCAATCAGACCAATAGTCAGAGTTTTTGTCAAAGTTTGTAATGTCATTGTTCTTATCCTAATCCTGCAAAGGGACTCTGTTACACACTTCAAAGGTAGCTGTTATTTTTCCGCAAAACAAACAAAAACAAGGCTTTTGCAACAATTCTTATTTTTTGGGATTACCCTTTCTTCAAACCACTTTAAGAGAGCAATCAGATGAGTTCGTTTACCCCAAGGCCGACCAAACTTCTAACTTACTGACCACGCGACGAATCACCTCATCGGTAAACTCACTCATGGTCATTTGGCCCCCTAAATCGGGGGTTTTTTTGCCCTCGTGAATAGTTTCAAAGACACTTTCATAAATTGCCCGAGAAGCTTTACGCGCTTCGCTAGTTTCGATATAACCTAACAAAGCTGCCGAGGCTAAAATCATCGCCATGGGATTAGCGATATTTTTGCCCTCTAAAGCCGGGGCCGTGCCGTGGGGAGCTTCTGCCATAATAGTTTTAACCGCTAGGGTCTCCTCATCAAATCCCAAAACTAAACTTTCGGCCCCGGCAATACTGCCATAGAGTTGCAAGACAAAATCGGATAATAAATCGCCATCGCGATTAAGTGCTGGAATCACCAAAGCTTCGCCGTCGGTTTGTAAAAGTAGGGCAAAAGTTGCATCAATTAACAGGGGTTGATAACGCACTTCCGGATGTCTTTGGGCTGCTGCGTCTAATTCCTCTTTAAACATCCCTTCGTAGGTGGCACTAACGGTGAATTTTGGGCCGCCAAATACCCGCGCCCCGGTTTTTTTGGCCTGTTGAAAGGTAAACTCGGCCACAGCGCGACTGGTAGCCCTAGAAATGCGCGAGGTGCGATAGGCAATTTCATCGCCGGTGGCGGTGGTTTCTCGCCATTCTTTGGCCCCGTAGGCATCGTCAACGGCCATGCGGACAATGGCAATGGGAGAATAAACACCCCCAATCGGACGAATACCGGGGATACGGCGACCGATACGGAGAATTACCTGAGAATTCATTGCTTCTCTTAAAATAGCGTTAGGACTGCCCACATCTCCTTTAATTTCTGGGGTAATAGTGGCAGCTTTGAGAGCTAATCCGGTTTTTAGAGTCGCTTCGGCGGCCTCATGAACCACTTGATTGTTACTCTGGCGACGCTGGGCTAAACTAAGATCAAAATCGGCAAAGTTAAGCGGTTGACGAATTATCGAGGGTTGTAATACTCTCAGGGCTTCTAGTAATAGTTCTTCTCCAGTTTGGTCCCCGTGCATGACCACAATGGTGGGGATATTTTCCGTCATAATTTTTGAGTTTTAATAAAAATTTTCGAGTATATGTTAATGCTTAATTGGCTGGTTAATTGGCTAAAAAAGATACTTTTTACCTTAATTAATTCTGTAATTTTATCAATCTTGTAAGTAGCTGGTTATAATTAAATTGAAGATAGATTTTGGGTTTGATCCCCCCTGCCCCCCTTGATAAGGGGGGTGCCGGTAGGCGGGGGGATCTACCCTTGATAAGGGGGGTGCCGATAGGCGGGGGGATCTACCCTTGATAAGGGGGGTTTCTGAAAGTTTTTAACACCTAGCCACTTAGAAGAAAATATATAATTAATATTATGCCCGATCGCTAATTAAATTAGCAATCGGGCAGTGGTGAGAATTAATTAACCCAAGATTTAGAAAGCTTGTTCAACTTCGGCAATTTCGGGAATCACTTCCCGGAGACGACGTTCGATGCCCATTTTTAGGGTCATGGTGGAACTGGGACAGGAACCGCAAGCGCCTTGAAGACGCAGTTTGACGACTGGCCCGTCGATTTCGACTAATTCCACGTTACCACCATCCGCCATCAGGTAGGGGCGCATTTCATCTAAAACTTGTTCGACGTTATTGGGAGTCAGTGTTAAAGACATAATCAGCCTCTGGTCAGAGATTTATTAGAGTGTAGTTACTTCGATCCTAACGCTTTTTGGGCGGGGATAACCCTTAAGATTCTAAAAGCTGTAGATTGATAAAAGTGAATTCTGTGGTGGATTTTTCGCCCCCCGCATCGATTGCGTTAATCACTTGACAGGAGGGTAAATAATAATTACCGATTTTTTCGTAGGTTTCCTTAAAGTCACGTTTTCCCTTTAATTCATCGGTTTTAGCATTGCGGAAAATGGCATTATAGCGAATAGAAATATAACCTTCTCCCGTATCGAGACTTTCCTCGGTATTAATAGTAAAAGCCATCGGTCCCATGACTCGACTGACTTGACAGATTTCCTGACCGCGGACCTTATAATTAGACCCCATCGCATCGCCGGTGACAAGAATTTCTACTGCACCGGTGGGATCATCTTGCCCGAAATTAAACTGGTTTTTGCCGTGGGAAGCCTCAAAATTGCCTCTTTTGCGGTGAGTAACGATGTCGCGCATTTGATTATAAATACTTTCTTGCACTTTCTCGTCATCAATGCCCGTTACTTCCACACTATAATCGGCATTAACTTGAATTTTGCCCGTATGGACTTCCTCTCCTTGGGTGAGGATAATATCAGCAGTGTAACCGGGGAATCCTTCATCCCAAGTGTAACGGTTTTCGTAGGCGGAGCGGAAAATATCTCGGGCGTTCGTCGTGGCTACAGTCATAATCGCTTTACTTGTGTTGATAACTCCATTTATATCATTGTCGCTGATTTTTTCGCCTCTGGCCGAGATTTCTAGAAAACTAGATGAATTTGACAACTTAGGGAAAAGTCGGCTCTCCCAGCTTTGGTGGGTAAAATGTATTCTAAGATACATTTCTCAAGAGCGAGGGGGTGGAACGAACCACAAAGACACAAAGGACACAAAGATCGATCGATCCTATGTCAATTAAACTTATCACACAGAACCTAGAAGAGCCAAAAGTCAGTTAGAATGGGTCAATGACCAGTCCCTTGCTCGATTGCCATAAATCTAAATAAGCAAAAAATAAACATGAGCAATTATGACAAAATTAAGTCCAAAAGTTACCGCAATTATTCGTTCTGGTGAACAACAAGGATATGTAGGTGAATGCGTGGAAATTTCGATTGTCACCCAGGGAAATACCTTAGATGAGGTGGTTAATAATCTCCAAGAAGCCATTTTACTGCATTTAGAGGGAGAAGACCCCAGGGAGTTCGGTCTAGTTGCCAAACCTTCTCTACAGATTATATTTGAGTTACAGCCAGAATATGCCTAAGCTGAAACAACTATCCGGCAAAGACATTATCAAAATTCTTGATCGATTTGGTTTTACTATTAACAGTCAACGAGGAAGTCACATAAAATTGCGTCGTGTCATCTCGGAGAGAAAGGAGACTTTAACTATTCCCAATCATCGGCAACTTGATCCCGGAACCTGTTACGCTATTTTTAGGCAAGCAAGTCAATATATTCCAGAATCAGAGCTTTATCCTTACTTCTATGACTTATAGAAAAGGTTAGGTAGTTGCTCGGGGCGTATCCCGATAGTATTTGATGATCAAAAAATCGGGCTAAAATAGAAAAAACTCACCCTCAGCGACCAAGGCGATGGCAGAAGAAACAGCAAAAATCAAGCTTTATCGGAAAACCTATCAACTTCCCCAACTAAATCGCCCCGATTTATTGGTTTTGCAGGATCAGATTCAAGAAAGACAGCAACTGATTAAAACTGGAAAACGGGTCCGCCATACATGGCTAGGATTAAGTAAAAAAGAAGAACCCCTCAATTTCGAGGAAACTTTTCAAGAATTAGAAAGATTAGTCGGGGATTATAACCAGTTAATCGGATTTCTCGCCGACCATAAGGATGAATACCGGCGGTTTTTCCAGTCACTGACCGAGGAAATCAAGGAGGCAGTGGCGGTTAAATGCCAGAAATTGGCAGAAACAGAGCGAAAACGCCAATCTTTGGAGAATAGCATCGGCTCGGCCGACCTGCGAGATACCCTGAGACTACAGAAACAGCAGATTTTCCGCACCGTGATTCTTGTTGGTCGCGCCAGCTTGCTTATGCTCAAGAAAATCGACCTAATCAGCGAAAGTATCCAGAAATTAGCTGAAGATCAGGATACACAAAAACAGGTTTTCTCGAAAATGATCGGCGAGTTGAACGGGTACAAACAAGTGTATCAGTTGCAGCTGGAGTTAGATAGTCTGGAAAAAGAAGCGATCGAAATGGCCAAAGTAGCCATTAATCTAGAACAATACCTAAAACCAATTATCGGGCAGTTTCAAGGCTTAATCGATCGAGTAGTGACCATTGACGGGGAACTTTCCCGCAGTGTCAGCGAAGTGGAATCCCTCGTCCAAAACATTCTCAGTTCCGAATCGGCCGTATCTTTCCGCAAAAACGAGAATCTATCGGCTAGTTTGCTCAATTTCCTCGTCACCAGCGAAGAAAAGCGCGGCCGTTTAGCGATCGCATTAGAGCGAGCCGAGCAGGAAGGATGGCAATGGACGGAAGTGGAAATCCCCGACGAGGAAATCGAACTGGAAACCGCCATTCAACGCATCAACAACCATGTAATCGAGAGAGTCGGGAATTTTAGCACCTCCGTCGTCGGTGACTCTCCTATTCCTCCCCCTTCCCAACCAAAGACACCCCCAAGCAATAAAACTCCATTTACCGAAAACCTACCCAGCATCAACAACCATGTAATCGAGAGAGTCGTGAATTTTACCACCTCTGTCGTCGGTGACTCTCCTATTCCTCCCCCTCTTCGACTGGAGACACTCCTAGGCAATAAAACCCCTTCTTCTTCATCAGATTGGATGATTGCATCTAAATCTGCTCAACCAAAGACACCCCTAGACAATAAAACTTCATTTATCGAAAACCTACCCAATCGAGTCACACTAGAGATGGTGAGCTTACCAGCAGGTGAATTTCTTATGGGATCCCCTGACAGTGATCCCGATGCTTACCAGAACGAAAAGCCTCAACACCAAGTTAAATTAAACAGTTTTGCGATTGGCAAATATCCAGTGACTCAGGCACAATATCAAGCGGTAATGGGAAAAAATCCCTCTCGGTTTAAAAATAATCGGCAAAATCCAGTAGAACAGGTTAGTTGGGAGGACGCTCAAGCCTTTTGTAAGAAATTGAGTCAAATAACCGGGAAAACCTATCGCCTACCGACGGAAGCGGAATGGGAATATGCCTGTCGTGCGGGGACTACTACTCGCTTTTATTTCGGTGATGATGCTAATCAGTTAGGAGATTACGCTTGGTATGACGGAAGTTCTCAGAAGACAACTCATCCTGTGGGTCAGAAAAAGCCCAATGCTTGGGGACTCTATGACATGAGTGGCAATGTTTTGGAGTGGTGCGAAGACAATTGGCATAATACCTATGAGAATGCGCCAAGGGATGGCAGTGCTTGGCTGATAAACGATAATGATTATTACATAGTGCGGGGCGGTTCTTGGTTCATCAATCCGTCTTTCTGCCGTTCCGCTTACCGCTACTACGACTACCGCCGCGATGTCTTCATCAACTACGGTTTTCGGGTGGTGTGCGGTGCTGGGAGGACTCTATAACCCTTTGTTCTTTTGCTCTTTTGCCCTTTGTCTCCCGCCTAAGGGCGGGTCGATTTTTTTTGAGATTTTTAATGGCTTCCATTACTGTTAATATCTCAGATGAACAGTTGAAGACTTAATTAGGGTTTGCATAGAAGATTCGATTTTCAATTTCTGTCGATGGCGTTTGGAACAAGGGGTTAAGGCTTGTGTTCGATGCCATCAAATCATTACAGATATGCCAATAATCCCAGATGATAGAGAATAGATATTTCCGAAAATTAAATATGCGTAACCTGAAACCCTTGGTAGGGACAATTCATGAATTGTCCCTACATTTTTGGAGTATAAATCATGAATTGTCCCTACATTTTTGGAGTATAAATCATGAATTGTCCCTACATTTTTGGAGTATAAATCATGAATTGTCCCTACATTTTTGGAGTATAAATCATGAATTGTCCCTACATTTTTGGAGTATAAATCATGAATTGTCCCTACATTTTTGGAGTATAAATCATGAATTGTCCCTACATTTTCGGAGTACAATTCATAAATTGTTCCTACGTTTTCGGAGATTTCTAATGATGATACAGCTAGTCTCTCTGCTATAGTACAAAAGTAGTTTAGCATGATACGCTATCTAACCTTATTGCGATCGCGTTGAACTTTTCCTATTCCCCTTGAGTTGCTTGTCTAACCTGTTCGATCTCTAATTCTAAAGCTTGTGCTATCTGTTCAAAGTTCAATCCTAATGCCAATAAACGAGGAATAGAGGCTAATTTTGCCGCTAATTCGCCTTCTTGTCGGCCTTCCTCTCTACCTTCCTCTCTACCTTCCTCTCTACCTTCTTCTAAAGCTTCCTGATACACTTTAGTTTGTTTTAAATCACTTAAACTAAACATCGCTTCTATCTCCTTTCTACTGACTTGGGGTAACTTATAAACCAAGATTGTCTCTATCAATTCTAAAAGTTCTTGCTGTTGTTTGACTTACGGTGGCACACCATAAATCATCCTCTTGCCAAACAATAACTTTAATATTCATCTTTAACTTTTTTTGTCCTTATATGTCGAAGTAATGATCGATATCAATCGGGAACCATTCCCCATCTAATACCTGTTCGAGGGAGAAAGGAGGCTCTAGAGGAATCGCGTCGCGAGTGACTGCTTTCGCTTGTATTAAAGTTTTCCGAGCGTTCGAGTAGGCTTTTTGAAAATAATCCCGCGCGTGGTTGGTGAGAGTAGTAGTTTCTAGCCACTCTCCTAGTTGAGTTCGGAAACCGGCGATTTCTCCTACCCAGTGACAGACGTTGCGTTCTCGCTCCCGTTCCGATTTGTGATAAGCTAACTTAAACAGGTGTTCGATAAGTCGGGTTAATAAACTTTCTACAGCCCGTCTGTCACTTTTCCCCATGCACTCCACTTCCTCGATCAGATTTTCCCAGTCCACCTCATCAAACTTTTTTAGCTTTAAAAGTTCGGCGGTTTTTGAAGCCCAGAGAACAAAATCCTGATCGTATAAGGCTTTCATTGATAAAGCTGTTTCTACTGCCATAGTTTCGTTCCAACTGCTCATAAAACTATGTCTTCAGCTTAACTTGACTGGCGCAAACCTTTTTAACTTTTTTGTCTTTTACTAAGCATTGTAACTCGATCTCATCAGACGTTATACAATAAATCTTGTCCCTCGATCGCATTGTCCCATGACTACCCCCTTCACTGCCGCAGAAATTGCCTCAGAAGGCATCAAACCCGAAGAATACGAAGAAATAGTCAAAAGACTGGGAAGACACCCCAACAAAGCCGAATTAGGAATGTTTGGCGTGATGTGGTCGGAACACTGCTGTTATAAAAACTCCCGGCCGCTGCTCAAACAATTCCCCACCACCGGCGAAAAAATTCTCGTCGGACCGGGGGAAAATGCCGGAGTAGTGGATTTAGGCGATGGATTGCGATTAGCCTTTAAAATCGAGTCCCATAATCATCCTTCTGCGGTGGAACCGTTCCAAGGTGCCGCTACCGGAGTCGGAGGCATCCTGCGGGATATTTTTACCATGGGGGCCCGGCCCATTGCTATCCTCAACTCCCTCCGTTTTGGTAACTTGCAAGATGCCCGCAATCATCGCATTTTTGCCGGAGTCGTGGAAGGAATAAGTCATTATGGCAATAGTGTCGGCGTTCCCACGGTGGGCGGTGAGATATACTTCGATAATGCCTACAATGGCAATCCCCTCGTTAATGCCATGGCTTTAGGGCTAATGGAAACCGAGGAAATCGTTAAATCTGGGGCAAAAGGCCTGGGAAACCCGGTTTTATACGTTGGTTCTACCACCGGCCGCGACGGTATGGGAGGAGCGAGTTTTGCCAGTGCCGAATTAACCGATAAATCTATGGATGACCGGCCCGCGGTGCAGGTGGGCGACCCTTTTCTGGAAAAATCCCTGATAGAAGCTTGTTTAGAGGCATTTAAGACCGGCGCGGTGGTGGCGGCCCAGGATATGGGGGCCGCCGGGATCACCTGTTCTACTTCCGAGATGGCAGCCAAGGGAGGGGTGGGAATTGAATTAGATCTCGATAAAATCCCCGTCCGGGAAACTGGGATGGTCCCCTACGAATATCTGCTGTCGGAATCCCAAGAAAGAATGTTATTTGTGGCAGCATCGGGACGAGAAGGCGAATTAATCGAGATTTTCCATCGTTGGGGACTTCAGGCTGTGGTCGCTGGCCAAGTAATTGCAGAACCGATCGTCCGTATATTATTTAAAGGGGAAATTGCCGCCGAAATTCCTGCCACGGCCCTAGCGGATAATACTCCGATTTATCATCGGGAATTACTAACAGAACCGCCAGAATACGCCCAAAAAGCTCAATTATGGGAAGATGCTACTATTCCTATTCCCGAATCCCATAACGAGATTTTATTAAAACTGCTCGATAGTCCCTCGATTGCCTCAAAACGCTGGGTTTATCGTCAATATGATCATCAAGTCCAGAATAACACCGTTATTCTCCCCGGGGGGGCCGATGCGGCCGTGATTCGCGTGCGTCCTCTGGGTGCTAATCCCGCAAATTCTCGGCGAGGTGTAGCGGCGACTACAGATTGTAATCCGCGATACGTTTATCTTGATCCCTATAACGGAGCTAAGTTGGCCGTGGCGGAAGCGGCCAGAAACCTTAGCTGTGTTGGGGCTGACCCCATTGCTGTCACGGATAATCTCAATTTCGGAAGTCCAGAGAATTCAATCGGTTATTGGCAATTAGCCACTGCTTGTCAGGGGATTGCCGAAGCTTGTCGGGAAATGAATACACCGGTGACTGGGGGTAATGTCTCTTTGTACAACGAAACCGTTGACGCAGCTGGCAGCCCCCAGTCTATTTATCCCACTCCCGTGATTGGGATGGTGGGATTAGTGCCGGATATCGGGCAAATTTGCGGCCAAGGTTGGCAAAAAGCGGGGGATTTAATCTATCTTTTGGGTTTTTCCTTGCCAACTATCGGCGCATCGGAATATTTAGCCGTTATTCACGGTTTGGTGACGGGAAAACCGCCGGTAATTGATTTTGAGTTAGAAAGAAAGGTACAAGCGGCCTGTCGTTGGGGAATTCGCGCCGGTTGGGTGAAATCTGCCCACGATTGCGCCGAGGGAGGTTTAGCCACTGCTCTGGCAGAATGCTGTATTAGTGGGCAGTTAGGGGCGGAAATTGACCTTTCTTGGCAGCATCAAGGCCGTTTTGACGCGGTGTTATTCGGAGAGTTAGCTAGTTGCATTATCGTCTCCGTTTCCCCCGAAAATCAGCAAGATTGGGAAGAATACCTAAAGACACAATTGGGAGACTATTGGCAAATAACCGGCAAAGTTAGCGAAAAAAGCGATAATCTTCTGATTTTTGACCGGGATAAACAACCGGCGATCGATGTTAGTCTAGAAACTATACAGCAAGTTTGGTCAAAAGCGATCGAAAGAAGGCTGTAATCTTGAGGCCGTCAGCTAGATAAGATGGCCGATTATATCGGTAAATAAAGGCTGATAGCTGATCAATAAATCGTTAAAAGAAGATTAAGATCGGTTAAGATTTTGTTACCAAAGTATTCTGCAGCCCCAACCCTCCCATGTCTAGCCATCTCGACTCATATCTATCCCTGAATCGTATCGATAAGCCTGAAGAAGCCTGTGGAGTTTTTGGACTCTATGCCCCCGAGGAAGAAGTAGCAAAACTGACCTATTTTGGACTCTATGCCCTGCAACACCGAGGACAGGAATCGGCAGGTATTGCCACCTACGACGGGGAAACGGTGCATTGTTACAAAGAAATGGGCTTAGTTTCCCAAGTTTTTAGCGAAACTGTCCTTAAAACCTTGCCGGGTACTCACGCCGTCGGTCATACTCGTTACTCTACCACCGGTTCTAGCCGTCGCGCCAATGCCCAACCTGCTGTGATCGAAACCCGTTTGGGTAAACTTTCCTTAGCACATAACGGCAATTTAGTCAATACTTTTGAGTTAAGAAATGTATTAGAAAAGCGCGGTTGTGATTTCGTCACCACCACCGACTCGGAAATGATCGCCGTCGCTATCGGTCAGGAGGTGGATAGTGGCAAGGATTGGATACAAGCGGCGATCGATGCCTTTAGCTATTGTAGCGGGGCTTACAGCCTTGTTATCGGCACACCGACGGGAATTATCGGGGCGCGGGATCCCAATGGTGTCAGACCGTTAGTAATTGGGGTTTTGCAAGAAGAAGGCAATCCCTCCCGTTATGTTTTGGCTTCGGAAACCTGCGGATTAGATATTATTGGGGCCGATTATCTGCGGGATGTGCAGCCGGGGGAATTAGTTTGGATTAGTGAAGATGGCTTATCTTCGGTGGATTGGGCCATGAAACCGGAGAAAAAATTATGCGTTTTCGAGATGATTTATTTTGCTCGTCCCGATAGCATTGTTCACGAGGAATCTTTATATACTTATCGGGTACGTTTGGGGGAACAATTAGCTAAAGAGTCGCCGGTAGAAGCAGATATGGTGATGGGAGTTCCCGATTCGGGTATTCCGGCTGCGATCGGATTTTCGCGCATTTCTGATATTCCCTACGCGGAAGGATTGATTAAAAATCGTTATGTGGGACGGACTTTTATTCAACCAACCCAACACATGAGGGAGTCGGGGATTAAGATGAAATTGAATCCTTTAAAGGATGTTTTACAGGGAAAAAGAGTTATTATTGTTGATGATTCGATCGTGCGGGGAACCACTAGCCGGAAATTAGTTAAAGCTTTACGCGATGCTGGAGCAAGAGAAGTTCACATGAGAATATCTTCTCCTCCGGTGACTCATCCCTGTTTTTATGGCATTGATACGGACAATCAAGAGCAGTTAATTGCGGCAACTAAATCGGTGGCGCAAATTCAGGCACAAATCGGGGTGGAGAGTTTAGCTTATCTCAGTCAAGATGGAATGTTAACAGCAACGAAGGAAGATCCGAAAACCTTCTGTACTGCCTGTTTTAATGGCGATTATCCGATTCCTGTACCTGATAATGTTAAGCGATCGAAGTTGATCTTAGAAACAGTTAAATAGCCTCAAGGCTAAATCCTCTGAAAACAATCGGCAATTTCTTGGGGGGTTAAAAGAGAATTAGGATAACCAGAAAGTTGTCCTAATTTTTGTGCTAATAAAACTGCTTGGGGTGGAGTTAGATAGGTTTTGGCTAAGAGATCGGTTTGATGATAAGCTTGCCGGATTGGGGCATCTAAAAGGATAGTTCCTTGACCCATAATAATTACTCTTTCGGCGTATTCTGGCATTAAATAGAGATGATGGGTGATCACAATCACCGTTTTGCCCATCTGGTGTAATTGACGACTCACCTCTAAAATTGCCTTAGCCCCTTGGTAATCTTGGCCGGTGGTGGGTTCATCAAAGACCACTATACGCGGTTCCATGGCTAAAATTGCCGCAATCACTACCCGCGCTCGATCGCCTTTCGGTAAGGAGAGAGGATGATAGGAGCGATATTCTAGCAATCCCATGGCTTCTAGACTTGCTTCCGTGCGTTGGGTGACGATTTCTGGAGAATAACCGAGATTAGTCAGGGCAAATGATACTTCTTTCTCGACAGTGGTGTTAAAAATCTGATTATCGGGATTTTGGGCTACATAACCGATCGAACGAGCTAAATCACTGACAGAAAAGCTATTGATTGAACGTCCGTCAATCATAACTTGACCGGTGGTTGCCGAGAGAAGATTGAGAAAATGCTTGACTAAAGTGCTTTTTCCTGCGCCATTTTGACCGATAATCAGCAGATATTCCCCTTCAGCAATATCGAGGGACACATCCCGCAAAGCGGTAGTACCATCGGGATAGGTATGGCAGAGATTTTTTACCCTCAGTATGGGGTTTAAGGGGTCAGAAACCGACGATAAGGGAGGGTTTGGTGTTATTTGATGGTAAAAGGACTTAAGCTCGTTTAAACGGGCAAAACCGCGGTCTAGGGTGACAGGAATGGACTCAATCGCCCCGATTTTCTGCTTGATCAAGGCAAAAGTAGTGGCCACTTGCGGGGGACGCAGGGCATTTTCCTGTAAACGTTGTACTTGGGAGTAGATCTCTGCTGGGGTTCCCATGGCTTCGATCGCACCCTCCCTTAATAGTACCAGGCGATCGGCATATTCGGCCATTTCCTCGGCCGCGTGGGAGACCATCACAATAGTGACACCGAGATGGCGATTTAATTCCTTAATGGTGGCGAAAACTTCCTGGGATCCCACCGGATCCAGTTGGGAGGTAGGTTCATCGAGAATTAACAAAGCGGGCTGAACTGCGAGGGCAGCGGCGATCGCTAATCGTTGTTTTTGTCCTCCTGATAATTCCCCCGGGGATTTTTTTTCCATTCCCTCTAACCGGACTGCCGCTAAAACTTTGGGAATACGCGCTTTAATTTCCTCTCGCGGTAGCCGTAAATTTTCTAAGGTAAAAGCGATTTCATTTTCTATCGAAGTGGCTAAAAGTTGCGTTTCGGGATCTTCAAATACTGCCCCCACATAGCGGGCCAAGGTGCTAACGGGATGGGTTAAAGTATCTAAACCGGCTACTGTTGCATAACCAAAAAAACGCCCTCCGTAAAATTGGGGGACAATACCGTTAAGAGTTAAACAGAGAGTAGTTTTTCCTGCACCTGTGGGCCCGATAATACCTAAAAATTCTCCTCGATGAATTGCTAAAGAGATATTTTTAAGCACTAGATTGGAGGATTCGGGATAAATATAGGAAACTTTCTCTAATTGGGCGATGATTTCCATTATCGGTGGGGAATAGAAGACGGGAGTGGAGTAGATAGGGAGATATTTTTCAGGGAAATTTGAATGAGGGACGCTTCTATTTTCCGCTATTTCGATCGATGAACTCGATTATCACACAGGTGGCCCACTACTCTGTGATTTATCCTGCAATTGTACCAGTTACCTCTCACCCACTCGCAGAAAAACTTAATATTTCTACTCTTGACAAATTTGCTGTAAGGTGCTAACAAAATCGGGGTAGGAAATGCCGGCCGCTTCAGCGCGATGGATAGTGGTGGGTTGACGGGAATTGAGGGCAGCGATCGCTAGACTCATGGCAATGCGATGATCGGTAAAACTGTCCACTTCCGTGCCGACTAGGCCCGTACCGCCGGTAATCTCTAAACCATCGGGTAATTCCCTTACTTTTGCCCCTAGGCGATCGAGTTGGGTGGCCATCACCGTCAGGCGATCGCTTTCCTTCACCCGTAATTCCTCGGCATCCTTGATAATTGTCGTTCCTTGGGCAAAAACCGCCGCTACTGCCAAAATCGGAATTTCATCGATCAGACGGGGTATAATCTCACCGGCGATCGTGGTTGCCTGTAGTGGACTGGATTTCACCCGCAGATCCGCCACCGGTTCCCCCGTCACCACCCGTTGATTTTCGAGGGTGATATCTGCTCCCATTGCCTGTAAAACCTGTAAAACTCCGGTTCTAGTCGGGTTTATTCCCACATTTTCGATTAATAACTCGGAATTAGGCACGATTGCCCCCGCTACCAACCAAAAGGCCGCCGAACTGATATCTCCCGGTACAATCACCGTTTGTCCAGTTAAAGTGGGATAACCCGTCACCGTGACGCTATTAGTCTCCCCATCCACCTCAATATTTGCCCCAAAAGCGCGCAGCATCCGTTCACTGTGATCGCGAGATAAAGCGGGTTCCGTGATTGTGGTTTTCCCCTCCGTTAACAGTCCTGCGAGGAGAAGACAGGATTTCACCTGTGCAGAAGCGACGGGAGAATAGTAGTGGATCGGTTGCAGAGATTCCCCAGAAACGGCTAAAGGAGCCAAAGAATTGGCTTTTCTGCCCCAAATTTGCGCCCCCATTTCTTTGAGGGGTTTCACCACCCTGGACATGGGACGCGATCGCAGGGAAGCATCACCGGTAACGACAAAAAAACGGTCCCGATGACCGGCCAATAATCCTAACATTAAGCGGATCGTCGTGCCGGAATTGCCCGCGTCGAGGATTTCTAAAGGTTCCTCAAGATTGCCTAAACCCCTACCTTTGACGATCACTTTCTCGCTGTTGAGTTGGGAAATTTCCACACCCATGGCACGAAAACAACTAGCGGTACTGCGGGGATCTTCGCCCAATAATAACCCATGAATAACGGTTTCCCCTTCGGCGATCGCCCCTAACATCAGGGAGCGATGGGATATGGATTTATCGCCTGGGATGGTGATTTTTCCCCGTAATCCCGTGATTTTGGCTGGATCGATGACTAAATCTTGATGGGATTGAAGGGGGTTAAGGGTGACAATAGACATGATCGTTAGGCAGATGAAGACAAGCTCGATCTATTTTCCCTCTTTACCTCGCCCTTTCCTTGTCAAGTTATGTAAAGAATATTAAGCTAGAAGCATAACCCCTTGTCCCCTAACCCTAGGATTTTTTACTAAAATGACTGCTATAATCATTTCAGATAAGTCTGATACAATCTATAGCGTTTCTGATTCACAAGAGGTACATTCCCGATCCTGAACAGCTTAATCAGCAAAGGTTTAAGTGTGCCACACAGATGCGAAAACCGCTATAGACCAGTTAAACCCTTATGAACTCTGGCATTGATATTCTCAATCTTAGTTGAAATGACTATAACTGATAACTGATAACTGATAACTGATAACTGATAACTGATAACTGATAACTGATAACTGATTATGTCTCGTCGTCAACTGTTGAGTTTTTTAAGCGTAGTAATTCTGGCATTTTTTGCCATTATTCCCGATGCTAACGCTTTAGGTGGCCCCCAACCCCCTTTAAATCAACCGGCACCCGATTTTACCCTACCGACTAACACGGGAGAAGGGAATATTTCCCTATCGGATTATCGGGGTAAGTGGGTAGTTTTGTATTTTTATCCCAAGGATTTTACCCCCGGCTGTACCCTAGAAGCGCGGCGTTTTCAGCAGGATTTGCCGAAATATATGGCTAAAAATACGCAAGTTTTAGGGGTAAGTGCCGATGATGTCGATTCTCATGCGGAATTTTGCGACTCGGAGGGGTTAAAATTTCCCTTACTGGCAGATACTACCGGAGATGTTAGTAAAGCCTATGGTTCTTGGATGGGTTATGTTTCCCTGCGTCATACCTATCTTATCGATCCGCAAGGGATTTTAAAAGAGATTTATTTAGGGGTAAATCCTGCCATTCACAGTGCCGAAGTTTTAGCACGTTTAGAGGAATTACAGGCGACTTCTTGAGATAATTGGTCTTGAATCTAGAAATTATCTTGATAAAAGCTATCTGCAGCCGATGAGATAAAAAAAATCCCGACCACGATTTTTTCATCGGTGGGGGATATAGACTAACAACCTTAACCGAGATAATCAGGACTAATTGCAATTATCGTCCTTATCACCCTTACAGTCACGGTTTTGTAAAATTAGCGGCGAAGAGGAACGGTCAAAATGGTTATCTTGACTATTAACCGCTAAAGTGTGAGGAAGAAAACCTAACAGCAAGGAGACCACAACAAACAAGGTTAACGAGATTTTCATGGTTTTACTCCCTTAGACACCATCAGGTAATTGACCTATTTTTACCATAGGGCTTTTTCTCTCGGATGTCAGTCCCATTGCCAAGAGGGAAAAAGGGGTTAACATGGAAAAAAAGGGAATATAAGTAGAATAAAGTAGAACGGGATGAAACCACAGGGATGGGACGAGTTTCTCAAACATCTAGCTAGAGAATACGGTGTTCAAGGCAAATTAAAGGAGATTTTTTTAGTTCGTTTTGCCTACGAAAATTGGCGTAAACCCGATGAGGAAATTTGGGAAATGGCTGAGGCTGCCAGCCATGAAACCTATAAAAAACAAATGACCAAAATCTATAGCTATTTCTCGGCAGATAAAGATAATGGCTGTCCCGAACTCGAATTAGGTAGTAAAGGGCCGGGTAAGTTCCAAATCCTCCGAGAATGGTTCAAAGATATCAAATATCCTGAATGGAGAAATCAACCCGTCCCGATACTAGCAGAAAAATCGGTTATAGATAGTTATATTAGCCGCCCTCCCGTCGAAAGCGACTGTTATCAAGAAATTAATCGTCCGGGGTCACTCATTCGCATTAAATCCCCCGAAAAGACCGGTAAAACTTCTCTGCTTAAACATCTGCTCGCTCAGGCAGATAGTTGGGGACATAGCACAGTTTATATTAATTGTCAAGTGGCAGAAAAGGCGATGTTTGCCAGTTTAGACCGATTTTGTCGCTGGTTTTCGGCAAATGTTAGCCGAGAATTGGGTTTAAAGCCGCAATTAGATGAATATTGGGATGAGGAACTATTTGGCAGTTTAATCAGTTGTCAAACCTATTTTCAGTCCTATCTTTTGGAACAGATTAACGGGCCGCTCTTTTTGGCCCTAGATAATTTAGACAGAATTTTCGAGTATCCGGACATCGCTAGGGATTTTCTGCCGCTTTTGCGCTGTTGGCACGAAGAAGCTAATAATTTGGAAATCTGGCAGAATTTGCGGTTAGCGATTGCTAATTCCACGGAAATCTATATTCAATTGGACGCTAATCAATCTCCCTTTAATGTCGGTCGTGCGATTAAATTACCCGGTTTTAGCCTCGAACAACTGGAAAACTTGGCTAGTAGCTACGGATTGCCCAAAAATGACGATAATCAGCGTTTTCTTAGGGATTTAATTGCTCTAGTCGCTGGTCATCCCTATCTTAGCCGTTTGGCCCTGGAAGCGCTGGTGCGCGGGGAAAAAAATATTCTCCCTAATGCTGCTACCCAAGGGGGAATTTATGCGGCACACCTGCGTCATCACTGGGATAATCTGCAAAAACAGCCGGAATTATTGACGGCGATGGGGGAAGTGGTTAATTCTCCCGATAAGGGAGCGCGATTAGAACCGATTACTGCCTATAAACTGGAAAGTATGGGTTTAATTCAGTTAAAAGGCGACCTAGCCCAGCCTAGCTGTCAATTATATCAGCTTTACTTCCGAGAGGAACAGACCGGCAGCAATCTCTAGTGGATAATTAGACACCGATAAGCATCTGGTGCGCTCAAAGATTGTTCAACTTGCTAAAGATTGTAGTTCGGAAGTGGCATAAACTCTAACGATTTTGTCTTGGCAGGCCGTGGCGATATAATTACCGTCGGGACTAAAACAAACCGCATAGATTTTCTGGGGATGGGGAATAGAAATAATTACTCTTCCTGCTGCTTTTAAATCCCATAATTTTAAGCTTTTATCATCACTACCACTGGCTAATAGTTGATTATTAGGACTAACACTAACTGAATTGATATGATCACTATGTTCGCTGAGAGTTTTTACCTCTGTACCTCTTTTAATATCCCAGATTTTAATAGTTTTGTCTTTGCTGCCACTGGCTAAAAATTTGTTATTACTGCCGAAATCTACCGATAAAATACCTCCAAACCAATCGGAATGACCTTTTAAGGTAATACTGCTCTTTTCTCCCAGATTCCAAATAATTACCGTTTTGTCATTTTCGCCGCCACCACTGGCTAAAAGTTGACCATTTTGACTAAATTTAACTGTTAGGACTTTATCGCTATGACCTTGTAATGTGGAAAGAATTTCTCCAGTTTTTACTGACCATATTTTCACCGTTTTATCTTCACTGCCACTAGCAATAATTTCCCTATCGGGATGAACAGCTACTGCTGTAACTTTGTCTTGGTGTCCCGTTAAGGTAGAGATTAGTTCTTTAGTTTCCAGTGACCAAATTCTTACGGTTTGATCATCTCCTCCACTGACCAAAAATCCTTGACAGGGACTAAAAGCAACAGAGTTGATTCTTTTATGTCTATGTCTTGGAAATATATCATCAATCTCCGAAATCTTTACTTGAGGTGGTTTTGAGAATATATCATTAATTTTAGGTATAGCGATTCCACCCTTATTTCCAAATATATTTCCAATCCCCTCCTCTAGATCTCCAAACATTTTATTTATATCATCTTCAAAAACTTGATCAATTTTTTTATTTAAATAAAACTTCTGATTTTTTCTCCATTCCCAGATTAGAATATTACCATCATCTCCAGCACTAGCCAAAAATTTACCATCTTGGGAAAAAGTTAGACATTTAACCTCACCTTCATGGCCTTCTAAAGATTTAAAAGATACTAAGCGATTAAACATAGTGAAAACATTAGTTAGTTAATCAGTATTTTTCAGCATTACCCGATGTTAGTGATTCTGTAGGGGACTAAGCCATCCCTGAGATAACTTTTGAGAAATCTCCGCTCACCACAAGTACGGGGAAGCCATTCTTCCCTAATTATAACTAATTACAGCGTTTCTCGTCAAGGAGATTCAGCTAATCTAAGGATAGGCGATTAAAATAGGTCTTAGCTTATAAGTACCCGTTGACAATCATAGTAATAGGGTAGGTGAAGGGACAATAATCGAAAAAATTGCCCGATAAATTAAGTATTCGCCGTAACCTAGCCCAAAAAGGCTGCTATTTAGGGACGTTATAGGGTAAGATTAACTATTAGGGTGGAGTTTATTGCCGATTTTAATCTTGTCCTAAGCGAGCAAGATTGACAATTGAATGTGTAATGTTAAAAATATCTATCCCGTCAATCTCATCTAACCGCAAATGCTTAAAATTTTAGTTGATGGTACACCAATAAGACAAAATCCTAGCGGAATTGGATTATATGCTTATCACCTGATTGCCGAATTAGCTAAATTACAAAACCAAGAAAACTTTTCCCTGTCCCTCTGTTTTCAACCATCGGTAAAAAACTGGCTGCGGGGTAATCTTTCTATTCCCGAAAAACTGCAATCCTATCCAGAGGTTAAATGTTTACCAATTCCCGTCAGTCTTAGCAATATCTTAACCCGATTTCCTAATCCTCTAATTCCCTATCTAGAAAACTTTCTTGATTCTCCCGATATTCTCCACGGATTGGATCATGTGGTGTATCCTTGTCGTCAGAGTCGTCAAGTTATGACTATTCATGATGTTACTTTTATGAAATATCCTGAGTTTGTCACGGGGATTGTCAAAACCTACACCCAACGCATTAAACAATCTCTACAATGGACAGATTTAGTTATTGCTAACTCCGCAAGTACCAAACGAGATATTATCGAATATTTAGATGTGAACCCAGAGAAAATTTTTGTTACTCCCCTTGCAAGTCGTTATTCTTCCCTCCCCAATTCTCCCTCATCTCTAACTATCACTAAACCCTATTTACTCTTTGTTAGTACCCTAGAACCACGAAAAAATATTATTAATCTTATCGATGCTTTTAACTATCTCAAGGACAGGTATAAATTAGACCATAATCTGATTCTGATTGGCAAAAAAGGATGGAAGTATCAACCAATTTTTGAGAAAATATCTCAGTCTCCCTTTCGAGATAGTATCCAACATCTTGATTATCTTGCCGATGACTTAGTTGCAGATTATTATCAAAAAGCCGATGTTTTTATCTATCCTTCCTTTTATGAAGGTTTTGGATTACCAGTTTTAGAAGCGATGACTTTAGGTTGTCCCGTGGTAACTGCTAATACTGCATCCTTACCCGAAGTCACGGGAGACTCGGCAATATTAATTAATCCGGATAATCCCCTAGAAATTGCTGCGGCAATCTATCAAGTTATTAGTGATACCTCTCTCCGTCAAGAATTAATCACGAAAGGAAAAAAACAAGCGGCAAAATTCTCTTGGCAAAAAACTGCACAAGCTACTATAAAAGCTTATCTTTCTCTTTTATAATAACTAGCAAATATCTATGAATAAAAATTATCAATTATTAATCAATCTCGCTTTTCTAGGTACTAAATATACTGGATTAACTACCTATACTAAAAATCTCATTCCCCAATTAGCCAACTTAAATCCTACCCTAATCACTTCTAATAGTTACCCAGATTTTAACACCTATCCTGTGTCGGCAAACCTCACCCAGGAACAGGGAACTCAAGGCAATATTAGGCGCTTAATTTGGACAGAAACCCAACTCTATCAAACCTATCAACAATTAAAGTCTTCCCTGCTATTTACCCCCATTCCCGAAGCACCTATTTATGGAAATTGCCGCTATATTGTCACAGTCCATGATTTAATTCCCCTGCGATTCCCGAAATTTTCTCCGCTAACTTTTTATAATAAATACTATTTACCCCAAGTCCTGAAAAAAGCCACGCATATTATCGCTGTTTCCCAAGCAACGGCCGCCGATATTAATAAGTTTTTTAACATACCTATTGACAAAATAACCGTGATTCTTTCTGGCTATGATTCTCACAATTTTCGTCCGCTAAATCTGGCGACTCGTCCCTATTTTCTCTATCTTGGTCGTTATGATCCTCATAAAAATCTCGGTCGTTTAATTACTGCTTTTTCCCAAATCGATCCCGAATATCAATTATTAATTGTCGGTCAATTTGACCCCCGTTTTACGCCGGCTCTACAGCAACAGGTAGAAGCATTATCAATCTCTCAAAGAGTGCAATTTTTAAACTATGTTTCCTATGAAAAATTGCCGCAACTTTTAAACCAAGCAACTGCTTTAGTTTATCCCTCCCTTTGGGAAGGTTTCGGATTACCTGTACTAGAAGCGATCGCCTGTGGAACCCCTGTCATTACTTCTAATCTTTCCTCTCTCCCAGAAGTCACAGGAGAGGCGGCAATTTTAATTAATCCCTATAGTATCGATGAGATGAGAGAGGCAATGCAGCAAATCGCTAAAAATAACCAATTGCGTCTTAAATTAAAATCCCTGAGTCGCCAACGCGCCGAGCTTTTTAGTTGGGCAAAAACTGGACAAGAAACCGCCACAATTCTGCAAAGTTTTCTCTAAAAATGGTGACAAAAAAACTTATCAATCATTGCCGGATGGGTTAGACGGCAGTAAGCATTAAAACCCAAGGATATGAGAGCAAAAACCTGTACTCTCCTGGGGAGATTCAGTGTTAATTACTATATATTATTGTGCCATTCTTGGGGAATTTGAGCAACTTTTTCTTGACCAGTAGGCTGATGAATAGGTTTTCCTAAAGGACGAATTTTGAGATTTCCTTGCAAATAAGCGGCGATTCTTTCTTGGGCAATTTTCACATATTCTGCTTCTTTTTCACTCCCCATCACTCGACGATTGTGCATAATACTAGCAATCAGAGAAGTTCCAACCCCAGCAAAAGGATCGAAAACCCAATCCCCCTCATTTGTCAAGGCTAAAACACATCTTTCTACTAATTCGATTGGATATTGACAAGGATGGATAGTTTTCTCTGGATGATTAGATTTAACGTTAGGAATATCCCATAGTAACTCATCCCATTCTTGTGCTAAAAACTCCCAAACATCGCTGGGATTTTTCCCTAAAGGATTACCAGAGGGTTTACCGATATTTTTACCTTTAAAATGGCGCTTACCAGGGTATTTAGCGGGGATTCTCACTGGATCAAGATTAAAAGTATATTTATCGGTTTTTGTCAACCACAAAATAGTTTCATACCTGCCAGAAAATCTTTTAGAGGTATGTAGTCCATGGCCAAAATGCCAGACAATTCTATTTCTTAAAAAGAAGCCCATTTGTTTAAATAGCTGATAATAAAAAATATCTAAAGGATAAACTTCTCCCTCTTGAACGAAATTTCCCACCTGCCAGCAAATACTGCCATTATCTTGCAAGATTCTAGAGAATTCTCGCATAATTTTGGTTTGGGTTTCCAGATAAGTATCCAAAGAGATTTTTTTTTCGTAGTCTTTTCCTAAATTGTAGGGAGGAGAAGTAATAATCAAGCTCACAGAATTATCTGGTATAGTCTTGATAAAATTATTGGTATCTCCTTGATAAAGAATTATTTCGGCATCAGGTTGATAAAAGTCTCGCACTGATTTTGACTGAGAAAATAAGGGCAACTGATTCATAGAAAATTTAGCAGAGAAGAGCCACTTTTAATTAGGGTTTGCTGAAAAAGTTTTTCCTGGGGGCAGGGTGTGGGGTGTGGGGTGTGGGGTTTTACCCATTTTACATCTAATATTCAAGAGAGCCAGTTTTTTCAAACAATTAATGTCATCTGTAGCCAGCAAAGATATAACAAAAATTCTACTTTTTTAGATAAAAATCGGGAAGAAAGTTTTAACTTTTTTCTATTCTTCCCTTAACTCAGATTAGCTCAAACCAGAAACGCACTCGCCTAATTCCACTGTAAAAGGTTGCCAAGGACGAGGATCAATTACCTTTGTCGGCAAGTCATGGGATGTTAATAATTCTTGAAAAGATTCGGGACTACCCTCAGCACTTAACACCGCCATCAATAACCCTTTAAACTCGATATCACCACCAGCAGCCGTAGAAATAATATATTGAGGCTGCAAGCGTTGACAGACTGCTAAGGCGCTTTCTTGTCCTTTGATTACCGGTCCGAGGAAAGGTATTTTTAAGTCAATCAAAGGAGTGATAATAACATCAATTTTACCGAGAGAATCGAGGCTAGGAGAATGATAACCGTGGGGTTCGTAGTAGATACTCTGATTTGTCGCTAATTCCTTGATAACATAACCATTTTCCACCAGAGTCGGCCCGACTGGAGAACCGGGGACGGCAGTAATTTCGATCGCATTGTCAAAGATATAACGAGAGCCGTGGGTTAAAGAAATGCGATGGGTATAATTAAGCGCTCGAACCACTTTTTCGGCATTAGGAGAAGCCACCACGGGAATTTGGCGATCGAGTACCTGTAAAGTAGGAGGATGGGCGTGATCTTCCAAACCTTGGGAGAGAAGAATCAGATCGATATTTTGGGGAATGGCATGATTAGCGGTTTTTTTGCCCTCAAATAGCCAAGTTAAATTACCAAAAGTCAGGGAACCTACCAACCAAGGGTCGAGAAGCAGGCGTTTTCCCCCGATTTCGATTAACCAAGAATTACTATCAAGCCAAGTTAACTGCATATAACAAGAATGAGGATTTTCTTAATTTAATTTAACATTAGCATTAATTTTTTTGAGGAATTATGAATTATGAATTATGAATTATGAATTGGGGAGATGGGGAGCAGGGAGTTGGGAGAATAAAAAAATAATCTCCTATCTCCTGACGACCGGCTACTGACTCCTATCTCCTGCCTCCTGATTAGTCAAGGCTTAAGAAATAGGGAAAGTTTAGCTATCTTAGGGAAAGTAGGCGCTAAAAGGGGAGGAAGAACGCATCAGCCGAGACTGAATTTCTATGACTAAACGTACCTTCGGTGTTATCGGACTAGCTGTCATGGGAGAAAATCTCGCTCTCAATGTGGAGAGTCGGGGTTTTCCCATCGCTGTTTACAATCGCACCGCCAGCAAAACTCAAGAATTTATGGAAACTCGCGCCGTCGGCAAAGATGTCAAGGCGGCCTATAGTTTAGAAGAATTCGTCCAAATTTTAGAGCGTCCCCGCAAAATTCTGGTCATGGTAAAAGCTGGCCCGCCGGTGGATGCCGTGATTGAACAATTAAAACCCCTTCTCGAAGAAGGAGATATGATTATCGATGGCGGTAACTCCCTCTACGAGGACACGGAAAGACGCACCCGCGACCTAGAATCGACCACTAAACTGGGTTTTGTCGGGATGGGGGTCAGTGGTGGCGAAGAAGGCGCTCTGCACGGTCCTTCCCTGATGCCGGGGGGTACAGAGTTCGCCTATCGGGAATTAGAGCCGATTTTAACCAAAATTGCCGCCCAAGTCGATGATGGTCCCTGTGTCACTTACGTTGGCTCCGGGGGGGCAGGCCATTATGTGAAAATGGTTCACAATGGCATCGAGTACGGCGATATGCAGTTAATTGCGGAAGCCTACGATGTGCTGAAAAATGGTCTAGGACTAAGCAATCAGCAGTTACAGGAAACTTTCGCCGAGTGGAACCGCACCGATGAGCTTAATTCTTATTTAATTGAAATTACCGCCGATATCTTTAAGTATGTTGACCCGGAAACTGGTCATCATCTGGTGGATTTAATCCTGGATTCGGCGGGACAAAAGGGAACAGGACGCTGGACTGTGTTAAGTTCCTTAGAGTTGGGGGTGCCAATTCCGACCATTTATGCTGCGGTTAATGCTCGCGTGATGTCCGCTTATAAGGATGAACGGGTGGCAGCCTCAAAAGAGTTACCCGGACCCGGGGAAACCTATCCGGGGGATGCGGCACTATTTGTGGATAAGGTGCGTGATGCTCTTTACTGCTCGAAAATGTGTTCCTATGCCCAGGGTATGGCTTTAATCGCTAAAGCTTCTCAGGAGTTTAACTATAATATCAGTCTGCCGGAATCGGCCCGGATATGGAAGGGCGGCTGTATTATTCGGGCCGGTTTCTTGGATAAAATTCGCAAGGCTTTTGCGGAAAATCCGGGCCTGCCGAATTTGTTGTTAGCACCGGAATTTAAGCAAAGTATCCTCGATCGCCAAGAGGCATGGCGTGAGGTGTTAGTCTTAGCTAATAAGTTGGGAATTCCCGTCCCGGCTTTTAGTTCTTCTTTGGACTATTTTGATAGTTATCGTCGAGCTAATTTACCGCAAAATCTCACCCAAGCACAACGGGATTATTTTGGCGCTCATACCTATGAACGTACCGATAAACCCAGAGGTGAGTTTTTCCATACGGAATGGATGGCCTAAACGGCAAGGGACTTAAGAGCTTTTTCCCTCCTTTTCTTCGTGATCAAAGGGGGGATTTTTTGGCGATATTTTTCTGATTAAGAGTTATACTAAATCCGTTGAGTAACGCACAGAAAACGGGTTTCTCGGAGAAACCCGTTTTCTACTCATGCACTCATGCAAAAAGGGGAATAAATAATCAGTCTTTAATAACCAGATTTAGTCTGATAGCAAATCAGTTTTTAATAGGATAATGGCTTTAAAAGTCAGATAGAGGAATAATTCCACAGGCTTGAATTTTGCTGAAAACGAGGTGAAGTTGCCACAATAACCAATTGCCAACTCTCCAGAAAGCCACGGAGTTTTGATGGTCAGCCACCTCGGCAGATGGATAACAAAGATTTTCCTCAAAAATCAACCAATGAACCGGTAAATGACCGAGGGGAGAATTCGGCTCTAATTGAAAGTTTAGTTGCTCATAATTGAGCCATTGACCTTCCTTCCGCCAACCTAGGCGATCGCCTAGTTTCTTTTGGGTTTCATAATCCACTAAACCACCGAGACTAGAGAAAATAGCCTGCTGAATACTAAACCCAAAATGACCATGACTATAATGAAGCCAAAGTTGATCAATTTTTTTCAGTTCCGAACAAGGTAATTGAGCAATATCTTGAGGATAAACCTCATTCCAGTAGGTCCTACCCAAAATTTTCAATAGTAGTTTAGTCGTTTGGCGATCAGCCGCTTGCCACTGTTGCTTTCTTAGCAAATCTTGTAATTGATTATAATCAAGATCCGCCGATTCTTGAGTTAAGATATTTGGGGAAGTCTGGGGATTTTTGGAACTAGAAGATTTGTCAATATTGTTTTGAGTGAATTGAGAGACAACTATTTCTAGGGGAGTTTTTAGAATAGTGTCTTTTTGACAAACCTCTTGTTCTGCTAAATGATGAGATAATTTATTGATGGTTTTTTCTAGGGAAATAAATTGTGCTGACCATTCACTTTCAGTGAATAAGTAATCATTAAATTGATCAGAAGAAAAAGCATCTTTTAACCTTGCTTCTTTCTCGTAACCAGTCGCCAGAAAATTCAGCAAAAACTCAGAATTTATTGCTGAATCTGACGTTTCTAACAGATCAGGCTGAGGTATAAAAATATTATCTACCAAATACTTAATTTCTCCAACTGTTGCATAAAATTCTTCATCCACCTTAATAACTTCTTCTATTAATAATTGAAAAGGAGCAAAATAGTCCTGTAAGTAGGTTTCAAAATTAATCGCATTTTGGGCAAGCTCAGCAATTTCTTGGCGAACTCGTTGAGATTTGAGTTGATAATGATTTAATTCCTCATAAATTTTGAGTTCTTGAATAATTGCTTGCACAATTTTTTTCTGCTTTTGAGTATCCTCGGCTAATTTCTGAACTCCTTCCCCTAGTAATTTGGTTTTTTTCAACATCAAAAAAGATGTTTTTCCCAGTAGTAAAATTGCCCGAAAATTTTCCTGTTTTTCCAACTTGAGCTGCTCGAGAATGTTTTGATTATTATTATTTTTAATCTCTAACTTTATTCTCTCGTAGTCTAAGATTTTTAATTCTTGATATTTTTGGGAAAATAAATTTTTGAGATTGTCACTGAGTTGGAGTAAAAAACGATAATATCCGTCTTGATAGATTTCTAGTCCATTAATTAATAAGTTATAGTCTTTAATTAATAACTGCGTCTCGATTAAGATTTCCTGTTGAGTAATTTTTTCTTTTCGTTTGATAATCTTACCAAAATAGTAATGGTAGCGAACTCCTTCCTTAATTAATTTCCGACGTTCCTTGATGATTTTCTGAAAATTTTTTAAGTATCTATTTTTAAAAACAGGAAGTTGATAGCTTTGCTCATAAATGGCAATTTTTTTATAGGTCATCAGATGTTGAGAGTTCCTATTTAGCATAGCTATCTTAGACCAAAAAATTTCTCAATACTTATCAACAATTATCCTCTGCTCCCAGCTATGGCAACAGGGAGCAATACCTAATTAAACATTTTCCACTTCAACAACAACCGGTTCATTTTCAACAACCGGTTCATTTTCAACAACCGGTTCATTTTCAACAACCGGTTCATTTTCAACAACTGGTTCATTTTCAACAACAACTGTTTGAGGACTTTCAGGAGTTGGCTCAGTTACCGTTTCTTCCTGTTTTACTGTCTGTTCTTGATGGTCAGTCAAGTATTTTTTAGTTTTTAATTTCAGGTCATCAGTCAGAGGTAAAGCATCAATTTCAGACAAAAGTGTTTCCAGGGATTCTTGTTTACTTCGCTCGGCGTAAAAAGCATTCAGAACCGCTTCAATTCCGTACTGAGCAATTGCATCTCCTAGGACAGTAACCAACCCCATCGCTCCAATACCCAGAAAAACTACAAAGGGTTGTCCGAGGGTCAGAATTAGCACGATGACAGCAATAATAGCCGAAGCTAAATAAGTACCTGCCACTTTTTTGATAATGTTATCGAGTTCCATAAAAATCACCTCAAATTTCTAGCGAAGGATTAGTTTAATTCTAAAGCAAGGTTAATCTGTCTGTTGATCGTCGTCAAGTAAAGCTTGAAGAAAAGGTTCAAGACTTTTGGGACGATAATCGGAAAAAGCCTTTAATCGTTTTACCACACTGTGATGAACAGTGACAACTTTGGCATTGAAATATCGCCATTGCTCACCTCCCAAGGCCGACAATCCTTTAACAGTATTATCGAACTTGATGGTCGGGTCTAGTTTAATTGGGAATTCCTCAAATTCAGAGGTGGTTGAGTCAAACTCTAATCCCAATTTTTTGGCTTGATTAATCATCCATTGTAACGGGTAATCGGAAAGTCCTTGATATTCTTTTTTGCCACCACCTAGACAGGTATGTTCACCCACAAATAAAACTTCTTTGACAACTTGTTCGGGATTTTCTGGATTGGCTTTTATCGGAGTGGAAGGGAAGTTTTTCCGTTTTTCATCAATGGCAACAGCATGAAAAGCATTCTGGATAATCGGACTTAATTTTGTGTTACTAAATTCATATTTTTTATGATAAAACTTAGCCAGGGGAAACCAAGGAGTTAAATCAGGAATACCAAAATTGCCAACTGTATCCCAACAACCTAACATCTTAACTGGAATACGATCTTGAAAATCTTCCTTTTCTGTCTCAATTTTTTTAGCATTAGCGGCACGGAATTGTTGAGCTTTGGCACTATCGGAACTAACGGTGTGGTCTCGATATAGTTGATAAGCTAGGGGAATTTCTTTAATCTTAGAGCGTTTTAGGATTCCACATTTATCGATAAAACTAGCCAAACAACGAACGATATATGCGCCTCGACTAAAACCTAACAAATAAATTTCATCCTCGGTTGTGGGATTGTAGTTAAGGACAAGAAAACGATAGGCATCTTGAATCATTCGATCAAGGCCCCAGCCAAAAGTTTCATTCCCTAAACTTTTAATAAATTCGTTATCTTCGGGGGTGCCAGAACCTGACAAAAAGACGATTTGTGGGGTTTGATCCTCGGCAATATACTTAATAGATTCGGCGAATTTAACCACATTGGTGGGGTAAGCACTGGTAGAGTCTTCCCAAGAACCATCACAGCAAATAATTAACCGTTTTTTCTGGTTTGAATAAGTGAGGATATCCGGTTCAGAAATTGCAGTTTCAGTAATCTCCTCAATTTCATTTTTGGGAAGAGCAGCTTCTTCAGGGATTATAATTGATTCTGGATTCTCTTCCGGGGAAGGTTCTTGATTTTCAGCTTGAACAGCCTGTTCAACCACTTCGGTTTCTTCCAGGGAATTAAAAATTGCGTTGACCATTGTTATCCTTCTGGCATTCTTTCTAGCTTTACTGCTAGTCTGAATTTTTGATTTAGGGATCGAGGTCGGTTTAGAGGGAAGACTATCTAGTTGCCAGGTTGTCCCATAAAGAATACCATGATTGCTATAACTTGTTTGATCCTCGGCACTGCCATTGAGTGATAAATAAGTAACTAAGCCAAGGTCATCAACCCGGGGAGATTGATACATCGCTTTTTGGATTTCTTCTTGGCTACGCGCTTGATTCCAAAGAGAAAGTTCTGCAAGACAACCTTGCCAATAATGGGAGAGATTAACAGAGGCTCCCAAGATGATTTTTTCAACCCCCGTTAAGGCACGGTTATGACCGTTGCCACGATGCCAAATGATACCATTGCGATAGATCAGCATTCGGCCCGTGGTCGCATTTTTGACAAAGGCCCAATGAGTCCAATTATTATAATCTTTAAGCTTGACTTTTTTTTCAATTCGATCAAAACCTTCTTCATTTCCCGCATCCCAAAAAATAGCAGGTTTCACGGGATCGCCCCAGGGCAAGGTAATATGTAGAACGCGGTTATTTTCCTGATTAACAGCTTCTAAAAGAGTGGTTTCTGTAGCTAAATTATTTTCCCCTTTTGCCCAAAATGTAATGGTAATACTCTGATCGATGTCAAGAAATCCGTGGGATAAATCAATATGATCATCAATGCCATTAAATTTTAGTACAGAGCGTTGTTCAGCCATTGGTTTTGTCATCGACTGGGGAAAAAGAGGGAATGCTACCGCCTAGCTTAACACATTTTAGTTATCTAGCGATATATATAAATAAATGTGTAAGTAGATGGGCGTAAAAAACTCTAAGATACCCCCGCCTGTCGGCACTCCCCTTATTAAGGGGGGCAGGGGGGATCGAGTGCAAAACCTATCTTCTATTTAATTGCAAACAGCTACTTAGGAGTCAACGACTAATATTCCAGAGCCGGCACTTGCTGGGGCCAGAAACTCAGAGTAGTTGACCCCAATCCCTATCGCCATCAATAGGCTTTGGTGGGATGCTCATGGCTGATTAACATCCCTCCCGGGGCCTGTTAACAGCAAACCCTAGGTACTTATTGTAACTCTGACCAAATTCCGCGGCATCGCTCTACAATTAGTCCCTGAAAAATTAATTGGGTTGCGGGATGAATCTCTACTTTATACAGAGCAAAAAGACCTGTTGGACTATTTAGATTCAACTCCCTTCGCGTTAGAGATAAAGCTTTTGTTCGGTGTATTTCCACCGCTTTTAGTAAGCCTGGATAACTAATATTACGCAGGGACAATTGACCATTTTTTGTGAGATAAATAGCATCATTCTGCAAGAGATATTCCAAGCTGATCAAACTAGCGTGGACATCCACATCTTTTTCTAAACCCCCTAAACGGTGAGCATCTAAACCAAAGCGAATGCAGAAATTAACAGCGACTAATTTTCCCGCTTCTTCGGCAGGTAAAGCACAATCGGCAAATTCAAAGCCTAAACTATCTGAGCGCCACTCCTCGACTCCGGCATAGGTATAGTTTTGAAACAGTTTATTTTTGAGTTTCAAGTCAAATCCCAACCCACTAGCATGACCCGCTTCATGGAATTGGGTATCGAGATGACGATAGCGTTCACCATTAATTTGATCCTCTAGGGGTCCTAATAGTAAATCGGCCGTTTCTGGCTCAAAAATTTTTCGGATACATTCGTAGCTAGAGCCAGAAAAGCGTCTTTTTTGCTCACTGGCATTATTTAAAGCTGGCCCTTGAACACTATTGGGAAAAGTCCACCTATGGGGAACGATAAAAGCCTCCCCCTTTTCACCTTTAATCGTGCCACAACTGGCAATTTCAGTAAAGGATAAATTTCTGGGAATCGGTTGTCTTAGACTGCCAAATTTTTCACGAGTTAAGCTTTCTAGTTGTTCGATAGAAGGTTGACTATTTTGGTGAATTTTTCCGTAAATCGCACTCAAAGTGAGTTGTCGTTCTCCCTGACGATTGATGCGATAGGGAGCAATCATCAGAAAATAACCATTTTTGCCGATAAAATTCAGATTAATGAAATCTTCTGATAAAATGCTCCAGTCGTTGGTTTCTAAAGCCTCTGCTGTTTTCCACAGCCACTGAGCCGGAATTTCACAGCTATCTGCTTCCTGTTGACGCAGTTTTTTCGCCGCAATCGCAATTTTATTTTGTTCGATATCTTGGACGATTTCTTGGAAGAACTGTTGTTGATTGACCAGAGTTTGATTCATTTTTTTGGTAGCTAAGTTGGTGTAATGGTTTAACGTTGTTTTTTGACCCGTCTCTCATCGGCTAAACTCTTAGCCATTTTAAGATTTTAGGGTCTTTGTCATAGCGATAGGTCAGTCCATCTTTCGCCGTAATTGATTTTCCCTGACTGGCTTTGTTTCTAATGCTACTGAGGGAATAGTCGCTTAATTCCTTCATTTGTGCATGGGAAAGTCCCTCTTCGACTTCTGTTAAGATTGTTGTCGTTGGCGATTCGGGGGGGGGTTCCCCGGCAGAATTGATTTTAGGATTGACCTCGGTTTCCTGATTCGCTAAATCTTCGAGCCTATCTTGAGAATTATCGACAGAAATATTAATAATTTCTTTCACTTTTTGTCGGCGATATTCCTCCACTGTAAGCAGTTGCCAATGGGAATTACTAGAGAGTTCTAAAACCCATTGATGATAGTTAAAGAGACTTTCACGATGTCCGACACTAATAAAAGTTGTGTGAGTTTTCTGCAATTGCCGATATAAATTTTCCTCATTGTTTAAGTCCAAAGCACTTGTGGCTTCATCGAGGATAGTAAAACTGGGACGGGTAATTAAGACCCTGGCAAAAGCCAAACGTTGTTGTTCTCCCAGGGACAAAATGTTTTCCCAAGGCTCTTCTGTATCAAAGCTATCGACTCGATTTAGTAAATTTTGGAGATTGACTTCTTGCAAAACTTCCCTTAATTTTATCTCATTGGTTTCTTGATTGCGATTGGGATAAAGTAACTGTTCTCGCAAGGTTCCTAATATTATATAGGGACGTTGGGGCAGAAACAATACTTCTTCTAGGGGGGGACGAACTAATCGGCCTGTGCCTGCATTCCATAAACCGGCAATTGCGCGTAGCAAGGAACTTTTACCCCGACCGCTCGGACCGACAATTAATAAACCTTGTCCTGGCTGAACAGAAAGGGAGAGGTTTTCGACAATTACCTGTTCATAATCGGGAGTTTGCAAGGTGACATCTTCAAAGGAAAATTGGGTTTCTTCGATAGTTGTAATCGTGCTTAAATTTTCTGGTTGTTTAATGACTTCTTCTAAGGCTTGGGAAAATTGCGATAGACGTTCAACATAACTGCTAAATTGTGCCGAAGTGCCAAATTCACTAATTAATTCCGCCAGCGCCGTAGCAAACAAATTAGCCGCTAAACAGGCTTGCCCGACCTGTCCGAAACTAATGCCCTCACTATTGATATACAAAGGACCCAAAATGACAAAAGTAAATACTTGAATTGCCGCCTGATAGCCTCGACTAAAAATTTCTGTGCCTCTCTCCCAATCAATTTTACGTTTAGCACTGTCTAAGAGTTTATTAAATCTCCGCTGAATAATATTTAATTCCTGATTTTCTCCCTCAAAGAAAGCGATCGACTCCGCATGATTACGAATATGAGTTAGAGCATAATTATAGTTAGCCTTAAGTTCTAATTCTTCTTGAGTAATTTTATTTAAAGCTTGGTTAAAATAGATAGCAATGACGTTACCGAGAATTGTCCAAACGACTAAAATAATGGCGACAGAGGAAGAAATTGACCAGAGAATCACTAAAAAAGTGATCATATCTAGGACATTTTCTAGGGCAACGGCAAAAAAGGAGAGAGCTTTACTGGTAATCGGCTCAATTTCCTGGGATAAACGCTGATCTGGGTTGTCGATATCGGATTTAAAATTAATTCTGTAATAGGCGCGATTATGCAAATATTTGTTGAGAATCCAGTCGTTGAGCCAAGCATACCAATCCAGGGCGATTCTTTTCCTGAGAAATTTAAGCAAGCCAACCAAAAGGGTGACAAAGAGCAGTCCAACCGCAAAAACTACCAAAGTTTTGACAAATTTATCAAAATCACTTTTTTCAAGAATGACATCAACTAAGTAATTACTAACAAAGCTATTGAAGGCATTTAATCCCACAACTCCTAGGATTACCCCGATTAGTAGGATGAGCATTGCCCAAGCTTGAATCACATCGGCAAAAGTCCTTCCCCCCGACTCGGTAGGATACCAATAGGGAGCAGCGATCAGCTTGACACTGTGCCAAAATTTGCTGACATCGGAGATAATATTAGTCGTCGATCGATCTTGAGGGACTTTGGCGGACATATAGCATTTATATTTGAGTTGTGGACATTTTGCTGGAATGATTTTAGATTTTGGCTGGATTGGCGGAGTAGAAGGCAATTGGCGAAAATATAATGCTCCCCGACAATTTTAAGGTTATTGTACTTGATTTGTGGTAACATACTCCCGTCGCTTTATCTGTCAGCATAGAGTGATCGCTTTCTCAGCCCCCCTGCTACTGCTTTTTTAACCCTCGTTATCTTACTACAAGTAACCATTGTTTTGATAGCTAGAGCTAGTGAGCGCTTCTCAGACTACCACATATTACCGAATTTCGTTGACCATGACAAATTGTTTTCTGTGACAAGTTTTTTTTCTCTGTGATCTGTGATATGATTTCAGGGGACGAGGGTCGGCTATGCTCCTCCTGTGCTGCTTGCTACCCTTAGCTTCTTGTTTTGCTTTTCTCAACTTTGTCTTTCTGTCGCCTTTAACAGACTAACTCATGCCAGTAATGCCAGCCTTTGCTAATCAGAAAATAGAGTTTACAGATATACTATATATTCCCTATTATGTCGGTGAACAAGTTAAACTTTTGCGTCAACGCTATTTTGGCAATGTTGTCTTTATTCATATTAATAAGACAGGTGGCAGAAGTATTGAGAAATCTCTAAATTTACCTTTTGAGCATAAAACTGCTTTAGAAAAAATTGACGAAATGGGCAAACAAAGGTGGGAGCGAGTATATAAATTTACAAGTGTTAGAAATCCTTGGGACAAAGTTATTTCTCACTTTCATTATCGTGTTGAAACCAATCAGACAAATTTAAGGACAAAACCAATAAAATTTAAAGAGTGGGTTAAGTTGACCTACGGGAATAAAGATCCTTTCTATTATGACATCCCTAAAATGTTTATGCCTCAGTTGGATTGGATTACAGATCATGAAGGGAAAATTTTAGTAGATTTTATCTGCCGTTTTGAAAATCTTAATAACGACTTCAGTGTCCTATGTGAAAAACTTGGTAAAAATGCGACTTTACCTCATATTAATTCCTCAAAACATGGCAACTACCGTGAATATTACGATGATGATACTATTGAGATTATCGCAAAATCCTTTAGCAGAGATATAGAGAAATTTGGCTATAAATTTTGATATATTGGATTAACTAGGAAAACCGTTTGAAGATAAAATCAGATAGACTTCGTATTGTCGCTGCCAACAGAGTAACCCATGCCAATAATGAAAGCCCTTGCTAATCATAAAATCGTTATTACAGCTACATTTACCAGTGAACCAGTGGAGGATTCCCTGTCATATTGGCTCAAAAAAATAGGATTTCCTTATTCAATAGAATTTGCTCAGTACAATCAAGTCTTTCAAGAATTACTCAATCCTGCTAGTCTTTTAGCGACTAATCAAAATGGGGTTAATGTGATTCTGGTTAGGTTTGAAGACTGGGAAGGAAGTAAAAACAAGGCCGAATTGACCTTAGAGCAAACCCTTAGAGACTTTGGTAATGCCTTGAAAACGGCGACAATGCGCTCACCAATTCCCTATTTAGTCTGTGTCTGTCCCCCCTCTCCAACCCATGATACAACGTTCAATAGTTTACATGAGAAATTACAAGAACAATTAGACCGTGATCTCCAGAATATCCCTAGCATATATCTAATTAAAAGTCAAGCATTACTCAAGACTTATCCTGTACAAGATTATTATGATCCTTATGGAGAAGAACTAGGAAATATTCCCTATACCTTGGCTTTTTTTGCGGCTTTGGGGACAATATTAGCGCGAAAAATCTTAGCCTTGATAAACTCTCCTTACAAAGTGATTGTCCTTGACTGCGACAATACATTATGGCATGGCGTTTGTGGAGAAGATGGAGTTAAGGGAGTGAAAATTGATGCTCCATTTCGAGCTTTACAAGAATTTATCATCGCACAGCAAGCAGCAGGAAAGTTAATCTGTTTATGTAGCAAGAATCAACCAGAGGATGTCTTTGCCGTTTTTGAAGGACATCCCGATATGTTGCTTAAGGAAAATCATTTAGTAAATTGGCGCATTAACTGGCAAGAAAAATCTCAGAATTTGCAGTCCTTAGCGGAGGAATTACAACTAGGATTAGATAGCTTTATTTTTATTGATGATAATCCGGTTGAGTGTGGGGAAGTTAGAGCAAACTGTCCCGAAGTTTTGACATTACAACTTCCTGAAAATTGCGATCATATTCCAAAATTTTTAGAACATATTTGGGCTTTTGATCAACTCAAAACCACTCAAGAAGACCAACAAAGAACTAATCTTTATCAACAGAATATTCAGCGTCAGAATTTACAAAAATATTCCCTTTCTTTTGAGGATTTTCTCGGCCAACTCAACTTAGAAATAGAGATTTCCCCGATGCAAACGGAGGAATTGACGCGAGTTGCCCAACTTACTCAACGTACTAACCAATTTAACTTAACAACTATCCGACGCTCAGAATCCCAAATTCAAAAACTTTGTGGTCTAGGGGAATTAGACTGTCGAGTGGTTAAAGTAAAAGATCGTTTTGGGGATTATGGTTTAGTTGGTTTGCTATTATTTACTGCTCAAGAAAAATCCCTGATTGTCGATACATTTTTGCTCAGTTGTCGAGTATTGGGTCGCGGTGTAGAACATAAAATGTTAGCTTATTTGGGTACAATTGCTCAACAAAAAGGGTTAGAACAACTCAAACTTATTTATAAACCTACCCCCAAAAATCAACCAATTTGGGATTTTTTAAGGACTGTTGGTCAAGAATTTCAGCAGGAAAAAGAGGAGAGATATTTATTTAATTTTCCTAGTTATATTGCGTCTAAAGTTAATTTCACTCCTCTCGGTGATGAACATAAAATAGCTACTAAAAATTCATCTAAAACAGTTAAGAGAATTATCCGATCAGAGTTTTTTGAAGAGATTGGAAATAACTTATATGATGCTCAACTAATTCTGCGAAAAATTAATTCTCAAAACCAGCGTCAACGGACTCAGTTAGACACAGAATTTATTGCTTCTCGTACTCCTCTAGAAAAAGTGATTGCTTCTCTATTCGCAGAAGTCCTTAAACTTGACAGAGTGGGGAGAGATGACGATTTTTTTGAGCTTGGTGGTGATTCAATTCGGGGAGCAATTCTAATTAATAAACTGCAAGCACAACTAAACGAAATTATTCACTTTATTGTTTTATTTGACAGAAAGACTGTTAAGGAATTAGCCGGATATATAGAGGAACATTATCCAAAAGCAGTTACCAAAATACTAGGTAAAGAAAGAACCGAAATTAACAACCTACCACAGGAGCGCATTGCTGAAGCTAAAGTGTTACAAATGCGCTCCCTAATTCCTGCTCTTAGCAGCCCAATAGATGATGACAATAGCAAAAATCCACCAGCTATATTTATCCTTTCTCCTTATCGTAGCGGTTCCACCTTACTCCGCGTTATCTTAGGAGGAAATCCACAGCTTTTTGCACCTCCAGAATTGGAACTACTAGGGTTTAATACCCTTGGGGAAAGAAAGGCGAAATTTTCTGGCCGTTACAACTTCTGGATGGAAGGAACAATTCGCACCATCATGGAAATTAAGGGGTGTAATGCTGAAAAAGCGATCGCAATTATGGAAGAATTAGAAGAGAAAAATCTGACTAGCAAACAGTTTTACCGTCTTCTACAGGGATGGTTGGGAGATAAAATCTTAGTGGATAAAACTCCATCCTATTCTCTAGATTTAGAAACTCTAAAACGAGCAGAAATAAATTTTGATAACCCTCTATATATTCATCTGGTGCGTCATCCTTTAGGAATGATTAACTCTTATGAAGAAGCTAAAATTGAGCAAATATTTCCCTATCAAAATCCTTTCAATAATCGAGAACTTGCCGAACTCGTTTGGCTGATTAGCCATCAAAATATCTGCGAATTTTTACAACAAGTTTCTCCCCAACGTCAGTATCAAGTTAAATTTGAAGACATCGTTAAGCAGCCACAGAAAACCCTAGAGAGTTTATGTCAGTTTTTAGGAGTAGAATTTAATCCTGATATGCTGCAACCCTACCAAGAGAAAAAGCATCGTATGACTGACGGTATTTATGCCGAATCTAGAATGCTAGGAGATGTAAAATTTCATCAACATCAAAGCATTAATCCTAACACCATTGAGCAATGGAAAGATGACTACAACACTGACTTTTTAGGTAATGTAACTTGGCAACTAGCAGAGTCTTTTGGCTATCCGAAAAATAACAATAATATCCCCCAAATTAGTAGAAAAAATCCCGCCGAACCTCAGACTTTTCCAGTTTCTTTTGCTCAACAGCGACTATGGATTTTAGCGCAATTAGAACCAGACAGCCCTTTTTACAATATGTTTAAAGCGGTTCATCTTCAGGGACGTATAAATATAGAAATTTTAGAACGCAGTTTCAACGAAATTGTCCGTCGTCACGAAATTCTACGCACTAATTTTAAGGAAGTAGCAGAAACTCCAGTACAGGTAATTGCTCCCCGCGCAACTCTGAAAATTTCGGTTGTGGACCTACAAGGATTATCAGGACAAGAACAGTCACAACAATTACAACTTTTAGCAACTGAGGATCAATTACAACCTTTTGACCTGACTACGGGAATATTGCTAAGAGTCACCTTAGTGCAACTTAAATCAGAATCATCAGCTTTGTTATTGACCATGCACCACATTATTAGTGATGGTTGGTCAATGGGAGTATTGCTCAAAGAATTGTCAAGTTTATATCAAGGATTTTTGCTTGATGATGGTTCTGTTCTCTCAGAATTGCCGATTCAATATGCCGATTTTACAATTTGGCAACGGCAATGGTTACAAGGAGAAACTCAAGGTTTTATCACCATCCAAAACCAAATTAATTACTGGAAACAACAGTTAGCCGCAGCCCCTCCTTTGCTAGAATTACCTACGGACAGACCCCGTCCCTCTGTGCAAACTTTCCGAGGTGGATGTTTTTCCTTCCAGTTAGATGCCAAACTGACAGCATCTCTAAAAGAACTCAGCCACAAATCAGCAACTACCCTATTTATGACGTTGATGGCGGCTTATGTTACTCTATTATTCCGCTATAGTGGTCAAGATGATATTCTGGTAGGAACACCGATTGCTAATCGCAACTATCAAGAATTAGAAGGATTAATTGGCTTTTTTGTCAATACCCTAGTGATGCGAACTCGCTTAGAAGGTAATCCCAGTTTTGAAGAATTATTAAGACAAGTGCGTTCTGTTTGTACGAATGCTTATGCTAACCAAGACGTTCCTTTTGAGCAGATTATCGAAACTTTGCAAATAGAGCGCAGTCTTAGTCACAGTCCTTTGTTTCAGGTGATGTTTGTTTTACAAAATGTGGCAATGGAGGAATTAGAAAATCCTGAGTTTAAAATATCGCATCTACCTCTAGATAATGTTAACGCCAAGTTTGATATCACCTTACAAATGTGGGAAACAAATACAGAAGAAGGCAACTCTCTCCAAGGATTTTGGCAATATAATACAGATTTATTTGATCAAAACACAATTGCTCGCATGACTGGTCATTTTCAGACATTATTAGAGACAATTGTTACTAATCCGCAAGAGTCGGTAGGAACCTTGCAATTACTAACAAAAAAAGAGCGTTATCAACTGTTATTAGAATGGAATAATACTGATACACCATACAGTTATACTCAGTGTATTCACCAGTTATTTGAAGAGCAGGTAAAACGCACACCCGAAGCGGTAGCAGTTGTATATTCAGATCAACAATTAACCTACAATGAATTAAATAATCGAGCTAATCATTTAGCGCATTATTTGCAATCTTTGGGAGTAAAACCTGATCAATTAGTGGGTATTTGTCTTGAGCGTTCTTTAGAGATGATTGTGGGGTTATTGGGGATATTAAAAGCGGGTGGTGCTTATGTTCCTCTTGACCCAGAATATCCGATTGAACGGTTAAGCTTCATGTTAGAAGATGCTCAATTATCAGTGCTGTTAACGCAACAAAAGCTAGGAGAAACTCTCCCTCAACATCAAGCGCAGATTATTTATTTAGATACCGACTGGGAAAAAATTGCCGAAAACAGCCATTCAAATCTAGAAAACAGGGTCACTCCAGATAACTTAGCTTATGTTATCTACACTTCCGGTTCCACAGGTAAACCGAAAGGGGTGTTAGTCAATCACTGCAATGTCGTGCGATTATTTGCCGCTACAGATGCTTGGTATAATTTTAATAGTCAAGATGTCTGGAGTCTATTTCATTCCTACGCTTTTGACTTTTCGGTGTGGGAAATGTGGGGAGCTTTGTTATATGGTGGACGCTTGGTAGTTGTACCCTACTTAATAACTCGTTCCCCCGAAGCATTTTATCAGCTATTGTGTCAAGAAAAAGTAACAATTCTTAATCAAACTCCTACCGCTTTCCGTCAGTTAATTCAAGCTGAAGAATCCTTAAAAGGAAGTTTTCCCTTATCAAGGGGGGATCGTTCATCGACAACAGATAACGATTTAAGCTTACGTTTAGTTATTTTTGGAGGAGAAGCTTTAGAAATTAACAGCTTACAACCTTGGTTTCAGCGCCATGGCGACCAATGCCCCCAATTAGTTAATATGTACGGAATTACGGAAACTACCGTTCATGTCACCTATCGACCATTAAGTATGAACGACTTGGATAGTACAGCTAGTGTGATTGGTCGTCCCATTCCCGACTTACAAGTATATTTACTAGACCAACATTTACAACTTGTACCGGTTGGTGTACCCGGGGAGATGTATGTGGGAGGTGCAGGAGTAACAAAAGGTTATCTCAATCGTCCTGAATTAACAACAGAAAGGTTTATTTCTAGTCCTTTTGAGAAGGATGAAGTGATCCCCCCAACCCCCCTTAATAAGGGGGGCAATGAGCCGTCAAAATTATATAAAACGGGAGATTTAGCCCGTTATTTACCTAAGGGAGAATTAGAATATTTAGGACGCATTGATAATCAAGTTAAGATTCGGGGTTTTCGGATTGAGTTGGGGGAAATCGAAGCATTATTAGCATCTCATCCCCAGATTTGGGAAACAGTAGTAATAGTGAGGGATGATACAACAGGAGATAAGCGTCTTGTGGCCTACATTGTGCCACAATCGGAAAAAATAATTACCATTAACGAAATACGGCAATTTCTGAAAGCTAAATTACCCAGTTACATGATACCTAATGCTTTCGTTATTTTAGATGCCTTACCCCTTACTGCTAATGGAAAAATAGATCGTCGAGCTTTACCACCACCAGAATCTAGTAGTGAACCATCAGAAAAATATGTTGCTCCGCGTAACCCGATCGAGGATATATTAGTAACTGTTTGGTCAGAAGTGCTAAAAGTCGAGAAAGTGGGTATAAATGATAACTTCTTTGAGTTGGGAGGACATTCCCTACTAGCCACTAAATTAGTAGCACAGATACGCGATCGCTTGAAAGTTGAACTTCCCTTACGTCAGTTATTCAACTCGGCCACACTAGCAGAATTAGCCCAAGGGATTGAACAGTTAAAACAGGAAAAATCCGATACCATCGTTCCAGCAATTTTACCAAGAAAAAGAAAATGAATTTTGAAGAATTACCCCTATCTTATGCCCAACAGCGTTTATGGTTCTTAGATCAATTAGAACCAAACAGTCCCTTTTATAATATTTCCCTGGCCTTGCATTTAGCAGGAAATCTCCAGGTAGATGTCCTCGAAAAAAGCCTACAAGAAATTATTCAGCGCCATGAGTCCCTCCGCACAAATTTCGCCACTATTGAGGGAAATCCTGTACAAATAATCAAACCAGAAAGTAATTGGCAATTAACGCTTGTCAATGGGAAAGACAGCCCAAAATATCGAGAAGAGCAGGAAATAAAAAAATGGCTAGAAATTCGCAGCCATCAACCCTTTGATTTAGCCAATGACTCCCTAATTAGAGCCACCCTACTTAAGTTATCAGACACAGAACATTTTTTGCTAATTTGTCTGCATCATATTGTCTCTGATGGTTGGTCAATGGGGGTATTTATTGAGGAATTGACAACCCTTTATAATGCCTATACTAAAAGTTTAGAACCTCTTTTACAAGAGTTACCAATCCAGTACGCAGATTTTGCAATTTGGCAAAGGGAATATTTGCAGGGAGAAATCCGACAAAATCAGTTAAATTACTGGCAAAAACAGTTAGCAGCCGCACCCGCTTTATTAGATCTACCTACGGATTATCCCCGTCCTCTAGAACAAAGTTTTCAGGGAGATCGGATAAAATGTATCCTTTCTCCAGAACTTAGTCAAGGCTTAAATAAGCTGAGTCGGGAAAAAGGTGTCACCTTATTTATGACCCTCCTGACCGCATTTAAGGTTCTACTCTATCGTTACACAGGACAAACAGACATTTTAGTCGGTACTCCCATCGCTAACCGTACTCGTAGTGAATTAGCTGGGTTAATCGGCTTTTTTGTCAATACCTTAGTCTTAAGAACAGATTTAGCCAGAAATCCCAGTTTTAGCGAGTTATTAAAACAGGTACGAGAAACAGCAACGGATGCTTACGACCATCAAGATTTACCTTTTGAGATGTTAGTAGAGGCCCTACAACCTGAAAGAAACATGAGTTATACTCCTTTGTTTCAGGTGATGTTTGGGTTAGATAATGAAATTGTAGATAGCATAGATTTAGAAGGAATAAAAGCCACTCGTCAGCCTTTAGAATTTAAGACATCTAAGTTTGACTTAAGTTTATCTATACAGGTAAAAGAAGCTGGATTAACTGCGATTTGGGAATATAATACAGATCTGTTTGACAAAAGCACAATTGAGCGACTATCAGAGCATTTTGTTAACCTATTAACTGGGATCATTGCTAATCCAGAACAAGTAATTGGTCAATTACCTTTACTAACAAAAAGCGAGAGTAATCAGTTATTATTTGATTGGAATCAGACTAAAATTGACTACAAAAATGATTTATGTCTGCATCAGTTGTTTGAACAACAAGTAAAACAAAATCCACAGGCGATCGCTGTTAGACTAGAAGATGAATTTTTAACCTACGAGGAGTTAAACTGTAAGGCTAATCAGTTAGCCCATTACCTACAATCTTTGGGAGTAAAATCCGATAGCTTAGTCGGGATTTTTGTTGAACGTTCCCTAGATATGATAATAGGAATCCTGGGAATACTTAAAGCTGGGGGAGCTTACGTTCCTTTAGATATTAATTATCCAAAAGAGCGAATTACCTATATTCTTGAAGATACTCAACTTAGTATTCTCCTGACTCAATCACAACTTCTGGAACAATTACCAGCATTTCAAGGAACAACCATCTGTTTAGATCAAGACTGGTCAACAATTGCCAAACAGAGTACAGTTAGCCCTCTGGTAGCAGTTGATCAGCACAATTTAGCCTATATTATCTACACCTCCGGCTCCACAGGTCAACCCAAAGGGGTAATGATTGAACATCGCTCAGTAGTCAACTATATACTGACTACTATTCGAGAGTATGGTATTACCTCAGAGGATCAAATTCTGCAATTTTCCTCTATCTGCTTTGATGCTTCTGTTGAAGAAATCTTTGTTAGTTTGTTATCGGGTGCGACCTTGGTATTGCGAACAGAAGATCTGTCGCGTTCTAGTGAGGATTTTTGGCAATGTTGTCAAAAATGGCAATTAACAGTTTTGGGTATTCCTACTGCTTATTGGCATCAATTAGCCGCTGAATTAACCCTTGATAATCTGCGAATTCTCTCAAATATTAAACTAATTGTCATTGGTGGGGAAGCCATTCAACCCGCAAAGATCCAGCAATGGCAAACAATTACGGGTCAATATTCCCCTCTTCCTCGACTATTAAATGCTTACGGACCAACGGAAGCAACCATTTCGACGACTTTATACCAATTTACTTCACCAACTACCACCAATGTTCCCATTGGGCGACCCATCAGTAATACTCAGGTTTATATTCTTGATGCTTTCTTACAACCTGTTCCTGTGGGGGTAGCTGGAGAATTACATATTGGCGGTCTCGGGTTAGCCAGGGGTTATCTCAATCGTCCAGAATTAACTCAAGAGAAATTTATTCCTAATCCTTTTGAGAAGGATGAAGTGATCCCCCCAACCCCCCTTAATAAGGGGGGCAATGAGCCGTCAAAATTATATAAAACGGGAGATTTATGTCGGTATTTACCCGACGGTAATATTGAGTATTTAGGACGGATTGACAATCAAGTAAAAATTCGGGGTTTTCGCATTGAATTGGGAGAAATTGAAACCGTTCTTAGTCAGCACAGTGCGGTAAAAACGGCTGTTGTTATTGCCCAAGAAGATGAGACAAATCAGAAACGTTTAGTCGCCTATATTATTCCCCAAATAGAGATTATTTCCGCCCCAAAAGAGGAAAATTCGCTTAATGTTACTGAACTGCGGCAATTCCTGAAAGCCAAGTTACCAGAGTATATGATTCCTAGTGCCTTTGTCATTTTGGAATCCCTACCCTTAACGCCCAATGGTAAGATCGATCATCGTGCTTTACCGTCCCCCGAATTCCAAAGCCAAGAGCAGTATATCGCGCCGCGTAACCCCATTGAGGAGATATTATCCTCGATTTGGGCAAAAGTGCTAAAAGTTGCACAGGTGGGAATTCACGACAACTTCTTTGAGTTAGGTGGACATTCATTATTAGCAACGCAACTAATTTCGCGCATCCGTGAGGCTTTTCAGGTAGAAATGCCCTTACGCGAGTTATTTGTTGCACCGACAATCGCCGAATTAGCCCAGGAAATACAACGGATTTCCGAAGGAGAACAACTAACTGAACTGCCGATTTTACCCAGGGACAAAACAGCAGAATTACCCTTATCTTTTGCTCAGACTCGTCTCTGGTTTTTGGCTGAATTTGAGTCGAATAGTTCTTTTTATAATATCCCCCTAGCCTTGCGTTTAGAGGGAACTTTAAACTCAGAAATCTTAATCCAGAGTTTAGAAGAAATTTGTGATCGCCACGAAGCTTTACGCACCAACTTTATTACCGTTGATGGTATCCCTACCCAGGTTGTACAAACACGAACCTGGACAGTTACGGTTGTGGATTTACAGCATTTATCTGGTAGTGAAAAAGTAATTGCATCCCAAGAGTTAGCACAAAACCAAGCGATTCAACCCTTTGATTTAGCTGGTGAACCCTTAATCAGAACCACTTTAGTCGTGTTATCTGAAACGGAACACCTTTTGTTAGTCTGTATGCACCACATTGTCAGTGATGGCTGGTCAATGGGGGTATTTTTTCAGGAACTAACCGCCCTCTATAATGCCTATATTCAGGGTTTATCTTCGCCTCTAAATCCCCTATCTATCCAGTATGGAGATTTTACCCTTTGGCAAAGACAATGGCTGCAGGGAGAGGTATTGCAACAGCAACTAGATTACTGGCAAAAACAGTTAGCCGGCGCACCGGCCCTCCTATCTTTACCAACAGATAGACCTCGACCCAATCAACAAAGTTTTGCTGGGGGACATTTACCCTTTAGCCTTTCCCTAGAATTAACCGAAAAACTGACCCAATTAACCCAGGAACAGGGTGTCACCTTATTTATGACCCTGTTAACAGCTTATGCTGTCTTACTTTACCGTTATACAGAACAGGAAGACATCTTAATTGGTACTCCCATTGCTAACCGTAATCGCAGTGAACTTGAAGGTTTAATCGGCTTTTTTGTCAATACTTTGGTTCTGCGAATTGACTTGTCAGGTAAGCCCAATTTTAATCAGTTATTGGGTCGAGTACGGGAAATGGCAATGGATGCCTATGCTCATCAGGATTTGCCCTTTGAAATGTTAGTAGAAGTCCTACAACCTGAACGAGATCTAAGTCACGCGCCTTTATTTCAAGTGGATTTTCTGCTGCAAAATAGTCCTCCGTCTCCCTTGGAACTAACAGGATTAACCGCCACTCCCCTCACCACGGAAAATGACACCGCCAAATTTGATCTAACCCTGGCGATGGAGAATACCGGTGCAGAATTAAAAGGCGTATGGGAATATAATACCGATTTATTTGATCGCAGCACCATTGAGCGATTAACAGGAAATTTCATCACCCTACTAGAAGCATTGGTTGTTAACCCGCAGCAGCCAATTTTCCAACTACCATTATTAACCGAAGTAGAGGCAAAAGAATTATTAAAAGACTGGAATGCCACCGAAAAAGACTATCCTTTCCATCATTGTGTTCATCATTTATTTGAAGAACAAGCGGCACGAACACCAGCTGCAGTAGCAGTGGTATTTGAAGGTCAAGAATTAACCTATCAACAATTAAATATCCAGGCGAATCAATTAGCCCATTATTTACAATCTTTGGGGGTAAATTCAGAAGTTTTAGTTGGCATTTATCTAGAGCGGTCGCTGTTAGTTATTGTCGGATTATTAGCAGTTCTCAAAGCTGGAGGAGCCTATATACCTTTAGATCCAGATTATCCCCAGCAACGGTTGACTTATATGTCAGAAGATGCCCAAATTTCTCTACTGCTAACTCAAGAAAGTTTACTCGATTCTTTGCCAGTAGAAGATGTGGGGGTAATTGTCTTAGATAAATTAGCCGAGATTTTGACAGTTCAAAGTCCAGAAAATCCCCTCAGTGAAGTGGTTCCAGAAAATCTACTATGCCTATTATATACATCTGGTTCAACCGGTAAACCTAAAGGAGTGATGTTAACTCACGCAGCCTTAGTTAATCATAGTTGGGGCATTAGTGAAGTATTCGGTTTAACAGAATCTGATCGCGTTTTACAGTTTGCTTCCTTTGGCTTTGATGTCGCTGCCGAAGAAATTTTTCCCACTTGGTTAAAAGGTGGCACAGTGGTTTTAAGACCAGGGCAAATGTTCCCAACTTTGACTGATTTTGCCGATTTTATTGAACAAGAAAGCCTCACCGTTTTAAATATTACCCCCGCCTATTGGCATGAATGGGCAATCGCCGTTTCCCAATCATTAGCTACTGTACCATCCAGTCTGCGGGTCGTCGCCGTGGGAGGGGATGCAGTGTTACCAGAAACCGTCAATATTTGGCGACAAATGGTCGGGAAACGGGTTCAATGTATTAACGTCTATGGCCCCACAGAAGCGTCTGTAACCGCCATAGTTCATGACTTGCTAGATTATCAGTCAGAGAAAATCAATTCAGTGCTGATTGGTCGTCCTATTGCTAATACAAAAGCTTATGTACTAGATCAAAATCTGCAACCTGTACCCATTGGAGTTAAGGGAGAATTGCATCTATGCGGTGTTCGTTTAGCGCGGGGTTATCTGAATCGGCCCGAATTGACTGCTGAAAAATTTATTAACAATCCCTTTGCTCATTCACCGTTCAATCGTTTGTATAAAACGGGAGATTTAGCGCGTTATTTACCCGATGGTAATATTGAATGTTTTGGCCGGATTGACAATCAGGTTAAAATTCGCGGATTCCGTATTGAGTTAGGAGAAATTGAAGCGGTACTTAACCAAAATATTGATGTACAAACATCTTGTGTAATTATTCGGGAAGATACTCCGGGGGATAAATATTTAGTCGCCTACATAGTAGCTCATTACGAACGGATACCGATGATTAGTGAACTGCGTCAGTTTCTGTCCAGTAAATTGCCTTTGTATATGGTTCCTCAAGCTTTTGTTTTTCTGGAATCTTTACCCCTTACTACTAATCGTAAGGTAGATCGTCGCGCTTTACCCGCACCAGATAAAATAGGAAATCGCCGGGATCAATATGTAGCACCACGCAATGGAATTGAAGAGATGTTGGTGCAAATTTGGACAGAAATACTCAAAATAGAGCAAGTGGGAATTTATGATAATTTCTTTGAAATTGGCGGCCATTCTCTCCTCGCAACTCAATTAGTTTCTCGGATTCGGAGTTTATTTAAAATAGAACTACCTTTGCGGAGTTTATTTGGTGCAGCTACGGTAGCCGAATTAGCGCATCTTATTGGACAATTACAGCAGCAAAATCTCACTCTAACAGTACCCCCGATTTTACCGAGAACTAAGGATACAGAATTACCTCTATCTTTTGCTCAACAGCGTTTATGGTTTTTAGATCAATTGCAACCAAATAGCGCTTTATACAATATACCGATGGTGTTGCATTTCCGAGGCAACCTCAATCAAAAGGCCTTAGAACAAAGTTTACTAGAAATCTGTGATCGCCATGAAGTATTACGGACTAATTTTGTCACGATTGATGGACAACCGACTCAGATTATTCAAACAACAAGGGAGACAATATCGGTCGTTGATTTACAAGATTTACCCATCCAGGAGCAAGCAGAAAAAACAGAGCAATTAAAGCAAAAACAAGCCACTCAACCCTTTGATTTAGCCAAAGAATCCTTAATCAGAATCACTTTAGTGGTGCTATCGGAGACGGAACATTTCTTATTAGTGTGTATGCACCACATTATTAGTGATGGTTGGTCAATCGAAGTATTTATTCACGAATTGACCAGCTTATATAATGCTTACACTCAAAATCAACCTGCAAATTTAGCTCCCTTACCGATTCAGTATGCAGATTTTGCACTCTGGCAAAAACAATGGTTACAAGGGGATGTCCTACAAAGTCAATTAAATTACTGGCAAAATCAACTAACAGCTGCACCCCCTTTATTATCGCTTCCCACAGACCACCCTCGACCTGCGGTGCAAAGCTTTGTCGGTACTCAGCAAGAATTTTCCCTTTCCCCCAAACTTAGCCAAGCTTTGACCGAATTAAGTCGCCAACAAGGGGTGACATTATTTATGACGCTGTTGGCTGCTTTTGATGCTTTATTGTATCGTTATACAGGGTCAAGTGATATTTTAGTAGGAACTCCCATCGCTAACCGGAATCGCGGCGAAATTGAGGGTTTAATCGGCTTCTTTGTTAATACTTTAGTGATGCGGACGGATTTATCAGATAATCCGAGTTTTAGTCAGTTATTAACCCGTGTTCGGGAAGTGACAATGGATGCTTACGCGCATCAAGACTTACCCTTTGAAATGTTAGTCGAAGCGTTGCAACCGGAACGGGATTTGAGCCATACTCCCCTATTTCAAGTCGCTTTTGTCCTGCAAAACACACCCAAGTCTCAGATTGCAATGACGGGATTAACGGTGACAGATTTGCCACCGGAAAATACTACAGCTAAATTTGATTTAACCTTAGCTATGGTTAACACCGATGATGGCTTAAAAGGTGTCTGGGAATATAATACTGATTTGTTTGAGAGTAGCACTATTGAGCGATTATCTGGGCATTTTCTCAACTTATTAGGGGGAATTGTGGCCAATCCTCAAGCGCGGATTTCCCAATTACCCTTACTGACAGAAAGTGAGACTAATCAGTTATTAATTGAGTGGAACAATACTCAAGTTGACTATCCTGAGTATAAGTGTATTCATCAATTATTTGAGGAACAGGTAAAACGCACACCCGACGCGGTAGCGGTGGTCTGTTCAGATCAACAATTAACCTACAATGAATTAAATTGTCGTGCTAATCAATTAGCTCATTACCTGCAAAAATTAGGAGTAAAACCAGATGAATTAGTGGGGATTTGTCTAGAACGTTCCTTAGACATGATTGTGGGATTATTGGCTATTCTTAAAGTCGGTGGAGCTTATGTTCCTATTGACCCAGATTATCCCCAAGAACGCATTAGCTTCATGCTCCAAGATACCCAAGTTAAAATAATATTAACCTGCGAATCTTTACAGAATTCCTTGCCAAATCATCAGACTATTGTTATCTGTTTAGACAAAGATTGGCAACAAATTAATCAGGCAAGTCTGGAGAATCTGAACAGCACAGTTTCTGCGGATAATTTAGCCTACGTTATTTATACTTCTGGTTCTACAGGAATACCCAAGGGTGTTATCGTCACTCATCAAGCAGTTAATCGACTGGTATTAAATACT